>JADLGB010000235.1 GCA_020849535.1 Candidatus Hydrogenedentota bacterium
TCGAGGATGGCTTCAGTGCGGTCCAAGGTAGACGCGGCTTGTAGCCGCGTTTCTTTGTCTGAATATACGAAGCCCGAGAGACGCGGTTACCAACCGCGTCTACTTTGTCGGCATTGGGCGGTGCTGTTTAGCACTGGAAGCTTGCTTTTGCCTTGCGGTGAAGGTCTCCCATGCGCCAGGGTCAACTCCGTAGGCCGCAAGCAAGCTTGCTTCGTCAAAGCGGCGGCAAGCCACCGCACTCCATAGTGGCGTTCTGCCGTTCACCTTGTGGGAGCCCAATGAGTCAGGACTTGCGCGCAACTCCTGGGGGATTGTGATATCCTACGATCATAGGATGGCGGCGCGAGCGGGCCGCCGCGGAGGGGGAACCATGACCGAATCTGAATCGTCCGGGACCGCGGGGCTGGATGCGGTGCAGGCACGGCCGCGTGCCAGTCGCTGGCGCAAGCTGGCTCCTTGGGGCCTTCTGCTCGTGCTTGCCGCGGGTGCCTATTACTGGGCGACGCACGCGGGACGCGGCGCGCCGAACCCCACCCCGAGCTTCAGCGGCGACTCGCGTGAACTCACGCGCACGCAGATCGTGCCCACCCTGGACACGCCTATCGAACCCGGCAAGAACGTGGTCTGGTGCGCGACGTTTCTCGCGGGGTGGAAGCAACTGCAGCAGAATGTCATTAAGGGTCCCGTCCAGGTGTCCGGGGCGGATGAAGTCTGCACGCGGTTGAACGCCGCCGCTGACCCCGCCCAGTACATGCCCCCGGAAGTCTACTACGCCACCGCGGGCACCGAGGACAAGGGCATCCTGCAAACAATCAAGAAGGACATGGCGGCGAAGTTCCCCCGGCACGAGATTCCTGCCTTCGAGGGGATTGCCCCCGGGTCCTTTGTCTTGTACTCCTACCTGGAGGCGCGCGTTCCCTTTCCTGTTCCGTATTTCGACAGTCGCAGTCCATTTACGTTTACGGGAAGTGACGGAGTCAAGACACCGGTCCGCTCTTTTGGCATACGAAAGAAGGACGGCGACCGGTACCTCAAACTACGCGGCCAACCCCAGTTACTTATGGCGGAATGGCCGGGCGAGCAAGCCCGGCGTTCGGACCAGCCTCCAACTGCCTTCGCGGTGGATTTGTGTAGAGACTCCTATCCGTGCCAGATCGTTGTCTCTTGCATGGAGCGAGAAGACACGCTGTCCAACACCCTGAGCGTGCTGAAGGCGAAGTGCGATGCGTATTCAGCAGGTCCTTTCCCTGGCAGTTCGTCGTTGGAAGGAAAGGACATTCTTCTGGTCCCTGACATGTTCTGGCAGCTCGAGCACCACCTCGCCGAATTGGAGGGCCACCGGATCGAAAGTCCACCTATCCAGGGCCAGCGTATAGATGTCGCATTTCAGGAGATTCAGTTTCGTTTGGACCGAAGCGGCGCCGAACTGTTTTCCGAGGCGTATGCGTTTGTGAGGAGCGCCGGGCTTGGCCATTACATCTGCGATCGCCCCTTCCTCGTCATCATGAAGCAGCGCGGCCAGGAGACGCCGTTCTTCGTGCTCTGGGTGGACAACGCGGACCTGCTGCAGGCCTGGGATTAGTCATCGACACACTGCTGCCGGAGCCACCCCCGCCGCGTCTGCTCAAATCCGTGTCAGCGTGCGTACTCGGCAGACGACTTCTTCTTCCGAAGGGCACATGCCCTGTGGGGCACGTCCCCGACATTCAATCCGGCCCCGGTTTCTTGCTATACTCCTTCCTGTCTGTGTTCTTTCACCTACTAGGAAATGGGCTTAAGCCATGTCAAACAGTGTTTTGCAGCAATTGATCGAGATGTCGCGCTACCTTGGCGACCCGGCCAATGGATACGCCATCCTGGGCGAGGGCAATTCTTCGGTCCGGATCGACGAGGATTCGTTTTACGTGAAGGCGTCCGGGACGACGATGGCCAACATCGACGAGTCGGGCTTTGTCGCCGTGTCGATCTCGAAGGTGACCGCCATCATTGACGACCCGAAGGCGGGCGACGAGGATGTGACCCGGGTCTTCCAGGAGGCCCTCCTGGACCCGAACGAGAAGCGGCGCCCCTCAGTGGAGGCCATGTTGCATGCCATCCTCCTGCGCGTGCCGGAATACCAATTCATCGGCCATACGCACCCCATCTACACGAACGCCATTCTCTGCTCGAAAGTTGCCGAAGAGGCCGTCTCGGGCCGGCTCTTCCCCGACCAGGTCGTGTCGATGAAGCATAAGTCAGTCTGGATCCCTTACGTCGATCCGGGTCTGGTCCTTGCGCGGGAAGTGAAGACGCGTTTCGAGCGTTTTGTCGAGGAGGAAGGCGTGTTGCCGTCCGCCATCCTCATGCAGAACCACGGCCTCATCACCATGGGGGCGTCCCCGAAGGCCGTGACCAGTTGCACAGACATGAGCGAGAAGGCGTCCCGTGTTCTGGTCAACGCCTATGCCATGGGCGGCCCTCGCTTCATGTCGCCCCAGGACGTGGACCGGATCTTCACCCGGCCCGACGAACATTACCGCTTGAATAGCATCGCGGGACGCAAGTCCTGACCCGGCCCGCGCACGCAACCATAAAGGAGAACATCGTGTCTACTCTGGACCACTATCGCAAGGCGGACGCTCCGCTGCCTGCTTCGTACGACGCCTGGGAAATATATGGCGCTGGACTCGAAAACGTGGGCAAGGACGGCAAACCCGTCACCCGCGAGCTGCGCCCTCCCAAGGACAACGAGATCCTGCTGCGGGTCGATGCGCTCGGCCTCTGCCAGTCGGACATCAAGATCATCAACCAAGGCAGCAAGCACGCGCGCCTGCGCGGGCGCGACCTGTCCAAGGAGCCGACCGTGCTCGGGCATGAATGCGCGGCAACGGTGGTGCAGATTGGCGCCCAGTGGAAAGACAAGTTCAAGGTCGGCGAGCGCTACATCGTGCAGGCGGACATCTACTACAAGGGACTGGGCTTCGCATTCGGCTACCTCATCCCCGGCGGGCTGGGCCAGTACTGCTACCTCGATGAGCGCGCCCTGGATGGCGACGAGGGGTGCTACCTCCTGCCCGTCCGGCCCGAGACCGGTTACAGCCAAGCCGCCTTGTCGGAGCCGTGGGCCTGCGTCGAGATGTCGTACAACCTGAAGGAACGCATGAGCCCGCTCGAAGGTGGCACCCTGCTGATCGTGGCGGACTCCGGCACCGAGAAGTGCGGCGAGCGTTTCCCGCACGCGGTGATCGTGCCGCGGTCGCTGGCAGGCCTCGACGAGAAGGCCGAGTGGGACGACATCATTATCCCGAACCCGTCTCCGGAACTGGTGAACACGTTGGCGCCCCGCATCAAGGCGAATGGCGTGATGTACCTGCCGGGAGCCCCCTCGGCGGATGGCACGGCTTCGCTCGACATCGGCCGCGTCCACTACCAGGGTGTCCGTTATTACGGCGGGGGTGGCGACCTGGCGTCAATCCAGGAAACGAACAGCCGGTACGACCTCCTGCCGGGTGGCAGCGCGCTCTTCCTTGGTGCGGGCGGCCCCATGGGCCAGATGCACGTGCAGCGCGCCATCGAAATCCAGCACGGGCCCGGACTCGTCGCCGTGACCGACCTTGACCGTGGCCGGCTCGACCACATCGAGCGGCGCTTTGGCGACCTCGCGAAACAGCGCGGTGTGAAGCTGGTGACCTTGGCCCCAAGCCAGTTCGCCTCACAGGAAGCCATGGACGCGCATATCCACTCGCTCGCGCCGGGTGGCTATAGCGATGTGATCGTGATGGCGCCCGTGGCGCGTCTGGTCCCGGCCGCGATGGAGTACGCCGCCGACAAGGCGCTCCTGAACATCTTCTCGGGCGTGGGCCTTGGCAGTTGCGCGGACATCGCCATCAAACACCTGTGCCGCGGGATCAAGATGATTGGGTCCAGCGGGTCGCGCATCAGCGATTTGCGCAAGGTCCTTTCCATGGTCGAATCCGGCGAGCTGAACACGAATCTCAGCGTCGCGGCCATCGGCGGTCTCAATTGCGCGCGGGAAGGCTTGGAGGGCGTGAACGTCGCGCGGTACCCGGGCAAAACGGTGATCTATCCGCAGATTCCGGACCTGCCTCTGATGAGCGTAGAGGAAGTCGAGGAGAAGGTACCCGAACTCAAGGGCAAACTCGGGCCCCAGGCCGCCTGGACCAAGGAAGCCGAAGAAGCCCTCTTGGAGAAGTACGTCTAATGGGCAGACTCGAGAACAAGCGCGCCGTCGTTACGGGCGCGGCACAAGGTCTTGGCGCGGCCATCGTGGAGCGGCTCGCGCGCGAAGGCTGCGACCTGGTTGCGTGGGACATCAATCTGGATAGCGTGGCCGCCACGGCGGCTCAGGCGGCCAAGGATACGGGCCGCAATGTCAGCGCTGCCGCCGTCGATGTCTGCGACGCGGGAGCCATCAAACGCGCCATGGACGACGCGGCGGCAAACCTCGGCGGGGTCGACATCCTGGTGTCCAACGCGGGCATTCTGATTTCGGGCGACTCCATTGAGTTTGACGCCGGCAAGTGGCGCAAGGTCATCGATGTGAACCTGACCGGCTATTTCCTCACGGCCCGCGAGGCGGCCCGGGTCATGGTACCCAGCGGTGGCGGGTCCATCATCCAAATCAACTCCAAATCCGGCAAGAAAGGCAGCTTCCGCAATAGCGCCTATGCCGCCTCAAAGTTCGGGGGCATCGGAGTCACCCAAAGCCTTGCCCTCGAATTCGCCGAACGCAACATCCGGGTCAACTCGATATGTCCCGGAAACCTCCTGGATTCGCCGCTATGGGTGAACAGCCTCTTCAAGCAGTATGCCGCCAATCAGGGCATTAGCGAAGCGGAAGTTCGCCAGAAGTATGTGGATCAGGTGCCCATGAAGCGCGGGTGTACCTACGAAGACGTGACCAATGTGGTGGTGTTTCTGGCCTCGTCTGATTCTTCATACATGACGGGACAGGCCATCAACGTGACTGGCGGCCAGGAGATGCGTTAGCGCATCGCATAAGTGGCTCAAAGCAGATAATTTACGGATTCATGCGGAACTTGCGGATGCAAGTTTCGCTTTTTTGTGGTAATATCCGTGTTGGGACCGGCTTGCAGTGACAACACGGAGGTCACGAAGCCGATGAACGCTGTGCCAACATCAGTGCGTCCTTATGCTGCCGCACCCTTTTTCATTCAGTTCCGCCCAGTCGACGGAAAGGGGCGTGATATCTGGACCGTCAAACTCGACGCCGATATCCTGACCCTGCTCATGCCGGGCGACAAGGCCGTGCTGCATCTCCACCGCGACGAAACGGCGCGCTACCTCAAGTTCTCTTATGACCTTGTGCGTGGGCGGATTCTGACCTTCCACGTCATCGAAGGATTGAAGAGCTACTCGTTCCCCTGCACCAAGGTCCAGATGCAGAAGCTCGTCTCCTGGATGCCTCACAAAGAGCATTCGGAGATTGAGAATGAGGTCCGCGTTTCCGGTGTCGGCGTGGTGCTCTTCGGGATTCTGCACGTGCTCCTGTCCGAGAATGTATGGGTCGGTTGGGGTCTCGCGCTGCTGGCCCTTGGGATTTCGGGTGTGTGCGCACCCAAGCGCGGCATGTACGGCTCCAATGGCGCCTTGATGCTGGTGGCGGGACTTGGCGACCTCATCGCATCCTCATTCATGAGGGTCCCGCGCGACGGCGGGTTTTTCGATCCGGCACTGATACCGGTCGCGGTAGGAATCCTCTTGATCGTCTGGGGAATTCACCAATTGTCCATGCTGGGACCCAACCAGATGCTGCGTGCCGCGCGGGCCATTCGCGATAAGCAGGCTGCGCTATTCCCCGTCGAGTCACGCGTGGTCCGCCGCATCGCCCTATTCGACTTCATCGCGGGCGTTGTGTTCGGCGCCTATGCGGTGGCCCTGCTGGCTGCCGGAGGCCACTTCAACCTGCAGGTCCTGATGACTCCCCACGAATGGACGCCTGACCTCGCCGCATTTGGCGCCTTGTCGATTGTGTGCGTGGCTTCGGCTGTGACACTGGTTTTGCGTCGCCGTCCCGCGTATTTCGAGGCGAAAGTCACGGCGCAGATGCTTCTTGGGGTCATCGTGGTCAGCTTGTGGGGCCTTGCCGTGAGTGCTGTCACGGGACGCGCAGTTGCCGCGTTTGGCGACGCGTTCTCGCTCGACAATGTGGCGTATGCGCCCGTTGCATGGGTGCTGCTGATCCTCTGGGTGTCGGTCTTCAACCGCTGGTACAGCCACGCCGTGGATCGTGAACTCGAGGACCAGCGCAGCTAAAAGCACCTACCACGTTTCACATTACTCGCAACGGCATCGGACGGATCGGACGGATCAGTCCGATCCGTCCGATCCGTCCGATTTCTCCCCTCCCCATCCTCGGTTTGAACTGGCGGGGCGCGTTTGTTAGGGTTCTGCGCTACGCGCTCTGCAAGGCGCTTCAAATGTCCCGGTCACATCGCAAGGAGTGCATCACATCATGGGCAGTGGGATGATCCGCCGTTTTTCAATTCTGGCCTCAGCGTGCCTGGTATTTGCAGCCGCCTCGCATGCCGGCAGCATCGCGGGAACCATCACGTATTCCGGTGAAGTCCCGAAACTTCCGCCCGTCGACTTGTCGGGCGACCCGGCATGCGCGGCGTTGCACGGGGACAATCCGCCGGCCAATGAGGTGCTGGTTTTGGGTGAAGGCAATACGATGGGCAACGTGCTGGTGCGCGTCACGAAAGGATACGCCGTCAAAGAGTATCCCGCACCCGCGCAACCGGTCACGCTCACCCAGAAGGGATGCCAGTACTCGCCCCGCGTATTTGTGCTACATCCCGCGCAGACCCTGAAGATTCAGAATCCCGATGGGATCATGCACAACGTCCACGGCATGCCCGCGGTCAACACGCCATTCAACCGGGCCATGCCGAAGACCCTGACGGAGATCGAGGTGCAACTGCCCAAGGTAGAGGATCCCTTCGAGATCAAATGCGACTTGCATCGCTGGATGCACGCCTATTGCGCGGTGCTCGACCATCCCTTCTACTGCGTTACCACGAAGGATGGGGTTTTCGAGATAGGGGGCCTCGAACCGGGCGAGTATGAAATCGAAGCGTGGCACGAGAAGCTCGGCAAGCAGGCCGCCACCGTTACCGTGGGTGCCGACGCGCCCGCCAAGCAGGACTTTCAGTTCACACGGCCCGCGAAGAAGTAGCCGGAGATCGTTCCGGCTGCGCGGTTCTTTACCCCCTGCAGTTTCGCAGTCGCGTCCAAGGCAGTCATGACAGAAGGAATTAGACATAGCGCGCGGCGGGAGCCCGGCTGGCTACGGCGCGCGGTTTCCTGCGATCACAAGGTCATCGGCATCCAGTACGCCCTGACCGCGCTCCTCATGCTGTTTGTCGCCTTCTGCATGGTCTTGATGATGCGCTGGCAACTGGCCTACCCGGAGTCTCCCTTCCCGTTTCTGAGCAATTTCTTCGGAGAAGACGATACGCGCATGCCGAAGGGCGTCATGCTCCCCAACTTCTACAACCAGTTGGGCGCCATGCACGGCACCTACATGGTCTTTCTCGCCGTTGTGCCACTGCTGGTGGGCGGATTCGGCACGTACCTCGTGCCGCTCATGCTGGGCGCGCCGAATCTGGCCTTTCCGCGCTTGAGCCGCGTGGGGTACCTCTGCTACCTCGCGGGCATCGTCATCATCTCCTTCAGCTTTATCACGCCGGCCGGGCCATCGAACTCCGGGTGGACGGGCTATCCTCCGCTTTCGGTCATTGAAACCGGCGGGCAGACGTACTGGCTTGTGGGCATCGCCTTTGTCTATCTCTCTTCGCTTTTCCTGGCCATCAATCTCATCACGAGCATCGTGCAGCTCCGTGCGCCAGGACTCTCCCTATTGCGTCTGCCATTCTTCGTATGGTCCCAGTTGGTGACTTCGTATCTGCTCCTGCTCGCGTTCCCTCCGCTGGCCGCGGCCGCTGTGTTGCAGTTGATGGACCGCCTCGAGGGCACCAGCTTCTTTCTGCCCAGTGGGCTGGTTGTCACTGGGAAACCACTGGACGCAAGCGGCGGCGGGAGCGCGTTGCTGTGGCAGCACCTCTTCTGGTTTCTCGCGCATCCCGAAGTCTACGTGCTGATCCTTCCGGCATTCGGCATCATCGCGGAGGTCATCGCGAACAACACACGCAAGCCGCTCTGGGGCTACAAGGGCATGGTGGTCTCGGCCGTGTTCATGGGCTTCATGTCGATGCTCGTATGGGCGCATCACATGTTTCTCACGGGCATGGGCACGGTCATCAGCACGTTTTTTCAGGCCACCACGCTGATCATTTCGATTCCGTCGATCATCATGGCCACATCACTGCTGGTATCGCTCTGGGGCGGATCGATCCGCTTCACCGTGCCGATGCTGTTCGCGCTTGCCTTCCTGCCGATGTTCGGCATCGGTGGTTTGACGGGCCTGCCTCTGGCTCTCTCCGCGACGAATATCGTGCTTCACGACACCTACTACGTGATCGGGCATTTTCATTACGTGGTGGCGCCCGGTACGCTCTTCGCCATCTTCGCGGGCGTCTACTATTGGTTTCCCAAGGTAACCGGGCGCAAGCTCAATGACACCTTGGGGCACCTCCATTTCTGGCCATCGTTGCTGTTCATGAATGCCATCTTTATACCCATGTTGTTGCAGGGGCTGGCGGGAGTCTCTCGCCGCCTGTACGACGGCGGCGCCACGTACGGCTTCGGCCAGGAAGTCTTCTTTCTGAACAAGGCGGCCACGCACTCGGCCTTCGCGCTCGCTATCGCTCAGTTGCCCTTCGTTATCAACTTCGTGTACAGCCTGCGCTGGGGCAAGAAATCGGCAGACAATCCCTGGGACGCCACCAGTCTCGAGTGGAATACGCCGTCGCCACCGCGTTTCGGCGGTAACTTCGACAAGCCTCCGCGCGCACACCGCGGCCCCAATGAATACAGCGTGCCCGGAAAGGCGAAAGACTTCTCACCACAGTGGGAGCCTGAAGAAGCATGAGCGCGATTCCCCACACGGCCACCCCGCGCCGCGACACCGGCCTCTACAACGCCAAGGTGGGCACCTGGCTCTTTCTCGCCGCGGAAGCGATGTTCTTCGGAGCCCTGGTGTCCAGCTATGTGTTTCTACGCTCCGCTTCGGCGGAGTGGCCGGCCGCACGGGATGTGTTGCCCGTGGGATATGCGGTGGCGAATGGCATCGTCCTCATCCTGCTGGCGACCGCTTCCGTGAAGGCACGGCGTGCGGCCCGTGCAGGCAAAGGCCCGAAGTGGCTGTGGATATGCGTTGTGCTCGCGGTGTGTTCGGTCACCCTGGTCGCCTTGGAACACCGCATCGTAGGCGCGACGGGGGCGAGAGCATCCACCAGCACCTTCTACGGCATGTACTACCTTCTGAGCGGGATCGTCCGCATCCACGTTGGCGGCGGCGCTGTAGTGACCGCCTGGATCGCGGGTCCTTGCAGGCAGTTTGCGGACATCAAACCCATTCGCTATGCGAATTGGGTCGAATGCCTCGGGTACTACTGGCTGTTTGTTTTCGCGACGTCGTTGGCGACGTTCGTATTGGTATACGTGGTATGACTCAAGGACCTAACCTCACTCAGCGTGTTTATGCTCCGAACTACGGAAGACGACAGGCGAGGGCGCCTGTCCCACACGCGCCTGCACGACCATCGTCATGGACCCGTTCTCTTGCAGCACTTGGCCGGTCCAAGGAAATCTGCTGTCAGCTCACCTTCCATGTGGTGATAGACGTGTGGCACAGGCGCCCTCGCCTGTGTCTTAATTGGCTTAGAACCACTTCTTTGACATCTCCGAGAGTGGTGGCCTGTATTGCACTCGCCTTAAGCCTTGCGCTCGTGCCCCGTGCCCATGCCTGTGCGACGTGCTTCGGGGAAGCCAGTTCGGCTCAGACCCATGGCATGAACATGGCCATCGCTACTCTCCTCGCTGTGACCGGGCTCGTCGTGGGTGCGATGGCCGTGGTAACGGTGCCGGTGTTGCTGCGCATGCGCGCTTCCGGCGAAGTCGAAACTGAGTCGGATGCGGGAGAAAAGGCATGAGCCAGTGGTGGGGACTTCCCGTGCTGGCGTCGGAACATGGCGCCCACGTTGACCGTTTGCTCATTCTCACTCACCTCTTCATCGCAGTCCTCTTTGCTGGATGGTTTGCCTACGGGGTGTACGTGCTGATGCGCTTCCGCAAGTCACGCCAGCCCCGCGCCGATCACCACGGCGCCCGAAGCCGCGCGACATACTACATCGAGGCCGTCGTGATCGGCGTGGAAGTCCTCCTGCTTGTCGCGCTGTCGGTGCCTTTCTGGTCGCGGTATGTGGTCGCGGTCCCGGACGAGGGTGAAGCGTTGCAGGTCCGCCTCGTGGCGCAACAGTATGCCTGGAATTTTCACTACGGCGGCGCGGACGGTGTCTTCGGCCGAACGGCGGCGGAGTTCATCGATGACGAATTGAATCCGGTCGGACTTGACCGCGACGACCCCTTCGGCAAAGACGACATCGTATTGCGCAATCAGCTCTATCTGCCCGTCAACCGGCCCGCGGTGATTTGGCTGAGTTCGCAGGATGTCATTCACAGCCTCAACATCCCTGAATTGCGCGTGAAACAGGACGTTATCCCCGGTGTACAGACGCATGTATCCTTCGTGCCCACGATGACGACCGAGCAATACCGGACCATCAAGGGCAGCGCGGACCGCACCTTCGAGATCGCCTGCGCGCAACTCTGCGGCCTCGGCCACTACAAGATGCGGGGATTTCTACACGTGCTCTCGCCGGAAGCTTTTGCGAAATGGATCGAGGAAAACGCCCCCGACCCCAACGCTGTTGAGACTGATTCCTTCTTTTCCTGATTTGACCACGGGGGCACGGGGAACACGGGGGAAGAGATGACACACATTTCTATATTGCGAAATTGCTTTGCGCCTCCGCGTCTTGGCGAGAGAAATTCCTCCCTCCTCATCCCCCGTGTTCCCCGTGCCCCCGTGGTCAAATCTCTTCTCCTCAGCCGGGGTAAGCCCAACGCGGCGGATTCTTTGCGTGTTTTGGCCGTAGTGTGACATACTCACCGGAATTTTGGGGAGCTTTGGGCCGGGCAAGCGGAGGATGTGGAAGTGAAGCGACTCGAGAAGTGGATCAACGATGGAACCGTCGACACGGTCATCGTCGCGGGTATCGATCTACAGGGCCGGCTCTATGGGAAACGCTGCGCGGCGATCCCGTTTATCCGCGACCTTGCGCAAGGTGTGCACACCTGCGACTGCAATTTCGGCTGGGACATCGAGCGCATGCTCATTCCAGGGCTGGATTTCACGGGATGGCACACGGGGTACGGCGACATGACAGCCGTCCCGGATTGGACGACCCTGCGCAGGTATGCGTGGTTCGACAAGACCGCCCTCGTCATCTGCGACACCTACGACCACCACGGCAAGTTGGTCAACGTCGCGCCCCGCTCCATCCTGCGCAAGCAGGTGGAGAAGGCCAAAGCCATGGACTTCGACGTCAAGGCCGCGCCGGAGATCGAATTCTTCCTCTTTCGCGAAACGCTCGAAGGCTCCCGCGCGAAGGACTACCGCGACCTCGAGCCCATGTCGCGCTACATCGGGGACTATTCCATCTTCCGCACATCAATGGACGAATGGATCATTGGGCCCATCCGGCGCGCCCTCGCCGAGTCGGGCATCGAGATCGAATGCAACAAGGCCGAGTGGGGGCATGGCCAGTTCGAGATCAACCTCGTATACAACGATGTGCTGGAGATCGCCGACCGGCACGTCATCTTCAAAAACTGTATCCGCGAAATGGCCGCCCTTAACGGCATCCAAGCGACCTTCATGGCGAAATGGGATTCTAAGCATTCCGGCAATGGCTCGCACATTCACATGAGCCTGTGGAAGGGTGACCAGCCGGCCTTCCCCGATGAGAAGGGCGAACACCACATGTCGACGGCCATGCGGCATTTCATGGGCGGCATGATGGCCTTGTGCAAAGACCTCCAACTCTTCTACATGCCCACGGTCAACTCCTACAAGCGAATCGAAGACCTCTCCTTCGCGCCCAGCAACGTTACCTGGGGCGGCGACAACCGGACCACCGGGTTCCGCGTGGCAGGCCACGGAAAGTCGATGCGCATCGAGAACCGCATTCCCGGTTCGGATGCCAATGCGCACCTGATCTATGCGGCCATGATCGCCTCCGGCCTGTATGGCATCGAAAACGAGTTGGAGCCCATCGGCCCCTTCATCGAGGCCAACGCGTATGAACTGGAGAAACCGCCCTCTCTGCATCGCAACCTCACGCAGGCGACCGATGCATTCGAGTCCAGCAAGGCGGCCCGCACGCTCTTCGGCGACGACGTGGTCAATCACTACACGGGTGTCGCCCGCTGGGAAGAGAAGGAATTCGAGAAGTATGTCACCGACTGGGAACGCCGGCGGTATTTTGAATTAGTCTAGGAAGCGGAAAGCCGGGACTCCTCGTGAGACCCGGAAAGTAGTAGGAGACTTGAAGCCATGAGATTGAAAGACAAAGTAGCCATCATCACCGGCGCGGGCCTGGGCATGGGCCGCGAAGCGTCGGTGGTCTTCGCGCAGGAAGGCGCGAAGGTCATCGTGTTTGACCTGAACGCAGACGCGGGCAAGGAAACGGTCCGTCTTGTCGAGGCCGCGGGCGGCAAGGCCCTGTTCGTTCAGGGCGATGTCAGCAAGGAAGCTGACGTCCAAAAAGCTATCGCGGAAGGCGTGAAGGCCTTCGGCGCCTTGCACATTCTCTATGCGAACGCGGGCGTACTATGGAAAGATCGCGACAAGTCGGTGATCGAAACGACGGAAGAGAACTGGGACCTCGTGCAGGCTATCAACCTCAAAGGTCCGTTCTTCCTGACCAAACACGGCATCCCCGAGCTACGCAAGGCGGGCGGCGGTAGCATCATTCTCGTGGGGTCCATCTCGGCGCTCGCGGGTTTCACGCTCGCCCAGGATTCCTACACCTGCGCGAAGGGCGCACTGATTTCGCTGTGCAAGTCGCTGGCGATCCAGTTTGCACCCGAGCAGATCCGCTGCAACATCATTCATCCCGGGTTCATTGACACGCCGCTTCAGGCGCCGTACTTGAATGATGACAAGCGGAAGGCTATCTCCGCCGAGATCCCCATCCGCCGGCTCGGCACCGCGCGCGATATCGCCAATGCGGCGCTGTTCCTCGCGTCCGACGAATCGAGCTGGATGACCGGCGCGGAGATGGTCGTCGACGGGGGCTTCCTCGCGATGTAGCAACACATTGAATGAAAACACAGGCGAGGGCGCCTGTGCCACACGCGCTTGCTCATAGGTGGGCCAATTCTCATTTCGTGTAGCCGCGGTGTTTCCCGAGACATCAAGAGAGCGAAATGGCCGTTTCATTGGAGAAGGACGTGTGGGACAGGCGCCCTCGCCTGTCTCTTTGTCCTCTCTTCTCCACACTTCAGCCGATGGTGACTTGCTTGCTTACTGCCCGGGCGCGCCCAGGGCTTCCGCCATGGCGGCGCGCATGCGATCTTCGGCTCCGGGTGCGACCCAACACCAGTCGTGCGCGTCATTGAATCCTTCCGCCGAGGTTTGCGCGGTGGGGATATACCCGGGTGCACACTCACCGAATCCCGCGGTCACGACAAAGCTGTCGGGACGCAGTTGCTGCGCCATGAGCTGGTACCCCACGAAACTCTCCGCGGGCATCACCAGAAACTGCGCCTTGCCGAAATCCACGGCGGGCACATCGATCGGCTGATTCAGCCGCATCCGGAAACTCAGCCCCATTGCCGCGAGAATGCGAGTGAAGGTTTTCGCATTGGTGTCCGCCAGGATTGCTTTCA
Organism: Candidatus Hydrogenedentota bacterium; assembly: GCA_020849535.1. Taxonomy (GTDB): domain Bacteria; phylum Hydrogenedentota; class Hydrogenedentia; order Hydrogenedentales; family SLHB01; genus JAHDWY01. Next base: position 13,879 of record JADLGB010000235.1, read on the forward strand.
TTTCCTCTTCCGAGTATCCCGCGGTGCTCTTCGGCTCGAGGGTCATCTTCGCGACGCGCACGGTCACATCGCCTATCTCATGCTTTTCCGTGGCATTCCATGCGGCGACCATCGCCTGGTAGATGCGATCCGCGAGCACGGGGCGGTTTTGAATCGCGCCATCGTTGTACTTGCCAGCCGTGGTATCTCCACTGCATCCCGTGAAGTAGAACTGATGGATCGCGGGGTCGTCTTCCTGCCGTTTGCGGCGCGCCATGCCTACAAAGTCGGCGGACACGCCGCCCTTCCCGTAGTAGCTCATCGGATGCACGGAGTAAAAGTTGAGCGCCGCGAGTGCCTGGTCGCCATTCCAGAAACTGAGCGTTTTGAGCATGGGATCGTGTTCGCCGATGGGCGCGTCGCGAATCGCCGCGTCCGCCGTGGCGCTATTGCGAGGAAACGAAACGGTGCCGTCCGCGGCGACTACGCGCCGGTTCGAGGCGACACCTTCCACCGCGGCCTCGCCAATACCGTAATGCGTTACCGGAACCGCCCTGCCGAGGGAATCCTTCAACGCGCGCGCCACACGCGCGATGCAGTCCTTCACATACGGTACCTTGCAGAGAGCCTCCGGCAGGCCGTGCTCGTCGAGGAGGCGCTGCGCCGTGAAATCCGCAACCGGCGTGTCGTGCTGATGCACGCTCGTGAGCAAGACCCTCTCGCGCGTGGTGCCGGCGGCCTCCGCGAGTGCGTCGCGGAAGGCGTCATAGGCGTCGTTGCGAATCTCGCACCAGTCCATCGCCACCATGACGATGGGGTCGCCCGCGCCCAACAGCACGAGACCATTGGCGTACAAGGGATCCACAACGGATTTCGCGGGCGCGATCCCGCCGCCCATGAGGGCGTGGCCCATGGGAGCGGTAACCTCGGCCGAGAATGTTGACATCTCAAGCGCGTCCACCACGGGAACGCCACCGGACGCGGCCACGGCCGCGAGGATCGCGCATACTCGCGAAACGATATTCTTGCTCATACATCCCTCCTGAACGTGAAATGACCCATTCGATGACGTGGCGAAGAACACTATCCCCAGACATATGCATGAGGCGAGATCCGAGAGTCCTCGCCAATCCACTCTTATCCCCGTCCACCGGAAGCGCGGGCCGGCGTCGATGAGCTTCTGATCTTCCCGCCGCGCGCATCGCACCGTATCGTACCACACCCGGCGTGGAGTCCGCCCAGGGCAATCATCCCTGGCATTGGGCTATGCTCGGGAAAGCCGAATGAAACAGGGTGTTTTGGGTAGGACGGGAGTAGTTTCCGCCTTTTGAGGGGGGCGAGGACAGCTTTCGGCTTGTACAGGAGCCGGCAGGGATGCCAACACTCCTGGAAGCGCATCGCGTACTCGCTCCTCCCCGATTGGTTCTCATTGAATCAATGGGGGGGATAAGAGGGCGGGAACAAATCCCGCCCTACGCAGGCGCGCTCATAGGGTATAGTGTGTCCACTGGCAATCCGGAGGGTTTGTCTCATGGGTACTTTCGTGTTCTGCTTAACCTTGGCGTTCGCGCAGTCAGCGTCTGAAACGACCAGTCCATCCACTCCGTTGTCGCAACCCGTGCTGAAAGCGGACACGACCTTGGACGAGGTGAAAGCCTTCGTACTGCGACGCGTGCCCGCCTTGGAACTCCCCGTGTCAGCCAAGGACTGGCAGCGCAAGCAGGGCAAGTTGCGCAAGCGCATGCTCAGCGAGATTGTGTACCGCGGCGTCCCCGAGGAATGGTATGCGGGGGATGTACGCGTCGAATGGGCCGACACGCTGGACACTGGCAACGGATACCGCATCCGCAAGCTGCGGTACGAAGCGCTGCCGGGGCTCTGGATCCCCGCCCTGCTCTACGAGCCCGCCGAGATTGGGCCGCGCGTGCCCGCGATTTTGAACGTAAATGGACACGTGGGCCCGCCGGGGAAATCCATCGAGTACGAACAGATCCGCTGCATCAACCTGGCGAAGCGCGGGGTGCTGGCGCTCCATCCCGAATGGCTCAAGTTTGGCGAACTGGAAAGCGACGAGTGGCGCCACAACGACTCGGCATACCTAGACCTTTGCGGCATCAGCGGCTTGTCCGTCTTCTATCTCGCCATGAAGCGCGGGCTGGACGTCCTCGCCGATCATCCGAGCGCAGACCCGGAGCGCTTGGGCATGACCGGACTCTCGGGTGGGGGGTGGCAGACCATCCTGCTGAGCGCTCTCGACACGCGCATATCGCTGTGCGCACCGAACGCGGGTTACATCGGCATGGGCGTCCGCGTGCACAACCCAAACGATATCGGCGATCTCGAGCAGATTCCGCCGGCGATGTTAAAGGTCGCCGACTATACGCACCTCACCGCGATGCTCGCACCGCGTCCGGCTTTGCTTATCTACAACGAGAAAGACGACTGCTGTTTCGAATCCGCGCGCTCCTGGCCAAGCGTGTTTGATCCGATCGTTCCCTTCTACCGGCTCTACAATGCGGAAGGGGCGTTCCAAAGTCACAACAACCAGGATCCGGGAACCCACAACTACGATCTTGACAACCGTCTGGCATTTTACCGCTTCGTGAGTTCGCAATGGGGCCTTGGCTGGACCGATGAAGAATTGCCGGTTGAAGGCGAGATTCGCACCAAGGAAGAATTGACGGTTGGGATACCCAGGTCAAACGAAACATTCATTACCCTCGCGAAGAACGCCATGGCAAGCCTGCCCTTGCAAACAACTGATTCGGTCGAGATGCGCCGCCAACTGCTCGCCGATCTCACGGGATGGCGTGCCGTGAAGGCCATAGCAGGTGAGAGCATCTCCGTAGCTCATCCATCCATAACGGTTCATTCCACCTTTCTCAAGACCGAAGACTGGTCAATTCCCTTGCTAATCCTCGAAAATGCTGCTGTGAATTCGAAAGGAACATGGCTAATGCTCGCGGACGAAGGCAAGCCCTCGTTGGAGGTGGATGCGACCGCCCGGATCGCCGAGGGCTGGCGTGTCCTCCTGATGGATCCCTTGTTTGTCGGCGAGTGCACGGTTGCGCCCAATAAACCGGCGCAATTCGCAATGCTCATCAACACCACGGGAGCCACGCTTCTCGGCGAACAAGCCAGTCAGATCACGTCGACGCTAACCTGGACCCGCGAACAATTCGGCGCGACGCCGGTTCATCTGCGGGCGCGAGGGCGCGTTTGCGGTCTCGCATCTCTCGTGGCCGGTGCTCTCGCGCCAGACACGTTGGACGAGCTGCACGTGGAAGAAGGTCTGTCCTCGTTGAAAGACCTGCTGGCGCAGGGGATTCACTACGACGACGCGCCATCTCTTTTCTGCTTTGGATTGCTTGGACACTTTGACATTGGTGATCTGGAATCACTCTGCCCCGCGTTCAAGGAGAAATGAGACTGGAGCTGGTGACGCGGGCCGTTGCGGTTGTGTCTTTGCGCATGCCCGGTAATCCCTGCATACTGGGCGCGAATGCTTGTCTGATTGCGAAGGAGAATACTCATGTCCAAAACGATTCGCGCACATCGAAGTCTTGCCCTTGTCACGCTGTTCGTGGGATCGCTTGCTTCAGCGCAGCAACCGGGGTCCGCTGATGTATCCGACCCGGCTGCCGTCGCCGAGGTGGAAGCGGGAACGCGGAACGTCGCGAACGCCGCGTGGTGGGGATTCGATGCTGAGGACTCGACCGACGCGTTGCAGGCGGCCATCAATTCCAAGGCGAAGACCGTGGTCGTGCCGTACGTGGGCGCTCCGTGGATCGTCCGGCCCATCACCCTGCGCAGCAATCTCGAACTTGTCTTCGAACCGGGCGTATTGATCCTCGCCAAGAAGGGCGAGTTCAAGGGGGGTGGCGACTCGCTGTTTCGCGCGGTGGAAATGAACGACATCACCATCCGCGGTTACGGCGCTACCTTGCGCATGCGCAAGAAGGACTATCAGAGTCCAGAATACGAGCGCGCCGAGTGGCGCATGGGCATCAGCTTCTCGGGGTGCAAGCGTGTTCTGGTTGAGGGCGTGCGCGTCGAAAGCACGGGTGGCGACGGGTTGTACGTGGGTTCGGGTGGCGCTACCCGTTGGTGCGAGGACGTGACCATTCGCAACTGCGTCAGTCATGACAACCACCGCCAGGGCCTGAGCGTGATCAGTGCGGTCAACCTCCTGGTGGAGAACTGTGTGTTTTCGGGCACCAGCGGCACCCCGCCGGAGGCGGGCATCGACCTCGAGTGCGACAGCGCCGATGAACGTTTTGTCAACTGTGTGATTCGTAATTGCGTCTTCGAGAACAACAGCGGCCATGCGATGCTCGTCTACTTGAAGCCCATGACCAGCGAAAGCGAGCCGGTCTCCATTCGTTTCGAGAATTGCCATGCGCGCATGGGCTCGCCCGGCATGACACTCGACGATTTTACGGACATGGACCAGAAGGGCTGGGCGGGCATGAGCATCGGGGCCATCGGCGACAATGGCCCGAAGGGAACCATCGAGTTCATCAACTGCACCACGGAGAACACGGGCAAAGAGGGAGTGAAGATCTACGACAAATCCGCGAAGAGCGCCGTAGTCCGCTTCATCAATTGCAGTTGGAAACAGCCCTGGGTTTCGTCCTTCCGCGAGTACGGCGGGTTGCGCGTGCCCGTCTACGTGCACTTGCGGCGGCCCGCCATCACGCAGGATATGGGCGGAATCGAGTTTGTGGATTGCCACGTCTACGACACGGCGCCGCGGCCGGCCATTGCCTTCTACGACGACCAGACCGACACATCCGTCCGCGACATCTCCGGTTCGATAACGGTGCACGGACCCGAGGGCAACGGGGTGAAACTGGGGCCCGGCGCGTCAAACATCACCTTGCAGGTCCAGACCATTCCGGCGCCGGCGCCGGCAGCCTCACCGGAGTAACGCCGATCACGCGTCGCGCATGAGATCTTCGACGCCATACAGCTTCTTGGCGCATTCCGGGCAGATTCCGTGCGAGAACTCCGCGTCGGAATGTTCTTTGATGAACGTCTCGATCTGGCCCCAGTATCCGCTGTCGTCGCGGATTCGCTTGCACGATGAGCAGATAGGGATGAGCCCGCTCAGCGTCTTGATCCGCGCCAGCGCGCTCTGCAAATCCCGGATAAGCTGTTCGCGCAGCGCCTCAGACCGTTTTCGTTCGGTAACATCGTGTGAAATCGCCACCAGCCGGATCTGGTGCGTGCCGGGGACTTCGATCACTTCGCCGCGCTGGTACACGTGCCGCACTTCGCCATGAGGGCGCAGGATTCGATGATCGATTTCGAGCGGCGCCCACTGCGAAATCGCACTCTGAACGGCCGCCTGAAATAGCGCACGGTCCTCGGGATGCACCGCCTCACGGTACTGCTCCATGGTGATGCCTTTGGGCACGGGGGCGATTCCGAGTAAGCGGAAACTCTCCGGGCTGCACAGGATCGTGTTGCTGGCCACGTCCCATTCCCAACTGCCTACGTGCGCGATTCGCTGTGCCTCTGCAAGGCTCTTTTCGCTTCTGCGGAGGTTTGCCTCGGAATACACCAGGCGCAGGTGCTTGGAATAGACGAATACGAGCGACAGCAGCGCCATCGCTGCCAAAGCGCCGAGCGGGACTACAAATCCGGGGCGGCCCCAGAACGGCGGCTCGACGATAATTGGAATCAACGACGCCGTGGCGTCCACATTGCGATCCTCGTCCATCGCGCGCACTTCAAAGAGGTAGTTCCCGGCGGCCAAGCCCGATACGACGGCCGTCGTGTCGTGCGAGAAATCGCTCCACCCAGCGGAGCCAGCGGGCAGACCCACGGGACGTACCCGCCAGGAATACGTGAGATCCTGCGGGAGGGTGCGGTGCCACGAGTCAACTCCGGAATAGGAGAATACACCCGTGCCCCGCGCGGCAATCGTGTCCGTTGCCGCCATGATGGTGGTTTCGGGTCCTTCCGGCTCGGGGAAGAACCGGCAGCACCCTTGCGATGACGTAGCCAGCCACAGAGAGCCATCCGGCAGCGCTGCCAGACAGGTTGGAGAAGCGTTCGGCAGCCCATGCCGGTGCCCGAAGTTCACCCATTTGCCATTTCGGAACGATGCGACGCCCTTGCGGCGGAACGCGACCCAGATCGTGCCGTCGGGGGCCTGGATGATGTCGGAGACGTGATCGCTGAGCAGTCCATCCTTCCGTGTGATTTGCGTGACATCGTGGCCGCTGTACACCAGGATGCCGGTTCCATAAGTTCCTACCCAGAGGGAACCGTCTTTCATGCGGCACACGGATGCGTAGTGGCCATCCCGGAATGCGGGGTCCACTTGGCGCAATGCCTGGATCCGCCCGTTCTCCCAGTACTCGATTCCCTTCGCATAACACACGTAGACGGAACCATCCGCGGCCACATCCACATCGTACGCCCAGGAGGGTTCAGTCTCGGGGTGGGTAGCCAGCGGGACCCACCGGCCATCCCTCAGCTCGTACGCTCCGCGGCTGCCCAGTAGCCACAGCCTATCCTCGAAGCCCCACGCTAGCCGCCATGGATTCAAATCCTCCGTCACGGCCACCGCTTCCTCGACCGTCAATGAGTCGATTGCGATGCGGAGGGCGTGTTCCTCGCACAATGCCCATATGCGACCTTCGCGGGGATTCGTAATATACAGCGGGGTGAAGCGGGCATCATCAATCCGGGCGACGGCCTTCCAGGCCCTGCCGTCGAATGCGACGATGTTCCCCTTGACATCCACACTGTAAGGAACAGCGCCGGCAAAGAGAACCCCGTCGCGCAATGCGACCCCGGACTCTGAGGCTACGAAGGGATTCCAGAGGGGGCGCGAACCGCGTATGACGCCTTCGAGCGTACCCACCCAGGGGGCGCCGGTCTTTCCAAACAGCAGGCAGGTGATTTCAGGAGCCCCAACTTCGGCTCCCATGGAAAGGCTCGACCATCCGGAAGGCCGGCCAACGACGATTCCGTTCCGCGTTCCGACGAACAGTTCGCCGTGGGGGGACTCTGCCACCGCGCCCGGCACGTCTCCCGCCTCAGGCACAGCCGTCCAATCGCGGCCGTCGAAGCGATACAGCACCTTTCCGCCAGAACCCCACACGGTCCCCGAGGAATCCTCGAACAGGCGGAACACCCCTTCGGTTATCCCCTCATCAGGCCCGTAGTGTTGCCAAGCGCCGTCCGCATAATGCCGAACCGCGCCATTGTGAAGTGCAATCCACAGTGACTTGTCGACAGCTTCCAGGATGTCGCGGACCCCGTTCCCTTCCATGAGTTCGGGCTGATTGGCAAAGGCCCATGTGGGTTCACCGGTGGCGCTCTGCGCGTTTGCTTCAGAGGAAAGTGGATTCGACCCCCGGTACAGTATCCCTCCGTTCGACATGCCGAAGCAGATCGTTCCGCTGGACAAGAGGGTTATGCACCGCACGGAGTTCTGCGGTATCTCCGGAGTGTTCTCGGCGGTGAAGGTCGTCAGGCTATCGTTGCCGATGCGGGTGATTCCGTCGGCCGTGCCGATCCAGAGATTTCCCTCGGCGTCGGGAGCAATGCACCGGACCCAATCGCTGGGCAGTCCGTCCGCCTTGGTGAAGGTGCGGGTTTCAGCCCCACGCACTCTGCACACGCCTCCGCCCCACACGCCCACCCAGAGCGTGCCGTCACTGGCTTCGTAGAGATCTGAAATGCGGTCGTCGCTGATGGAAGGCGGCGCGTGATAGGGCCGAAAGGTGTAGGCATCGCCGCCAGAGGCGCACAAACAAACCGAAAGGTGAAGTACAAGGAGCAGGCATCCCAGCCGCATCGCATGTGGCATCCTGATGTAGTTCCCCTGCCAGGACGTGGCGCGTCCACGTGTTGAGCGTACTGCTTGAAGAACCGCCCTGCTTCATATCCCGTCTAATTCTAGGCTTTGCCTTCTTGAACGTCAAACCAGTACGATGGGCGTAAGATCCCGTATCCGCCGGGGCGGATACAGCCCACTACAAATCGGGAGCTGCCCACACATCATGACGAAGACCCTCCTTATGCGCGCGTTCTTCGCGGTAGTCTTGGCGACCTTCGCCGGCGCCGCATCCGCCGAATTGCCGGGCGTGGGCGAAGACGCCGGCAAGATCGTTATCTACCGGGACACGTGGGGCGTCCCGCACATTTACGCGCTCACCGTGGAGGGTGGATTCTACGCCATGGGCTGGGCGCAGGCGGAGGACCGGCCGGTCGAGTTGTTGAAGAACTTGCTGCGTGGTCTCGGCGAGTTGGCCAGTGTGGAAGGACCCGGCGGCGCCGATTCCGATCAGATCGCCCTGACGTGGAACCTCTATGAGAAATCTAAAGGCGCTGCGGACCAGTTAAATCCCGAGACACGGGCTCAGACTCAGGCATACGCGCGCGGAGTCAACGCCTACTACAAGGCCCACCCCGAAGATGTGCCGGAGTGGTGGGGGAACCGGCAGGCCGATGAATTCATGGTCATGGCGTTTGGGCGCCTCTTCCTGGAGAATTGGTCTTACGACGATGGCTTCGACGATCTCAAGCGGGGCGGCATTGAACGCGGCTTCGACCGAATTTCCCGAGGCTCAAACCAGTGGGCCGTGAGTCCGAAGCGTAGTGCCACGGGCGCGGCAATCCTGTATGTGGACCCGCACCTGGGATGGTTCGGCTCGTCGCGGTTCTGGGAATACCGCATCCACGCGGGAGAATGGGTGGGCAGCGGATTCACCCTCGCGGGGCAGCCGTTCATTGGATTGGGCCACAACGAAAACGTGGCTTGGGCCATGACCACGGGCGGACCCGACACGGCCGATGTGTACGAACTCACCCTGAACGAGACCAATCCGATGCAGTATCTGTATGACGGGGCGTGGCGCGACATCACGAAGCGTGAGGTCACGCTTGCGGTGAAAGGCGAGAATCCGCGCGTTCTGACACTGCTCGATTGCCACTACGGGCCCGTGGTTGCCATACGCAATGGCAAAGGCTATGCAATTAAGTCCGCCTACGCGGACGCCGTTAAGGCCAGCGAAGCGTGGTTTGGCCTGTGTACGGCGAAGGATTATCACGGCGCGGAAGCCGCGATGGCCACGCTTCAGTTCTTCCCCCAGAATGTCATGGTGGCGGATACATCCGGCAACATCTATTACCAGCGCACTGGGCGCGTGCCCGAGCGCGCTCCGCAGTTTGATTGGACACGCCCCGTGAATGGCTCGACGTCCGCGACCGAGTGGGATGGCTTCCATCCTTCTTCCGATCATCTGCAGGTCTTGAACCCGCCCCAGGGCTTCATGCAGAACTGCAACATCCCCCCGGACGCCATGATGCCGGACAGTCCCTTTTCGCTGGAGAAGACCATTCCGTACCTGTGGGCGGACCTGAGCCACAACCCCCAGCGTTCAGGATGGGGCAATCAGCGGGGTGCGCGGGCTGTCCAACTCCTCGCCTCGGATGAGTCGGTCACCGTCGAGGAAGCCCTGGCCTATGCCGTGGATATCCACCCTTTTGGCTGCGAAAGGTGGATCGATGTGCTCCGCATGGCCGATGAGAAACACGGTGGTAGTCTCCGGGCAAATCCGGATTACGCGGCAGGGATCGACGACCTCTTGCAGTGGGACCAGCAGCTCTCGGCCGATTCCACCGGCGCGTTGAAATACTACTACTGGCGCAAGCAGATGATAGACGACCACGGTGCGGAAGTGATGGACGAAGCCTCGCGCCGTGTCGACAACTACCTGGAACCTGTGGGAAGAACGACTCCGCCCCTGAACTTCACCAGCGACGAACTGGCCGCCGCGGCAACGTCTTTGGCCAATGCCATGAAGCAGCTTAAGTCTGATTTTGGCTCGCTGGACAAGACCTATGGCGACGTGTTCCGGGTCGGCCGGGACGATGCCTCCTGGCCGGTCGAAGGCGGAGGCGACAAGAACAAGGGTATGACCACGCTCCGCAATGTGGGGTTCGAGCGTGAAAGAACCGACCACACCCGCTGGGGGAACAGCGGCCAAACATCGACCCAGCTTATCGTGCTGAGCAAACCCGTCCAGAGTTGGACCTTCGCGCCGGTGGGGCAAAGCGACCGGCCAGATTCACCCCACTACCGGGACCAGGCGGAGAAGGCATTCAGCCCGCGCCAGCTCAAAGACACGTGGTGGACGCCTGAGGAATTGACAGAGCACGTCGAATCGAGGGAAGTGCTCACGCCATGACGGTGTGGCCTGGCGGCCGGGATGCGGCATGCCGCAGTGCTGTCTGAGGAAGACGGTGGGGGAGCGTCGTGGACCGCACGTCCAAGAAACGGGCTCTGGCGCATCCCGTTCGGTCCGATTTGGAAATAGGGGCCCCAATGGGCCAAACTATGGCCGGGTTGTGTGCGGCGGGGGTGATGGACCATCCGGCCACCCGGTTGAAGTGGATTCCCGGCAAGTTCGCAAGCGCGATTGGGAGAGCATACCGTTGACGCGAATACAACTGGCGCAGATGATCGACCACACCCAGGTTCGGGCTGCCGCGACGCAGAACGACATCACCGAGTTGTGCGAGGTGGCCTTCCAATGCGGCTTTGCCGGCGTGTCGGTCAATCCGGTCTGGACGGCATTCTGCGCGAAGAAGCTCGCGGGCACCGGGATCGGGGTCAATCCAACCATCGGTTTCCCCTTGGGGGCGAACACCGCGCGTATCAAGGTAGAGGAAGCGATCGAGGCCGTGAAGAACGGCGCCACCGAAGTCGACATGGTCATGAACATCGGCGCGCTGAAATCCGGCTTCCCAAGTTTTGTCGAGCGGGAGATCGCCGCCGTCGTGAAGGCCGTCGGCCAAGTCGCGGTCAAAGTGATTTTGGAAACCAGCTATCTGACCACCGAAGAGAAAATCGCCGCGTGTGAGATTTCACGCCGGGCGGGCGCGGCCTTCGTCAAGACATCGACGGGCTTCGGACGAGCGGGCGCCACGACAGAAGATGTCGCTCTGATGCGTCAGGTGCTTGGTAGCTCCATGGGTATCAAGGCCGCGGGAGGCATTCGGTCGTATGCGGATGCCATGGCCATGATCACGGCCGGGGCCACGCGAATCGGCACGAGCACGGGCGTGTCAATCCTCAAGGAGATGCCTCCCGAGCCGCGCTGAAACCCGCCTCTATTTCGCCGGGTTGCCCATCATCTCGATGAACGTGCGCAAAAGTTCCTGATCCAATTGCCTGCTCATTTCGCTCTTCATCAGACTCAACGCGTGGAACGATGCCATCGCATCCCGGTAGGTGCGCCGGGTGGTTAGCGCGTCAAAAACGTCGGCAATCGTGCTGATCCGCACCAGAGGCTCGATCGTCTTGCCCCGCAACCCGTCCGGGTAACCGGTCCCGTTCACCTTCTCGTGATGGTGCCGCACAATGTCGAGCGATGCGCCGTGCAGCATCCCATGCTCCGTCAGGAGCTGATAACCGTAGACCGGGTGCTTGCGCATAATCTCCCACTGTTCCTCGGTCAGTCCCTTCTTACATTTGGTCACGCTCGGATCGATCAGGCTCTTGCCGACGTCATGGAGAAGGGCGCCTTCGCCGAGCAGCCGCAACGTATCGAAATCCGTGATACCGGACCGCTGGGCCAGCGCCAGGCTGAAGACGCAGACATTCACGCAGTGCGTGTATGTGTAATAGTCGTACGAGACGAGCTGGAGCAGGTAGGAAAGCGCCGCCCGCTCCTGCATCATGAACCGGACCGTTCCCGCCACCACGTTCTGGCCGCACTGTACCAGCTCCTTCGACCGCGGCTGCTCGAGGATGTCCGCCATCAGCCCTTGGGCGGAGTCGTACAGAACCTCGCATTTCGCATCCACGGGCAGGCGCCTGTCCGACAGGATTGCTTCGATGTGCTTCCCAACGTACCGGCGGTACTCAAACGTCTGGGCCGCGGGGATGTAGATGTGGTGATGGCGTTGATCGACGAGCATGCCCAGGACCGCGGGCGTAACCGGGAGACTCCTCTCGCGGAACAAGATGGGGGGACGGTCTCTGCGGGTCTGGATGTGGATGTCGAATTCGGTGATGGAATCCACCCGAATGCTCGCGAGGGGCACTTCGCGAAATCCTCGTATAGGGTTTGCGACAGACATGGCCTACCACCATCTCCCTACGCCGAAGCTTCCACCCATCACCAGAATATCGCAGGGGCCTCTGCGCGTCAATACCACGGTGCGCGGGTGTCGCTGGGCAGGATTCCGGTTAGCCCCCTGGGTTGCCCATCATGGAGACGAAGGCCCGGAAGTAGTCGTCGTCCAGGTCTTTCAAGATCTCGTCTCGCATGATGCGCAACGCGTCGAAGGTCGGCAGGGCGCTCTTGTAAGAGCGCCGCGTTGTCAGTGCGTCGAAGATGTCGGCGATGGTGGAAATGCGCACCAAGGGGGCGATCTGCTTCCCCTTGAGATTGTCGGGGTAGCCGCCGCCCCGGATTTTCTCGTGGTGGTGCCGGACCACGTCGAGCGCCATGCCGGTGAGCGTGCCGTGCTCCGAAAGGATTTCATACCCGTGCACCGGGTGCATCTTCATGGACTTCCACTGCTCGTCCGAAAGCTTCCCCGTGCAGTTGGTGATGGACGGGTCGATCATGCTCTTGCCGATGTCGTGGAGCAACACGCCTTCTCCGAATTCCCGCAGCAACTGGGGATCCGTGAATCCCACGCGCTGGGCCAGCGTCACGCTGAACACGAAGACATTTACGCTGTGGGTATAAGTGTAGTAATCGTAGGAAACAAGCTTCAGCAAGTGCGCAAATGCGGCCTGTTCACCCGCCAAAAACTTCGTGGTCGCAGCCACGAGATCCCGGCTGCGCTCGATCAATTCTCTCGAACGGGGTTCATCCAGAACCTGGGAGACCAGTCCTTGCGCGCAACTGTACAGCACCTGCGAACGTTTCGCGACGGGAACGCCCTCATCCGACAGCACAGAGTCTAGATTCTTCTCGACATACCGCAAGTACTCCGAATCCTGACTCGTGGCAAGAAAGACGTATTCATGATGCTGGTCCGTCAGAGTACTCAGCACGGAGGCGGTCACCGGCAGGTTTCTTTCCCGGTACAGAACCGGCGGCTGTTCTTCAAGCGTCTGGAGATACAGATCGAAGGGGGGAACCGTGTCTTGCCGCAGGCTCGCAATGGGAATCCTTCGGAATGGCATACTGCCACCCCATGCCAACGTACTGCCTTGCCGCATGACACTGTCCATGTCGCCTCGATGGAGTATACCCCTGACTCCGGGACTCTACCAAGGAGCGTGGTCCGGTTCAACGCGCACCGGTTAGATCGGCTTTGCAGCCGCAAAGCGGCCTAGGCCGTCTCCCCTTGCTCAAACACGATGGCCAGAATCTCCTCAGCCACGTTCTCCGCCGCGGCGGGTTTGGCGAGGGATGCCGATGCCGCGGCCATGGATTCCAGACGCTGCCGGTCTCCAAGCAGCGAGCGGAGAGTAAGCGTCATATTATCCCCCGTACATTCCTCGTCAGTCAGGACCACAGCCGCTCCTGCCTCTTCAAAGGCCTTCGCGTTGTGGTCCTGATGGCGATCCGTGGCATGCGGATAGGGAATCAGGACGGACGGCTTGTGCAACACGGCAATCTCCGCCGTGCTGGACGCGCCCGCGCGTCCCACGATGAGGTCAGCAGCGGCGCACGCTCCGGCCATGTCGTCTATGAAGGGGAACACCTTCACGGTCGCCGCGGCCGAACTCGCGGCATCATGCGCGGCGGCCGCGCCCGGCAATCCCGTCATCCAAATGAACTGCGCCTCATCCGCCCGCAATTCCTTGACCACCCGCGCCATGGCCGCGTTGATGCTGTGCGCGCCTTGACTGCCTCCACTGACCAGCACGACAGGAATGGATGGGTCCAGCCCGAATGCCTCGCGGGCTTCGGTCTGGCTGCGCGGGCTCGCAAACGCCGCGCGAACCGGATTGCCCACGACTCGAGACCGGTCTTTTGGGTATTCGCCATGGGTTTCGGGAAAGCTGAGGAACACGCGCGTGGCCTTCTGCGCGAGAATTCGATTCGTGACACCGAGAAGCCGGTTCTGCTCGTGCAGCACCGTGGGGATACCCATTCGCTGGGCCACCCACATGACGGGAAGTGACACGTAGCCCCCCACGCCCAATACGATCTGGGGCTTGAATTTCCGAATATAGAGCCAGGACTTGACCGCGGCCCACAGCAATTTGAGGGCCACCAACACGCGCCGCGGGGTTCGCCGGCGTGGCCACCCTTCCACCGCGAGCCCTCTGAAAGGAATCGCCAGGGACGCCGCCACGCGTGACTCGATGGCCCCGTTCCGGCCCACCCACAACACGGCCAGGTGGGAATCGCGCCGCTGCAATTCTTCAAGGATGGCCGTGGCCGGGGACGTGTGCCCGCCCGTACCGCCTCCCGTCACTAGGATTCGCATACTACCTTTTCCAACGCTCCGCCTTGCCGCAAGGACGGCTCGCGCTATTTCGCAACCGCCAACGGCGGCGCTTCCTCCAATTCAACTGCCTGCGCGCCGATGTTGAGCAGTATGCCCACGAGGGTGAGGTTCACGATCAGCGCGCTGCCTCCGGCGCTGATAAAGGGCAACGCCAAGCCCTTCGTGGGAAGCAGGCCAGTGGTGACCGCCATGTTAAAGCAAGCCTGGATACCTATCAGCGCGACGATCCCGGAGGCCAGGATCGCGCCAAACAGATCGCGCGCGCACACCGCTATCCGGACCGCCACGATAAGGAACAGCAGGAACAGCGCGACGAGGCTCAGGCTGCCCAGCAGTCCCATTTCTTCGGCCCACACGGCGAAGATGAAGTCCGAATGCGCATCCGGCAGGTAACGCAACTTCTGCTCGCCCGCACCCAGGCCTTGCCCCCAAAACCCGCCGCGGGCGAATCCGGCCAGCGACTCGATCAACTGCAGGCCCTTGTCGGACCGGTATTTCCATGGATCGAGCCACGCATCAATGCGCTCGGAACGGTATCCGCTGCCTTCAATGAGCTTGTACACGACTACGGCGGCGGGCAGACACGTGGGGAGCACGTGCGCGAATCGTCCACCCGCCATCACGATCATGAGCATGGCCACCGCCATCATGACGACCGGAGTGCCCAAGTCTCTCTCCAGAAGCACCAGCCCAGCCACGAGGCCTGTCAGGAGAAGGGGCGGCACGAATCCCCGCCAGAACCGGTGAATGTACTGTTGGTTTTCCGACAGTTTGGCCGCAAGGAAGATGACGAGTGTCATCTTTGCCAATTCCGACGGCTGGAACGTGAAACCGAGAATCTCGATCCAGCGTTGGCCGCCTCGCCGCTCGTCTCCCAGAAACAGAACGGCAACAAGAACCGCGAGCGTCACGAGGAACAGTGGCCACAAAAGCGCCCGGTTCCGCAGATGATGATAGTCAAACCGCGCCATGACGATAAGGCACGTCATGCCGATGCCGATGTAGATGAGCTGCTTCCACAACAGCGGAATGCCTGCGGGGTGTCCCACGGAGTCCGTGCTGTAGTTGCGCACCGCGCTTGCACTGTACACCATGAGCAAGCCAATCAAAACCAGGCCCAGCACGATATTGAATGCGAAGATCGTCTCCCGCTTCACCGAGAATCCCCTCCTTCAAGGCTTCGGACGCATTCCTTGAACACTCGCCCCCGGTGCTCGAATCCGGTGAACATGTCGAAGCTGGCGCATGCGGGTGAAAGCAGCACGATGTCGCCGGGTTCGGCTACGGCCGACGCCCTGCGCACGGCATACGGGAGGTCGCCCGCGCGTTCCGTGCGGACGCGGTCTGCAAACGCCTCTTCGAGCAATGGCGCGTCTTCTCCAATCGTGATCATGCGCTTCACCCGTCGCGTGACGAGGTCAAGCAGGACACGATAGTCGGCCCCTTTGCCGCGCCCGCCCGCAATGAGGATTACAGGGATATCGAAACTCTCCAGGGCGACCCGAAGGCTCTCGATGTTTGTCGATTTCGAGTCGTTGTAGTAGTCCACCCCGTTGACGCTGGCCACAAACTCGATGCGATGTTCGACGCCCCGAAATCGCCGGAGTCCCTCCAGTGTGCCCTCCCAATCGAACGCGCCCGCACGCATCATCGCGAGTGCCGCGAGGACGTTTGCGAGGTTGTGGCGTCCCTTCAGCAGAATGTCCGAGGACGCGGCAACCTGATCGTCACCCTCGAAGATCCCGTCGCCGTCGGACCAAAGTCCTTGAGTCACTCGTCGCGTCAGGCTGAACCGCCTGCAGGAAGCCTTCGTCAACGCGGCCATGGTTTCCACCAAGGGGTCATCGGCGTTCAGCACCGCGCAATCGCTTTCCTGCTGCATCGCGAGCAGGCGCGCCTTCGCCTCCGCGTAGCCCACCATGCTGTCGTGACGCGCGAGATGATCGGGCGTGACGTTGAGGACGGCCGCCACCCACGGACGAAACGTCTGGTTCAGTTCCGCCTGGTAACTGCTCACTTCGAGCACGATGAACTCCGGCGCTGGTTCCACCAGGACCGCCGCGGAGAACGGCATTTCATTGTTGCCCGCGAGCAAGACCTCGTGCCCGCACGAGGCCACCAACGCGCGAAGCAGCTCCGTAGTGGTCGTCTTGCCGTTCGTGCCCGTTACCGCAAGCACTTTGGACCGATTGAAGCGGCTTGCCAATTCCATCTCGCAGAGGATGCGGGCGCCGTCTCGCGTTGCTTCCGCGATGGGTCCAATCCGGGGATCGACACCTGGACTCGGGATGACATACTCCGCGCCGGAGAAGGCACGATCGGTGTGCCCTCCGCACTCGTACGATACGCCAAGCGACTCCAGGGTCTCCGCCGCCTTCAGGACGTCCTCACGGGGCGCTTTATCGGTGACGAACGGCTCGGCGTGCTCCCGAAGAAGCAGGCGCACCGCCGCGAGGGTGGTTTTTCCCATGCCGACCAGGGTGACCTTTCGGTTGCGCAAATCCATCCGTCACCTCAACTTCAATGTCGCCAGACTCATCAGCGCGAAAATGATGGCAATGATCCAGAAGCGGACTGTGACCTTGCTCTCCGACCAGCCCAATAGCTCGAAATGGTGATGCAAGGGCGCCATCTTGAACACACGCTTTCCGCGCAATTTGAAGGACAGCACCTGCAGGATGACGCTGCCCGCCTCGAGTACGAACAGCCCGCCGACCACGATCAGCAGGAGTTCTTGCTTGGTGAGGATGGCCATTGTACCCAGTGCCCCACCCAGCGCCAGCGAGCCCGTGTCGCCCATGAACACTTCCGCCGGGTGCGAATTGAACCACAAGAAACCAAGGCCCGCTCCCAGCAGGGCCGCGCCGAACACCGTCAACTCGCTCGCTTCGGGAACGTGGATGAGATACAGATAGGAAGACCAATCCGCCCGGCTCACCACGTAGGCGATACCCGTATACGCCAGCAGCGAGATGATGGATGCGCCAATGGCTAGCCCGTCGAGGCCGTCGGTCAGGTTCACCGCATTGGAGGAGCTGACGATAATGGTGAGCACGAAGAGGACATACAACGCGCCCAATGGGATCAGTGCCATCTTCAGACCCGGAATCTCGATCTTCGTGTGCATATTGGGCGGCGTCTGCTCGATGACGTCTGGGAATGCGGCTTCGAGAAGAAGGCGGTTGAGGCGCAAGACCTCGCGCTCCGTCAACTTTGCCGTTCCGTATCGCAGCAGCATATTGCCCTCTTCCGTCAGCGGCACGCCTTCCCACAACGTCGTGTCGTACAGGTCCTGGCGCCGGAGCACCGTTTCCATCCCCTGAAGGACTTCGCTCTTCTGTTCGGCATCCCAAGCGGATCCGTTTGCGGTCTCGGCTACGAGGTTTCGCGTGGACTCCGGTAGGAAACTGACGACGCGTCCGGCGGGCGTTGGCGCTTCGCTGGACGGCGCTTGGCGCAACATGGCGGCAAAAGCCGGCCAGTCCAGAATGTCGTGGGAGGCAAGGTAAGTGGCGCTCACGGCGATGGGGTTGTACAAGAGGTAAGAGCCCATGAACAGGCCCACGAGGATCTGTCCCGCGAACTTCGCTTTCGCGCTCAATCCCTGGTTGTGCTTGCGGCGTAACTTCGTGTAGTCGTCGAGAAAGCCCACGGCGCTCAAGAGCACCATCGCGCCGATGGCCACCAGCAGCAGCCGGTTCGTGAAACGTCCCCACAACGCGAGCGACGACAAGGCGGCCAGGATAATCAAGGCCCCGCCCATCGTCGGTGTGCCGGCCTTGCTCTTGTGGAGCGCGTGCAGGTCGGCCACGTGTTCCTTGCGAATGTACTGGCCGATCTTCAAGGAGCGCAGCAGCCGGATCACCGTGGGGCCGATGATCAAGGAGATGAGAAACGCGGTCACGGCCGCGCCGCCGGCGCGCACCGTGTGGTACGTCAGCACGTTGAGAAACGAAATGTCGGACCGCAAGAGCAGCCCAAAATAGTAAAGCATGAAGATCCTTTAGTGGTGCATCGATGCCAACGCCTCAATCACGCGCTCCATGCGCATGCCGCGAGAACCCTTGACCAGCAGTACGTCGCCCGGACCGCTGATGCCGTGGATGGCCGCCGCCATGGATTGGGGGTCTTGGATGACTTCCGCGTGGGGCACGCCACTCCGGCGGGCCGCCTCGATCATAACAGACGCATGGTCACCCCGCGCAAACACGGCGTCCAGGCCGAGCCGCCCCGCTAGTTCACCCACCTCCTGGTGCAACCGCGCGGCATCGGGTCCCAGTTCCAGCATGTCGCCGAGCGCCGCGAACTTCCGGCCCGATGCCGGGCGCTCCGCCAATCCTTCGAGCGACGCGGCCATGCTGACGGGGCTTGCGTTGTAAGTGTCGTCGATTGCTTCGATGACGCCCACGGTACGGATCTTGAACCGCACACGGTTGGCCGCCGCCTCGCGCAGTGGACCCTCGAAATCGGTGATGCCATGCCGCAATCCCACGGCGATGGCAAGCAGAACATTCGTCGCATGTGCGCGGCACGCCAACGGCAGGTGAAGCTCACCGGCGGGATGGACGTTCAGAGTCATCTCGCCGTTTGCGTCAAACGCGCAGGATTCCAGCACGACATCGCCGGCACTCCCGTACCGCACTTTCTCGCCCGGGAATCGTTCTGAGGCCCACGTGCACCAGGGATCATCGATGTTCACGTAGAACACGCCGTCCGGTGGCAGCGCTTCCGCTATCTCGGCCTTCGTCGCGGCGACGTTTTCGATGCTGCCGAATCCAGCGAGGTGCGAAGGCGCGACCAGGGTGATGGCCGATTCGGCAGGTTTGGCGAGTTCACAGAGTTCGCGAATATTGCCGAGCCTCGCGGCGCCCATCTCGATGACGGCGGCTTCCGTGCCATCGTCAATCTGCAGGAGCGACAACGGGCAGCCGATCTCGTTGTTCAAGTTTCCCTGGGTCTTGATGGTCTTCATGCGTGAGCCCAGCACGGCCGCTACGAAGTCCTTGGAGGTCGTCTTCCCACAGGAGCCGGTAATCGCCAGGACCAGCGGCCGGTATTGTCTGCGGTGGTGCGCGGCGAAGCGTTGCAGGGCCTGCAACACATCCGGCACGACGCAGCATGGTCCGCCATCCCGCGCGCGCGTGGTAACCGCTGCGGCAGCCCCTTTTGCGAAGGCCTCGCCAACAAACTGGCTCCCGTCGAACTTTTCGCCGGAGAGTGCAAAGAACACCTGGCCTGGAACCAGCGTCCGGCTGTCCGTGGAGACCGATTGGAAGGCGCACGACGCCGTGCCGGAGTGCGGGACCCCAAGAATGTGCCCCAAGTCTTCCAGTGTGTAAGTCCAGGGCATACGCGTCAGGTCTCCTCGAGAATCTGCTGGGCGACCTCGCGGTCATCGTAGTGGATACGGGTGGTGCCTAGGATTTGGTAGTCTTCGTGTCCTTTGCCGGCGATCAGCACGAGATCGCCCGGTTTTGCCATGCGAATGGCGGCACGGATCGCCTCGGTGCGATCGGTGATCAATTGGTAGTCATCGTATTTGCGCTGGCCTGCGTGTTGCAGGCCCACCTCGATGTCGAGAATGATGCGGTCCGGGTCTTCGGTCCTCGGATTGTCCGAAGTGACGAACGCATAGTCCGCCAGCTCGGCGGCCACGGCGCCCATCTTCGGCCGCTTGCCCTTGTCGCGATCGCCGCCGCATCCGAACACCACGATGACCTTTCCCCGGCAGATGCCCCGTGCGGCTTTTAACACGTTGCGAAGTCCGTCGTCGGTGTGGGCGTAATCGATGACCACTTGGAAGCCGCGGTCATTCTCGACATGTTCGAAGCGGCCCCGGACGCGTTCGAGGCTCGCGAGTCCCTCCGCGATCCGTGGCACCGGGATTCCCAGGCCGCCGCACACCGCGATGGCGCACAGCGCGTTGCTTACGTTGTGATGCCCCAGAAGCCGCATCGTGCACGCGGCATCGCCCCACGGTGTTCGCGCCGTGAAGTTCGTCTTCCGTCCATCCATGAACACGCTTTCCGCGCGGCAGTCGCCACCCGCACCGTAGGTGTGGCAGGGGACGCGCGACGCCTCCACGAACGCCGCGGCGCTGGGATCTTCCCGGTTCACCACAGTGAAGCAGCCCTCGCCTTCGATGCGTTCAAACAAGCGCAGCTTAGCCCGGCGATAGCTGTCCATATCCTTGTGATAATCCAGGTGGTCCTGGGTCAGGTTCGCGAACGCGCCCACTGTGAAATGGATCCCAGCCACACGTTCTTGTTCAAGGGAATGGGAACTGACCTCCATCACCACGTGCGACTCTCCCGCCTCGCGGGCGCGCTGGAACATGGCGGCAAGGTCTTCGCCGAAGGGCGTCGTGTGCGGAGCGGGAATGTGTTTCCCCGCAATCTCGTACCCGAGCGTGCCGAAACATGCCGCGCCCCGCCCGTCGAATTGCAGGATGCGCTGGATCATGAGGACCGTGCTCGACTTGCCGTTCGTGCCCGTGATGCCGATCACGGTGAGATGGTGGGAAGGGTCTCCGGCCAACGCGTGGGCCAACACGCCCAGGGCGCGCCTCGGGTGCTCCACCGGAACGTAGGGAACGCCGTTCCACTCCGTGAGGCCCGCTTTGTTGCCCAGCACGGCGACTGCACCGGCTTCCACGGCCTTGTCGGCGAACTCGTGGCCATCATGATGATCGCCCGGCGTTGCGACAAAGACCATCCCCGGCTTCACACGGCGGGAGTCCTCGGTCACGCCGAGGACTTGCGCGGTGCCCGCTTCGCACGGCGCGCTAGGTAGCAGTTTCAGCAGGTCCTGCAGGGTCATGTTGGGTCTCTGTCCGCCGGTTGTTGGAAAACACGAGGCGGCATTCGGTCACCTCGTTCAGGAGGGTTCCGGGCGGGGGCTCTTGCGCCACCACCCAGCCGCTGCCCTGAACGTCCCACGCGACCCCGAGGGCGATCAAGGCTTCGCGGGCTTCGCGCTTCGTCATGCCTTGAAAACTGGGCAGACGCGGCGCCGCGCTAGGTAGATCCGCAAGCGTGGGGAGAAGTTCCGCGCCGGAATCCAGGAGCGACAGCAAGCTCGGTACAACGTATTCTTGCGTGTGCGGCCCCGAGTCCCCTTCGCGCGCGACCAGCATGTCCGCGTCTTCTTCTTCGAGTCCGGGTTCCTCGACGCCTTCCATCGGTTCTTCGGGGCACTCGAGGCGGATGAGGGCTTCGCGAACCACCTCCTTGAACACCGGACCGCACACATAGCCGCCCCAGTAGGGCTTGCTCTGCGGATTGTGAACCACAATCACCGCCACCACGCGTGGATCGGAGATCGGCGCGAATCCCGCCAGCACCGCGGTATGTTGATCTTCGTAGTAGCCCCGGCCGTCGGCGCGCGCCACCTGGGCGGTGCCGGTCTTGCCTCCCGCGCGATACTCGGGGATGGCCGCGCGCGTTCCCGTGCCGTGCGCAATGACTTCGTAGCAGAGTTCGCGCATCACCGCCGCCGTCTGCTCTGAAAGCACCCGCGGTGCATCCTTCGGGACAAAGCGGTAGGTCTCCTGTCCATGGCGATTCTTGGCGTATTCCACCAGGTGGGGTTCCACCAGGAAACCGCCGTTTGCGATGACGGCAAATGCTCGCGCCAGTTGGGGCATGGTGACCGCGACTTCCTGCCCCATGGGCAGCGAGATCACGCTCAGTTTGGACCAATGCTTCGCGGCACGATAGATGCCCGGGCTCTCCATCAGGAAGTCCCGGCTCGTCTTCTGTCCGAATCCAAAGCGCTGGATCCATTCATCCAGCAGCGCATTCCCGCCGAGCTTGATAATCTTGTCGGCCACCTTGATGATGCAGATATTGCTCGACTCCGCGAAGGCCTCGCGGAAGGGCACGGTCTGCATCTTGTGCACGTCGGATATCAACCTGCGGCCGAAGGCGCTCCAGCGGCCGCCTTCGCAGTTGATGAGTGTGTCCGGCGTGATGAGGCCGTGTTCCAGGGCCGCGGAAGCCGTCACGATCTTGAACGCCGATCCGGGTTCGAACACGTCGATCACCGCGCGGTTCTTACGCTGCTCGGGGGTGTACTCCCAATACACGTTCGGGTCGAACGCGGGCATGCACGCCAAGGCCAGAATGGCCCCCGTCTTGGGGTCCATCAACATGCCGGTTGCGCGCGCGGCCTGGCACCGTTCCATGACCGCCAGCAGTTCCCGTTCGAGCGCGTGTTGGATGGGCTTGTCGATCGTAAGAAACACATCGTCCCCGCCCGCCGGCGGTACGTATTCAAGCGTGAGCGAAGACAGGAGGTTGCGTCGCGCGTCCACACGGGATTTGTGCCACCCCTGGATGTTGCGCATAAAGGGGTCATAGAGGCCTTCAATGCCTTCCGTGCCCTCATGTTCGCGGTTGACGTACCCCAGGACGTGAGCGGCCAGCCCTTCCTCGGGGTAATAGCGGACCGGTTCGCGCTTGATGCGCAGGCCGCCGCCCACAAAGGCATTGAGATCGCCCAACGCCGCGAACTCGGACTCGGTGAGATAGCGCTTGATCGGCACATCGACCAGCTTCTCGCCCTCGGGTGTCCGGCGCGTGAGACGCTCCAGCACCTGATCTTCGCCGAGGTTGAGGCGGACGCTGAGCCGTTGCGCCGCATCGTACGGGTCTTCAATGTACTGCGGATTCGCCCAGATGGAAGGCGCCTGGCGATCCCGTGCGAGGATGCGCCCCCCGCGGTCGTAGATACGCCCCCGCGGAATCGTCAGGGGCACTTCCCCCACATGGGCTTCATCGTTCTTGAGGAACTTCTCGTCGGGCCAGATCTGCAACTTGGTGATGTGAATCGCCAGGATGAAGAAGACTGCGAGAAAGCCCCAGAAGACAAAGCGTATCCGGACACGGTGGCCAAGAGAGGGAGGGAGATCGGTATCCGCGGGCAATGGTTGAGATTGGGTGTACAGCATGGCGCGGCCGCCTTATCGTCCGCCCGGCTCGGTGGCCACGGACGGCGCCGCATTCTGCGCGACGGGCAACTGCGCCATTTCGTACGGCACGATGAAAGACTGCAACGGTTCTTCGATCTCCAGGCGGACGATTTCGATCTGGCTGGGTTCCGGTTGTACCAGGCCCAGGTCCGGCGCCTGCGCCGCGATACGTTCGAGCGTCATCAACTCGTCCGCCTGTTCTTCCAAGGCTTCGATCCGTGAGCCTGTTTCCTTGATTTGGCGGCTCAATTCGGCGGCTTCATAGTCCCGCCGGAAGATCTGGAGTTGGAGCCATGTCTCGGCGAAAAACGCGCTGAACGGGATGGCCAGCACCGGCAGCCATTTGAGGGTGCCGATGAGTATGCCGCGTGCGGACCGCGCATAGGGGCTTCGCATCACGCAGCCTCCCCCGCCTCGAGGCGTTCGGCCACGCGCAACTTAGCGCTGTGCGACCGCGGATTCGCCCGGATCTCTTCCTGCTCGGGCAATACCGGTTTGCGTGTGAGCACCCGAATGAGCGGTTCCTGGACGGTCTTGGTGCGCCCGTCTGCGTGAAACTCCCGCCTTGGACGCGCCGCGGTGTTGAATGCATTCTTCACTATCCGGTCTTCGCCGGAATGAAACGAAATCACCGCCAGGCGCCCACCTGCCGAAAGACAGTCAATTGCCTGGGAGAGCCCCTCCTCCAGGGAGCCCAGCTCGTCGTTCACCGCTATGCGAATGGCTTGAAACACGGTACGTACTTCCTCGGGGATCCCGCGCACAAACGATAATGATTCCTGAACCGCCCGGACCAGATCGCGCGTCGTGCGTAGCGCGCCTTCCCGGGCCTGCCTCGAAAGCACCCGCGCCACCCGGCCCGCCGGGCCAACATCTCCGTATGAACGGAGAACCCGCGTCAACTCATCCGGGTCCACGCGCTTCAAATACTCCAATGCCGTTTGCCCTTCCGTGGGATTCATGCGCATGTCGAGAGGACCGTCATCCTGGAGCGAGAACCCACGGGCGGGGTCGTCAATCTGCATACTGGATACACCGGCGTCCAGTAGAATTCCATCGGCGGCATTCACGCCGCTCTCCCGCAAAACTTGTCGCAAGCGGTCGTAGTTCGCGTGTACCACGCGAACCCCCGCGAAACGCGCCAACCGTTCTCCCGCTAGCCGCACTGCCAACGGATCCCGATCCAACGCGATCAGGCGTCCGCCCTCCAGCCGCCCGGCGATCAACTCCGCATGGCCGCCGCCTCCCGCCGTACAGTCGACGTACACTCCGTTCGGCCGGATCCGCAGCCACTCGAGGACAGGTCCAGCCAGGACCGGTGTGTGCGGCCGTTGGTTCATCCCGCCACCCCTCGGGCCGCCGGCGGCTACGCGGCCTCCTGGAACGTGCCGGCGGCCTTCTGCTCGCTGTCGTACGTGTCGAACAGGGAGCTGACACCCACCATGCGGAACAGACGCTGCGTGTACAAATTGATGCCTACCAGTTTGATGTCGCCGTTCAGCGCCCGCACCTTCCGGAGCCGTTCCACGAGCACGCCCACGCCCATGTAGCTGATGAAGCGAATGGCGCTCAGATTCATTACCACCTTGAAACGGTTCTCGCTGATGCACTCGTACAAGGCCGTGCGCAACGCATCCACCCCGTTCTCATCAATGTCGCCTTGAAGTCTGAGCACGGTCACCGCACCCATGTCCGTCCGCTCAACGTTCATCCTGTTGCCCGCCTTTCTCCGTTGTGGCGGCGTGCGGTTCCCCCATCGAGAACAACGGCGCCGCCATATCTTCATAACCAGCATCGTTGGATTCCTGGAACGCGCGCCACGCGTCCTTGTCCCAGAGTTCCAGATGATCGTCCACCCCGAGAAGTACCGCTTCTTTGTCGATCCCCGCGTACTCGCGCAGGTGCGGCGGCACCGCCATCCGGCCCTGCGCGTCCGGCCGCACCTCCGCCACGCTGCTGAAGAACAGGCGCCGGAACGCCAGGGTCTTGGCATCCATGGCGGAATGCCGCCCAGCCTGCTGCCGTATCTTGTTCCACTCGTCGCGATGGAAAAGGAAGATGGAGTGCCCGTATCCGCGGGCCATGTACCAGATGAGGTGCCCCTCGTACTCCATGGTCTCACGGATACGCCGCGGGACGGTGATTCGTCCCTTGTCGTCCAACTTGGTGATGGCTTCTCCGTAGTACACGAAGAACTCCTTCCGCGATCCATGGAGCCCCAAAATCTCCCACTACACATCCCCATCCTACCACCAAGCCCCACTTGTGTCAAGGGAAAATTCGCCGTTTCTCCTTTGAATGCAACGAGTTACAACTCATGGCGGATTCACGTTTTCCACCACAAGATATTGTAGAAACGGGTTTATTTCGTGAAACCTGCCACAAGATGTAGAAAATGTAAAACTAGAAAAACAGGAAAGATTGGCAAAGATGTCGAGGGATTATGCGGCGATATCTTCGAACTAAAGGGACAAAAGGGAACACGGTGGGGGCCTGTGGGGCCGGAGAGTCAGTCTGCCGCTGGGTTCAGAAGTGCCTACAGATAGCCCAGTGAACGTATCACGCTATTCCTTTCGTCACTCTCTTGGCTATCTGGGCGCCGATTCGGCCGGGAAGGCGGCGTGTTGGCTCGGTCCCAGCCCGTCCTTCCTTTCTGGGTCTCTGGCAGTTCAAGCATGCCGCGAGGCGAAAGGTCCCGGCCCGCCAAACCTGCATAGTCAGGGGAGTACCGATGGACTTTGAAGACGGCGTTCAAGTAGTGGCCGCGCTCATCGACGCCCGGTTGTTCCCCCTGAGCCAGGGTGCCACCTCGGACGACGGGATTGACGTACTTCCAAACAGTCGCCCCCTGTGGAGTGACTTCAAAGAACACTCCCAGAACGCCAGCACAAATCAGCGTGTTGCCGTTGGCCAGGCGTTGTACGCCGGAGATCTCCGAAGAAAAGAAATCGGTCTTGCGTGCGGTCTCGAAATGCCACGCGGGTTTGACCGGGCCGAACGTCCCCGTCTCAGGCATTGCATAACCGCCCGACGCATCACGTGGCGGAACAATCTCTTCGACCGAAGAGTATCCGCGATCGAGCCCGTTGTTGAAGATGAGAATGTTGCCTGCCCCTGGATATCCGACCGGTATCCAGTGCGCATCGTGTTGCTGGAAGAGCATACGGTCCGCGGCGGTGCCTCGCTGATACGCGGCAGGATTTCCCCAGCGATACAGCAAATCACCTCCGTGCCCGTATCGTCCACCGGTGCTGCCTTTCGCTTCCTGTGTCGTGGTCGAGTGGTCGATGGTCCAAATCTCGCTGCAGCCTCGCACGCTCAACACTATCTGGTCGAGTTCCGGACTGTAGGCGATGGAATTCATGTGATTCCAGAATGCGGGCGTCGGCCGGCCGTTGCAGTCCACATCGACGCGTTCGGGATGCTCGCGCACGTTGCCGAAATTCGCTTTCGCCGGATCATTCGCCTGGATCAGGTGATCCCACACGTGCCATTCCCATACCACCGTTCCGCCCTTGGGACGAGTGGGTTGGATTTCAAGAACGTAGTCCGGGAACAGTTCCTGATCACGCATCATTTCGGGGCTGAATCCGGCCGCCAGGCACTCCTCCCGCGTCTTCCGCTCAACTGCAAGTGCCAGGATATTGCCGTTGGGCAATACCGCGACATCGTGATGCAACATGTGTTGCTCGTTGGCATAGTCGAACTCCCAAACAAGATTGTCGTCCCAGTCGTATTCCTCCAGGCGCCCGCCTTCTCCGCCTCTCGTGAATCCCTGCGCATGCGTAAAGCAGCAGCGCAACAGATTGCCGTTCTCCAGCAGGTAGACCGTTTGACCGGGTTCATAGGCGCTCGCCGTCCATTCATGAACCACCTGCCCTGCATTGTTCATCAAATAGGTCATCGTGCGATGCTTTGGTGCAAACAGCGTATACCCCGGCGCCGCTTCCGGCGTCTCCTTCACCAGACCCAGCCTGCCTTCCGAAAGCACTTCAATGTTCAGTACCTGCTTCTCTTTCGCCGGTTCGGTGGGAGCCGGGCCGCGCCCTTCACGAGGCGGTTCCCTGCGCTCTTCCCTTCCTTGGGGCCTGGGTTCACGGCCGGGCCGCTGCTGCCCGCCGATCAATTCTTCGCGTGACAGTACGCCGTCGCCGTTCAAGTCCCATCGGGGGAATGCCATGCGCTCGCCGGCGAGGTATTCATCCAGAGAGACAGCGCCGTTTCCGTCCGTGTCGGTACGGCTGAACTTCTGATCCCCGTGCCGGGGAGAATTGTCCGGACGAGCCTCGTTCGCCTCCATCTCGGCCGGCGAGATGCTGCCGTCACCGTTGGTATCAATACGGCCGAATTTCTTCTCCTCGTGGAAGAGAAACTCATCCATGGTCACGGTGCCGTCGCCGTTGGAATCAGTTCCCTGGAACTTGTCGAGCTGGGGTCCGCGATCTCGCGGGGGCGCTGGGCGCTGAGAACCCCTTCCGCTATCGGGAGCGGGTTGCGGTGGACGTGGCCTTTCAGGACGCTGGTCAGGGCGTTCGGCGCGCGGGCGTTCCTGTCCGGCCGTTTCGCGTTGTGCCGTGGACCTCGCCACTCGAAACCCCACATGATACCAACTGTGATTGGGGTCGTCCGGCCCACGGTAGTAGGCGGGGTCCCGGTTCGACACGCGGCCATGACCCCACTCGCCGTTGTACCAGTTGCCGCCACGAAGGACGTGGTATGGATTGCCGTCCGGGAGAGGTTGGCCGGTGTCAGGGCCGGCTGGGTTTCTCAGAGGACTCACGGCATAGTAGTCGCGCTGATACCAATCGTTGACCCACTCCCACACGTTTCCGGACACATCATACAATCCATACCCATTTGCGCCGTCGCTTGTCTGGTACTCCAACTGCGGACCGGGCCAGTCAAAGTCTCCCTTTTTGTGCAATTGCCCGTTGTAGAAACCAACAGGCGTCGTCCACGGATAGGGTCCTGTCTCGTACGGATCTCCCGAGCCAGGCCAGTTCACCCGCGCCGTGTCCGGCTCGTCGCCCCAGGGGAAGATCCGGTAGGAGTCCGTCTGACCACCGCGGGCCGCGTACTCCCACTCGGCTTCGCTGGGCAACCGGTAGCCTGGTGCCGCGTAGTCGCATGCCGACATGTCCGGCTGATAACAAAGTCTCAGATCTTCCGCCGTACTGAGCCAGTTGCAGTACTCCACGGCGCCTTGCCAGCGCACGCAGACGACGGGATGTTCGGCGCGCCCATCTGCCAGCACGAAGTGCTGCCCATCCCAGTGAATGCTGCTCGCGGGGTCGCTGGCGTTTGTGTCACAAAGCAGCATCGTCCCATCCTGCGTGTAGACAAGACCATCGCGAACCATGATTGATTTGGCGTCGATGGCTGCATTCAGAAACCGGCAGTACTCCGCATTGGTGACTTCCATTCTTGAAATGTAGAAACTGTCAAGCTGTACAAGGTGGATCGGAATCTCATCGCTTGGGTGTTCGACTCCTCCGAGGTCATGGTGATCGCCCATCTCGAAACGCCCCGCCGGAATCAAGGCCCATTGGCCGCTGTCCATTGCCGGTTGGCTGTTTGCGGGTAATTCCTTTGCCTCCGCGAAGCTCCCCCGCGAAGGTTCTTCAGGAGGGCGGTCCTTGGGTGCGCACCCGGCCAGGGTCGGGCAAACAAGTGCAAGCCGGAGGAGGGAATGAAGCAACTTCGTAGAGCACATTGGGCAATACCTCACTTCATAGGGACTGGAACCTGAGAAGACCTATCCCCCGATGCATTCTTGGTCAGTGCGGTTTACGCGCACGCACTTCGTATTCATAAACTGCCTCAGGCGGCTTGACCGCGGAGTTTCCTCCTGGCGTTTCCGCGAGATGAACATATGTGACTCTTGCGGTATCGGCGTCGATCGCGACGCGCAGATATCCCGGACTGGACAGGAAGTCTCCGCTGATGTACCCGTACTTATTAGCGAACGAGGTGAGGTCGCGTCCCCCCGGATGTGACGGCTGTGGCACAAGCTGGTAGGTGATTCCGTCCAGTTCTTGACGCGCGAAGAAGTGATCGTGGCCATGAAATACCACGGCAACTCCATGGCGCTTCAGCAGGTCGTGAATGGGCTCCTCCCAACCGGGACGCCTTGCAGCAAACTGGGACTCCCCGTTTCGATCAAGCCCGCCCCATTCGAAGAGCCTGGCCGCCTCCGCACCGCCGCGCATGACATCATCGACGCCACCGACAAGATTATGGATGAAGATGAAGATGAACGCGGCGTCGCTCCGCTCCAGCGTCTCCCGCAACCACAGATACTGCTCCTTGCCGAGGCTCTTGTTCCAAGGGTCTTTGCTTCGCCCGTTCTGTTCCTGCGAAAACCAGTACGGGTCTAACACAATGAACTGGGCGTCACCCCATCGCCACGCGTAGTAATCCTGAAGGTGCCCCAGCGGCTCAATCACGTTCACATTGCCTGCGTAGAAAGCTCCCGGGATGGGGTTTGGGAAAAGACGGGTGCGCATGCCGTGCGACCAGCCGGACATGCTGTCCGTTCCTCCATCGAAGCGGCGTGCCGATTCGCCGTCATGGTTTCCAAGCACCAGAAACATGGGGGCGGAGTGGCAGAGCAAGCCCAGGTAGTAGCGCTGGGCAAAATACTGGGCCCGCGCCTCCCTGAAGGCGTTTCCGCGTTTGTCGGTCATGAAGGTGTCCCCCAAGTCGATCACGAAGTCGGGGGCGTCGCTCAGCATGGACCGGAGTGCGCGTTCGTAGATGGCGCCCCCATTGGCCGTGTCCAGGTGGGAATCCGCCTGAATCGTGAATACAAAGGGTGTGCCGGGAGCCCGCTGCGTATGGAATGAGTGGATTTCGTCCGCTGCGAAGTCCTGCGCCTCCGGCCGCTTCCACAGGAGCCGGTAGGAGTAGCGCGTACCCGGCTTCAGTCCGGTTAGTTCGAATGTTTGCGGCACTTGCGGCGTGAATTGCTTTGGTTCCGTGCGAGAGTTCAAAGAAGCATCTGTCAGGCCGCATTCGACGTATCCCTCCATGGGCGCGTAGGCGACAATGCTGGCGGTCACGCTTTTGTCCGTGGGACGGCACAGGATGATGTCAAAAGCGTGTTCAGGGACACCGGTGTAGAATACGGAAGGCGGCGGCGCGTTGCTCCCGGTGGTGGCAGCGGTAGCCTGCTTCTTTGCCTTCCTGCCAGCATCCTGGGCGTCAACATTCAGGACTGACACAAGGCCCACTAGCACCAGCAAAACTCGCGATGTTCCCCTCAGCATCAAGGTCCACCTCCTCACTTTTCAGCTCGCTCAAAGGGACTTCTGATTCTCACGCCGTCGGGTTCCCTGCCGCCGGTCTCCGCCTTTTCCCTCGCCCGGTTTCGCATCGGGCGCGCGCTTTGACGCTTTGCCGCCGGACCCTTTCGGCTTCGCGCCAGCCCCTTTCAGCTTGGTGCTGTGGGAGTCTGATGCGATTTCATGTGCGATCGCCGCGAGCTTCGTTAACGTCTCAGGTTGCTCCGCCGCGCAATCGTGCTCTTCCGACGGGTCTTGCCCGATCCGGAACAGGTGTTTCTCGCCTTCCTCAGGCAGTTCGACATACTTCCATTCACCGTCCAGTACAGCGAGATCCTTGCCCTGCCCGATGACGATACGATCCGGCAGACTAGGGGCAATGGCGCGAATCGCCTCCCAACGGTCACGTCCGTCGAAGGGCAGCTTGTTCCCAGTAGGCACGCCCGTCACCCCGGCTAACGTCGGAAAGACATCCATAACTGAAAGGAACGTCTCGTTCCTGGCACCGGAGGAGATGACACCAGGCCAATGTATCCAGGCGGGTACGCGGATTCCCCCGTCCCATACAGTCCCCTTCTCGCCCCGCAGTGGCCTGTTGCTGCCTGCGCCCGCACTCGACTGAGAGCCGTTGTCACCGAAGAAGACCGTCAGCGTATTGTTGGCGATTCCTTGCTTGTCCAGGGCTTCGAAAAGACGGCCGATGGCTGCGTCCATGGCACTGACCACGGCGCTGTGAGTACGGGCTTTCCGGTCACCCACTCCGGCGTATTGGGCAAGCCACGATCCCGGCGCGGAATGGGGTCCGTGCGCGGCGTTGAACGGCAGGTAGAGCAGGAAAGGACGCGCCGGGTCGCGCTTCTCTATAAGGCCTATGGCTTCCTGAGTCAGAAGATCCGTGGAGTAGCCCTCTTCCTGGACCGTCACGCCGTTGCGTTGCCAATCCACCTGGTTAAGTTCCCGGTTCACGTGCTGAAAGTAGTCGATGGCGCCTCCGAGATGTCCGTAGAAGTGGTCGAACCCTCGGTTCATGGGCAAGTAGGCGGGGTCTGTAAATCCACCCAGGTGCCACTTCCCGCACATCCACGTTTGGTAGCCCGCCGCCCGGAAGGTCTCCGGCAGCAAGTGCTCATCCAGAGAAAGCCCGGCGTCTGCCGGCTTGAAAGTGCCCGTGATCCCGTGCCTCAGCGGGTTGCGGCCTGTGAGCAGTCCAGCCCGGGTTGGGCTGCACACGGGAAATACATAGAACCGTTCCAACGCGGCGCCTTCCCCCGCGAGCCGGTCTATGTTGGGAGTGCGAATCGTGCTGCCGTGATACCCCACGTCCCCCCAGCCATAGTCGTCGGCGACTAGGATGACGATATTCGGCCTGGACGCTTTCGAAGCCGATACGGCGGGTGTTGGACCGGGGGAACTCTCCGCGTGTATGGGAAGAGTTCCGGCAAAAGCTCCCAGAGAGGCCAGAACGGATACTCGGGCGGCTTCCGTGATGAACGCTCGACGTGAAAGTTGATCCATGGCGTGATACCTCCGCCGCAGTAAACACCGTGCCGGGGAGGCAGTTCCCCAAAACGGGCAACATGAACAGAATGTAATCTTCTTGGAGTTTTGAGAGTGCTCAGTCCAGCAGGGGATTGGTCTCTTTGAGGAACACTCCAACGACAAGGTCATTGATAGGCGGAGGTTTGCGATGTGCCACGTCGTAGGAGGTGATGCAAAACCAACCGGCGGTGCCCCACATCGTGATACAGCGCAAGTTCGCTATCACCAATAGTCTATCCTGGTCGCCATCGTACGCCCCGATGATTTCCGGGACGTAACCCTCCGAGAACACGCAGGAATTGCTCTCTTTGAATTCCTCGCACAAGTGCAAGGTGTCGCGAGCGATTGCCTCTCTACTGCTGATGTCGACTTCCCGGTTGTCCCTGAGGTACCCGAGATAAGACCTCAGTCCTGGAGTGGGTTCCGTTCCGATTGGAACTTCCTGGTTCGGGTCCATCACGAGGTTCCCCTGAAGTCCGCGCATCGACCGGTAGACTTCCTCCGTGACGGCCACGTTTGTCCCGTAGACAAGCACGTCCCCGTTGAGATAGACCATCGGCACCAGTCCGTTGACGATGACGACCTCCGGCAAGTGCGAAAGGTATTGCGCTGCCGAGTCGCCTGGCGAAGGGGGGCCGCCGAAGGGATGGTAGTGGCCCATCGCGATGATCTCATATCCCTGCAACCAGAGTTCGACCTCGTCCCCAAGGAACGGCAGCTCTTTCCGGTCCAGCCACGCGCTGAGAAACGCGGGCAACACGCGGGGCACCAATCCGTTCCAGGTGCGTATGGGCTTCTGGCATAGCGCTCCATCGGGTTCGCGAACGATTGCGAAGAGTTTTCCCGTGTAGTCGTCCAGGGCGTCTTCAACAAGCTCCCGCCGGTATCGCTTGACTTGATCCGGCGACAGTAGAAACGCCTCCATGTCGAAGGATGAGTAGGCGAAAGCCTTCGGCGTTAACGGCGAGGTGTACATGTCCGCGAGGTACCCGTACACGGCCACGGGATGCGTAGGCGAGAAGAGCATGGGCAATGCCATCAGTGTGCAGAAGGCCGCCAGCAAACGCCATTGGCCCACCGCCCATCCGCATTGGATCGCATCTTGCTCACGTCGCTTCATGTCGCAATGCCTCACTTCGCAGGAATGGTACGATCCAAACCCTGACGGCCGAATGAAGCGCAGATGAAGAAATCGTAATGGGGCAGGGTTTTGCGAGAAACGTGAAATCTATCACGCGTGGGCTCGTACGTATCGATCCGCTGTACGAGAGAAATGCGATTACTCAGGAGAGGACCCGTGTGCTTTATCGATGGTCCAGTGGTATAAAATCTCGGGGGGGCCTGTCTTGCCGGAGTTGAGAGCAGACGAATGAAGGGACGAGACATGAAACATGTGTTGACGGTATCCGCCATCCTGTGTGGGGTCTGTTGCATTTCATTGCCGTGCACCGCCGCCGAAAATGGAAGTCCACAGTCGTTCATTGCGAGTTGGAACGTCTCCAGCAAGCAGTTCATCGATGCGCCGGAGTTTCGTCTGCTGCCCCTTCCCGGAACGGCCGAGTACCACGCCGTCATCAGCCAGGACGGACAGGAGTGGACGGTGCAATCCGCCTCGCCGATTCTCAAACTGGAGTCAATTTGGGGCCAAGTTGCAGGTGGGAAATTCTCGGTGACCTTCCGTTGGACCGATGCGCAGGGGGGATTGCTCAAAGAGGAAACCAGCGAAAAGGTGAAGGCGCCGGACTTTGCGGGCTTCAATGAACCCGCGATGGATTGGAGTGCCGCGGCGGACCGGAACATTGCGTATCTGATCCATGAATCCGACCAGAACACGACCGCGCCGTACCGCGAGCCGGGGGTGCCGGTCTGGATTTGGGCCGCCACGCCCACGCACGTGGCGAGTTACCCGTGCATCACCATCAATAACATGATTTGGGCGTTTCTGGCGCATGTGAAGAACGGTGGGCCTCAAAGCGAGGAAGCCCTGCGGCTTGCCCGCGTCAGCGCGGACTGGGCGCTCGAACATCGCCAACCCAACGACGGCGCGCTGCCCCTCTTTCCCTATTCGACGATTACGAAAGGCAGTTTCGGCGGCCATGTCGAGGGTGAGTCTGTCAATTTGTTACGGGCGTCATGGTTTGCCATCAGCTTTGTCGACCTCTACGCGATGACGAAACACGAACCCTACCTGGAGTATGCGCACCACATCGCGGATACCACAGTCAAATTCCAGAATGCGGACGGCAGCTTCCCATACCGCGTCGATCCGAAGACCGGCGCGGTGACCGAGCAGTACAACTGCAGCGTCATGGAATTCGTGGAACTGGTGGAGAAGCTCGAACCCTATGGGTTCGATGCACGCCGCGCCATGGCCGCGCAGCGGACCCTCGAATGGGTCAGGGCCTACGTGCTCGCAACCAACAACTGGAAAGCCGCCTACGAAGATGTCGGCGAGACGCGGTTCTACACGAACCTCTCGCAGATGCCCGCGCAGCAATTGATCCGGTACCTATGCCGGCACAAGGACTAAAACCCCGCCTATTTGCCCGAGGCAGTCCAATTGAACCGTTGGGTTGAGGATCAGTTCGTCACGTTTGGACCCGACAACGCGGCCTCGCCCGTGCGGGTGAAGGGTCCGCTGGTGTTCGAGCAGTTCATCTGCTGGTGGCCGATGGATGGCCATACCGCCAACTGGATCCTGTCGTTGATCGAATTACACAGGGCCACCGGCGAAAGTGTCTATCTCGACAAAGCCAAGGCCGCGGCAAACGCTATCTGCGCCGAGCAGTTTGAGGATGGCCAATTCTCCACCTGGGGCCGCGACTTCGAAACCGGCGAATCCCGCGCCAATGCAGAGAATTGGTACAACGCGGGCGCCTTCTCCGACTGGGCATTGTATACTCTCGTGCAGTATACGAAGGGTTTGAAGGAGTAAGGGGCAGCCCTCGCTATTGCCCGGGGCCCTCAATTAGGCCATCACAAACCAATCAACGAAATCTCGCCCCAGTAGGCGGCTTCGCAGAACCATCCCGTGGGCTGGTTCAGGATTTCGGCCTTGACGGTCTTGCCCGCGTAGGGGGCGAGGTCCACGTCCACGGTGAGCCATCCGTCTTGGACGGTTTCCGCGCTGACCGGCGTGTTCACGACCTCGGCGCCGTCGATCTTCACGATGAGTTGCCAGTCACCGCCATCGTGATGGCTGACCGTGAGGCGCAGCTTGCCTTGGGTGTTAACGGGAATAGCGCCCTCACGCCAGATGATGCATGGCGTAGCACCGTCATCCGGATGCGTGACCAGCACGCGCTGGCGTCCGCGGTACTCCGCGCGGATGCCGGGATCCATTTCAAGGCCGCAGTCTTCAATCTGCCAGCCGGGGGCGAAGTCCGCGATGGCCTGGTTCATATCCGGGCGTCCATCAGATAGCGGCTTTGACCGGATGTTCTCCTCCATTTCCGCATCTGTATAGCGGCTGTTCGCGATGGGACCCGGGTTCCAGCTTTGTTCAAGAGCAGATGGTTTTGTCATTTCGCGCTTGATAAAGAAGACCTCCTTGCCGCTGCCGTCCTTCTCGATCTTACCGCCGCCGCGCATCACCGCATCGCGTGCCAGTGTCTCGCATACGTGCACGAGACTTGCGAAGGTGTAGTCGGTGTGCGTGTACTTGATGTCCTGCTTGAGTTCCGATGTGAACTTCTCGGGAACGCTCGCCAATCCCAGCGAGGTGAACAGAATTCCCGCCGCGCTGGAAGGATTGCAGTCGGAGTCCTGGCCACAGCGCGTAGCGATCTCGATGGTTTTGTCCGGGTCGCGCTGGCCGTAGAGCAAGCCCATGGCGATGTACGCGCCATTGATCTTGGCGTCGATGTTGAACGTCTTCTTGCCGTCTCCACACGAAGCCTTGCGGTATTCGGGGTTCTCGTTGTACTTCGCCTCGATGAGGGCCCAGGTGGCCTCCCAGTCATTGGGATTGTTCTTCCACCACGCGAGGACGTCGTTGATGCACTCCGCGTACTGGCTGCCGGAGGGGATACTTTCGAGCCCTTTGCGGACGATGGCTTCAGGGTCGGTCTCGAAGAAGGCCGCCGCGTACATGGCGCCCACAAACTGGCCGCCATACAGACCGTCGCCATAGTTCATGAGGCGTCCGAAAGTCTCGCCGAGCGCAATCGGCACATTAGGCATGCCCGGCGCAATGAGACCGGAGTAGTCCGCCTCGATCTGATAGTCGATATCATCGGCATGATGATTGAACTGGGGGTGGCCCGAATCGGGCGGCGCAATGCCCTCGCGCAGATTCCTGCGGCCCGCGGTGTTCGCGTGCCACAGCGGATACGCGCTCGTGGCGAAGCCGTAGCCTGCTTCCTTGTGAGTCACGTCCCACCCGTAGTCTTCGAGGGATTTCAGAAAGGTCATCTCGACGTACAAATCGTCCTGCCAGAACTGATTGATGTACTCGGGCCTCCACTCCGGGAAGTCGCCCGCGGGCACGATCCGGCCATTAAACTGGAACTCCGTCGGGGCGCCCCAGCCCACGCCCGCCATTTGCCCGATCCAGCCGGCAGTCATGCGGCTCACGTATTCGCTGACGGGCATCCGCAGGTAATCGTCCTGCGCGAAGGCGGCGCAGCACAGGGAACCGGCAAGGAGCAAAGGAATGCGTTTCATGTTTGACCTCGATACATCGTTTGATGGTACTCATGCCAGTATCGGCATGAAGAACAAAGTCTAGTCTACTGCGCGCCAACGGTCAAATGCCCAGCAGCCCGCGCGATACCGCACGCCAGTCTGTTTTCCACTCAGAGCGTGTTTCAAAAGGAAGTGACCGTAAAGATCAATGGAGCCTGCGCTAAAGGGCACCCCGAATCCGTTGTTCCTTGCGATCGCCTTCCGTTAAAACCGTTCTGAGCGCTGAAAGCGCCATGCAACACTAGCCAGGGGCAGAACGAAGTGACGCCCCTGGTACGAGCCACCCACCCCTTCCAAGAGCCCTGGAAATATTGCCAAATGGCAAGAAGGTAAGGGCGACGCAATCCATGGTCTTCACGCAGCACCCACCTGACGATTGCGACACCCCTACAGGGTGCAGTTGTGGGTGGCACGCGAACCAGGGGTTTCGCTTCGCTCCACCCCTGGCTAGAAATGCGGCACGCCGTCAGCGTGCATGGCCGGATCCCGGTCACTTGGATCATGTCCAGACTCCGGCAATGCGTGCGGCCACTTCCTTTTGAAACAAGCTCTCACAGGGTAAGACCCGTCGTGTCCACTTCCAGGCGCGTGTTCTCCTGGATGATCTCGTTCCACGTCAGCTTGGTGTTCCGCCGCCCTGCTTCACGTCCCAGGACGGTAGCCAAGGTCGCATTCACGGATGGCTCGACGGTTGGATTGTCGTACACCCCGTTCACGATGCTCTTATGGAAGGTGTCGATATTGCGAATCGCCCCCTGTCTGTAAAGGTCGACCACCTGTCCGCCGGGGAATTGCGCGCGGAGTCCATCCATGCGGACCTGGCCCGAATAATCGGTCTCCAGATTCCCGTCCTGGCCCAAGGCATGGCAGGCAATGATGTTGTACTTGTCTTTCAGGTGTTCGCCCCGATGATTCAAGAGCAGCCCGTCCGCGAACTCGTACGTGAGCGAAAAGACATCGCCCGAATCCCCATGCGGGTCGGTTCGAGCGACTCGCGAGCAGCCCATCGCGCTCACCGGCGTTGCCTGCGCGATCCACAGCGCAATGTCAATCGAGTGGATGCCCGCGTTGACGAGACTACCACCGCCAAGGTTCACGTCGTTGACCCAGATGAGGTGTTGAAGGCGGCTTTCAATCGTGCCTGTAAGGGGAGGGTCGCTGAAGCTCTCATCGCAATAAACCGAGGACAGCAAGCAGACCTTTCCGATCTCGCCCACGTGGACGCGGCGCACCCCCTCGATAAAGAGCGGATCGGTGCGCGTCTGGAAATCCACCAGAAAGACCCTCTTCGCTTCAGTGGTCTTACGGGCGGCTTCCTGTATAGCAAGACACCCCGGCACATCACAGCCTAGCGGCTTCGCGATGTAGATGTGGCATCCGGCTTCGGCCGCGGCAGCGGTATGCTCCGGAAAGCAGTATGGCGGCGTTTCCAGGAACACAGCATCCACGCCGCTGGCCAGCATCTTCTGATAGCCCAGCAATCCGCTGAAGCGGCGTTCCGCGGCGACAGAGTACGCCTCGCCCGCGTGCTCGACCACGTCGGGGAAGTAATCGGCGACCGATGTGATCTGATAGCCGCCATGCTCTTTCACCATCGTCGCGATCATCCGCCCACGCCCGCCCAGGCCGATGACACCGCACTCGATTCGCGAATTTGCTTCTGCCCCGAGAGCCGTCCGTGGTTTCATGATCGCGAAAGCGGTCGCCGCGGCGGCATGGCCAAGAAACCTGCGGCGCGGAATTCCCACATGCGTCTTCGTTTTTTTGATGCGTTGATTCGTTTCGGGGCTCTCGCTACTCATTGGACGAACCTCCTTTGACAAGGCGCTTCTGGCACGCCTGCCACGCGTCCATCGAGCGCCGCAGATTGGCCGATACGTCGCCACCGATCCCGTAACCTTGCAGGCCGATCGGGCCTGTGTAGTTCATCTCTTTCAGTAACCCCAGAAGGCCGCAGACATCGAAGGTTCCCTGGTCGAGCGTTTGAATGAGCGTGGACCAGTCGGTCCCGCCCGCATCGGCCCCGTTCACGGTCACCATGAAGAGATGCGGCTTGGCCAACTCCAGCCGTGCCCGCAAATCCTTGCCGTCGACCTTGAGCCAATGACACAGGTTGAAGGTCACTCCCACATCGGGGCGATTCACCTTTTGTGCGACGCGGACCGCATCTTCGACGCGCTCGAGCCAATGCCCGGTATGCGGATAGAGTGCCACGCGCAGCCCGCTCTTGGCGCCCATGTCCGCAACGCGGCGGATGACTGCCACTGCGTCTTCATCACCCTCTGGCGATGAGGGGGCGAACCTTTTACTGGTCACCGGCAGCCACAGCACGGCGTCGCGCTCCTTCAAGGCCTTGATGGCGATCTCCAGTCCGGCCTCCCATTGGGGCGCATCGGGGTCAATCTTGACTTCGGTGTAGACCGCGAAGAAACGCAGCCCGCGTTCATCCAACTCCGCCAACAACTCGGGAATCCCCGCGGTTCCCATCTGGTCGGTGCCCTGGTAGCCGAGTTCTTTGAGCATATCGGCCTGGGCCGCAAAGGACGCATGAGAGGCGTCGCGTGTGCCCGTGCACATCGCGAAGAACGGGTTTGTTACCCCCGTAGCGTTTGGCTCTTCCGCGGCGCTTCCCATAGCAAGCCCCAGGTTCACGAGTATCGCGGCAATAACACGGCTCAGACGATCTCCCGATTTCATGCGCTTCCCCTTACTGTTCCCAACGCCTTTCGCAATGACTATAGCGCAAGTCCTTTAGGAACGATAGCGGTCAAGCCGATTCCGGTACAAATCGCGATGCGACGTGAAAGCGCGTCCAAATGCATCACGCCGATCGGCTCAATAGGGAGGGGCCAAGCGGCGTAGTCCGTGGGCCAGCACCACCGACAGAAAGCAGAGATTTCGGGGAAGGACACCCGGCGAGAAGTAATGCGGCGGCGTGAGGGGTTCGCCAGACTCCGCCACTTCTGCGAGCGAACACGCGAGATGTTCGATCCATGTCGTGCTTCGGGGCCACTCCAGGATCCCGTTCAGCCAGGCCGCGGGGATTCCCTCCTTTCCCACTCGCGCTCCCAGAATGCCACCAAGAATTGCTCCCGTGGTGTCTGTATCTCCACCTGCTGCAACAACGGCCTCAATGCCAGCGGCGAAGTTGTCGGGATACCGAAGCCACGTCTGAACGACGCAGGGGACGGTGTGGTACATGTATCCCGTGATTCCCCGGGTGCACCCGAGCGAGGTGGCGAAGGTTGTGGCGGACTCACCCGCCGCAGCCGATTGAACGGCGCGCTCCATGAGTTTGAGAAAGGGCCCGGCCTGTTCGTTTGAGAGATGCTCGTGCAGGTCATCCAGGTAGTCAGCTCCAGACACTTCGCCGGCTACAGCGCTGTGGTGTGCGGCCAAAGCGACTGCCAGCGCGCCGTGGAAAGCCTTAGGATCGGAATGGGTCAATTCGGTCGATCGCCGCACAAAGGTATGGAGGAGTTCTCTTTCGTCTCCAAAACGCACGCCAAGAATAGGACTGCGCATGGCTGGGCCGTTTCCTGCGGAGAAGACACCACTCCGGCGCGGCGAAATACCAAGCCAAAGACGGAGGGTCGCTCTCAATGTCGCAAGGCCAACACCTGCAGGAATACCCGCAAGCCACCAGCGGAGAGACCATGACAACGCCCGTTGAAATGCATCGGAGTCGAGACCTGCCCTTACCAAAGCCTGCACCACGAAGACGGCATGGTCGGTATCATCCGATACCATTCCCCTTCCAGGAAGAAACCGGTGTCTGAGCGGACCGGGAAAAAGCCTCGCATGACGGCGCGCGGAGATCCCTTCAGCAGGCAGACCTAGCGCATCCCCGACAGCTGTTCCCAGAAGGCATCCTATGTATCTGTGGCTGTCCACGACCCGAGTATACCTGCGCCGTGGCACGTCTGGAAGTGACCGTAGCCACATAGCATCGATGCCTTCCGACAAAACCAAATCTCAAATGCTAATGCGACAACTGGCAACGGAGACTGCGACTGAGGCAAGCTATCCTTCTGTTTCGGCTATCGGGCAAGTTCGCCCGGTGCGGGTTTTGGGAGTCGATTGCATGAGAGCATCCGCGTTGGCTGTGTTTTCATGGGTCCTGGGTTTCGTTTGTTTCGCAGCACAGGCCGCCGGGCTCGCGGGGCCGTTGCACGGAATTGCCAGCAGCCCACCTCGCACCTGGACCGCGGGCGAGACCAACGGCAGCGTGCATTGCATGGGAAACGGCTGCTTGTGCGTGTATGGACAAGGCCCGGACCTCATTCAGATCTTCGGGCCCACGTACAGCACAACGACCATTGGGCGCGTGAGCCTCGAACTTCCCGGCGCCACCTGCGAATCGCGCAGGGTGCCCGGCGCGGCCATCTGGGAACACCGCATCTCGGCGGATGGCCGCCTCATCGCCGTGTTGACCGATTTCGTCGACAGCGAGTTGGCCTGTTTCGTGCGGCAGATTGACTGCGTGGAGCCGGTGGACTTCGTCTTCCATCCCGAGGCCGGTCTGCGCCGTGCGGACAACGCCGCATTGGTTCGTGATGCAGGTGCCAAGGCAGCCTTTCTTCTCGAAACACCCATCGGCAAGCCGAGTGTTCCATTCGGCAACTACCCGATCCCGTTTGCGTTCTTCAACCAATTCGCATGTTTCGGAAATGTCGAGGTAGCGCCCGGGCAAGAAGAAGGTTCGATCCGCTTCCGCTTCGGTCCAGGCAAAGGCACTCTCTACGTGAGCGGTGGCCCGGAGTTGGAGGCCTGTTTGAAAACCATGGAGACGGCCGTCTCTCTGGATTGCACGGCTATACTTGCGCGGACTCAGGCGTGGTGGGTGGACTTCACCGCGCAAGGGCGCGACTTCGCCGCCGAATTGCCAGCGGACGTCCCCATGCGGGACCGGCTCGTGCAGGTCCTGGACGACGTCGCGGTGATGATCAAGGCGCAACAGGCGGCCGAGGGCGGCGTGCTCGCGGGCTATCCGTATCACCTCGGGTACGTGCGCGACCAGTACGGCACCCACCGCGGCTTGGTCGCGCTCGGACACGAAGAGATGTCGCGCGACATTCTTTCCTTCTATTTCAACGTCTTTGGCGCGTACAACCAGATCCATAATGCGCAGGCCTTCGGCATGCCGGGGCTGTTTCACGTCCACGAGAACGACGAGGTCGAAATCACCGGATACATCACACTTCAAGCGTTTGACTACCTGGCGCGCTCCGGTGACACCGAGTTCCTCACGCGCATCT
The DNA here is from genome assembly GCA_020849535.1 of Candidatus Hydrogenedentota bacterium. GTDB lineage: Bacteria > Hydrogenedentota > Hydrogenedentia > Hydrogenedentales > SLHB01 > JAHDWY01. Next base: position 56,040 of record JADLGB010000235.1, read on the forward strand.
TTCCCATGCTCGAATGGGCGTGGGAGGTCCAGCAACGGCACTTGGTCATGGACATGCTCCCCTTCAACGGCGATGAAACCTACGTTGCGGGCGGCATCCTTCCGCGTACCGCGCTGAACGATGGCTCGGCCGAGGCCACCATGCTCTTCATTGATGGCGGCGCGCGCGTCATCGCATTTGCGGCGGAGCACGGCCTGTGGAATGCCGAACGCATTCAGAAAAGCCGCGAGTTGCTCGACCGGGTGCGGGGTTCTTTTCGCGGCAACTTCTGGCGCGGCGAGCGGCTTATCACAAATAACCCACTGCGCGCCGAACAACCCAACGCGCAGCCACGTGTGCGCCATGGTGTGTGCGAGGCCTGCGTCACTGTTCAGTGGACGCAGCGCACGGACCAAGGACGCTATGTGTGCACTGACTGCCTCAATCGCGCCCCGTTGCCGAAGGCAGAAACGAAAGTCTACACGCTCCAATCGGTAAGCCTGACTCCACTCTATTTCCACTCGGCACTGCTTACGCCAGAAGAATTGCGGCCCCAGGTTCAAGCCATCGTCGACGCGTATAACAGGACCGGCGGCCTGCCTTCGCGGCCGGACAGCGATGTCTCCGTGGGCTACGACTATGGATTGCTGCTCTATGCCCTCACCGAATTGGGGCATCCGATGGCGCACGAGCTCTATCTGAAAACACTCCAGCTTGCCGATGACACCGGCGCCTGGGCGGAGTATTATCGAAATCACGTCCCTGCCGGCACGCGTTGCCGTCCTTGGGAAAGCGCAATCAACGTCGAGGCCCTGTTACACTGGGTCGCGAAGGAATATAGAACGAGATAATGGGGGACGGCATGTCATGCAAACGCTTACACGACTGGTCTTAACTGTGGCTTTGGCACTGGCCATAAACGGCGCGTTCGAAGCATCTGCCGCAGAGGTTAGCGTCCACGGCTTGACGTGCGAGTACCGCGTCGATCCCTTCGGCATCGATGCCGTACAGCCCCGGCTTGGCTGGAAACTCCAGTCCGACGCACGCGGCGTTATGCAGACCGCCTATCAAGTCCTTGTCGCATCCAGGAAAGAGAAGCTCACCGAGGATGACGCGGACCTGTGGAATCCCGGCACGATCGAATCCGGTGAGTCAGTGCATGTCGTGTACGGAGGCAATCCCCTCGTTTCGCGTCAAGCCTGTTACTGGAAGGTGCGTGTGTGGACTACCGACGGTGCCGTCTCTCCGTGGAGCGAAACCGCGTTCTGGAGCATGGGCCTGCTGAAGGCCTCCGACTGGGAAGGGCAGTGGATCGGGCTCGACAGTGGCTTGCAGCCCAACACGCCTGTGCGCGGCAATTGGATCTGGTTCTCCACCGGAAAGCCCTTGGCCGAAACGCTTCCCGGTGAACGCTTCTTCCGCAAAACCATCACGTTGCCTGACGATGCGAAGATTGCCTCCGCGTTCTGCCGCGCCACCGCCGACAATGAGTTCAAGCTGTACGTCAATGGAGAGCTGGTCGCGCAGGGCGCGGATGCCCAGTTTCCCGCCGAGGCAAACCTGGCGAAACTCCTGAAACCCGGAGACAACGTCATAGCGGCGTCCGCGGTGAATCATCACGCCTACGCGAATCCGGCCGGCTTTCTTGCCTACACGGTCATTACCCTTTCTGATGGCAAGACGTTGGAGATGTCGACAGACGATTCCTGGAAATCGTCCGGCAGCGAGCAGCCCGGCTGGAGCACAGCGGGTTTCGACGACACCGCGTGGAAATCAGCGCAGGTGTTTGGCGCAAACGGCATCCAACCGTGGGGCGAGGTGGCGATACAGGCTCCTCGGGATCTGCCCGCGCGGCATCTGAGGCGCGAGTTCGACGCAGGTTCCGGAATCACTCGTGCGACCGCCTACATCAGCGGCCAGGGAGTATTCGAACTGTATGTGAACGGGCAACGCATTGGCGATCAGGTATTGGCGCCCGCCTGCAGCGAATTCGACAAACGTGTCTACTACATGACCTTTGATGTAACGAAAGATACTCGCGAAGGCGCCAACGCGCTGGGCGTGCTCCTTGGCAATGGCCGTTACCTCGCCCTGCGCGGCACGTTTCACCGGCACTACGGGTATCCCAAGCTGCTCATGCAGTTGGAAGTCGAGCACAGCGATGGTTCCGTCCAGCGCATCGTGAGTGATGCTTCGTGGAAACTGTCCACGGACGGCCCGATTCGCGCGAACAACGAATTTGATGGCGAAGTCTACGACGCGCGCATGGAAATCGCCGGCTGGAGCGAACCGGGTTTCGACGACGTGGCATGGCAGGCTGTCGAGATGGTCGGCGCGCCCGGCGGCGTGCTCGCCGCGCAGATGCAGGAGCCGATTCGCGTGACCGAAGTCCTGAAGCCGAAGTCACTCAAACAGCCCGCGCCGGGCGTGTACATCTACGACATGGGACAGAACATGGTGGGCTGGTGCCGGCTCAAGGTTGATGGGCCCGCGGGCACGGCGGTGCAGTTGCGACACGCGGAAACGATCCAGGATGACGGCACGCTTTACATGGCCAACCTGCGCTCCGCCAAGGTGACTGACGTCTACACGTTGAAGGGCGGCGGACCGGAAACCTACGAACCGCGTTTCGTGTATCACGGTTTTCGCTACGTCGAACTGACAGGCTATCCCGGCACGCCCGACTTGAACGCGATCGAAGGTTGTGCCGTTCACGACGACGTGCAGCCCGCGGGGGAATTCGTGACGTCGAATGCGTTGCTCAATCGAATCCACCGGAATCTCTACTGGGGGACGCGCGGCAACTACCGCAGCATGCCCACGGATTGTCCGCAGCGCGATGAGCGCCAGGGATGGTTGGGCGACCGGTCGGAAGAGTCGCGCGGCGAAACGTATCTCTTCCAGGTGGCGCCCTTTTATGCAAAGTGGGTGCAGGACATGGACGATGCCCAGAACGAGAGCGGCAGCGTGCCGGACGTGTGCCCCTCGTACTATCCCCTCTACAACGACGACGTCACGTGGCCCAGCAGCTTTATCATCATCCCGGGCGCGTTGTATGACCAGTACGGCGACCTGCGCGTCATCGAGCGCCACTACGACGGCATGAAGCAGTGGATCGACCACATGACACAGTACGTCGAGGACGGCATCATATCGAAAGACTCGTATGGCGATTGGTGCTCGCCTCCCGAGAGTCCCGAGCTTATCCACTCCAACGACCCCAAGCGCAAGACAAATGCGTCGGTGCTTGCGACCACTTACTTCTACCGCGACGTTGATCTCATGGCGCGGTATGCGGAGTTGCTCGAGAAGCCGGACGACGCCGCGCAGTTTCGCGCGCTCGCAGCGACGCTGAAAGAGACCTTTAATAAGCGTTTTCTGAATGAAGATGCACACGACTACGACAACGGCTCCCAGACGGCGAGCGTGCTGCCGCTCGCCTTCGGCATGGTGCCGGACGAGCAAGTCACGCCGGTGTTCGACACGCTGGTGGACAAGATCCTGGTTGGCACTAAAGGACATGTGGGCACGGGTCTCATCGGCGGGCAGTGGCTGACGCGCGTGCTGTCCGACGGTGGACGCCCGGATGTGGTCTACACAATCGCCAACCAAACCACGTACCCGAGTTGGGGGTACATGATCGAGAAGGACGCGACGACTTTCTGGGAACTCTGGAATGGCGACACCGCCGACCCCAGCATGAACTCGCACAATCACGTGATGCTGGCGGGGGATGTGGTGTTGTGGTTCTACGAGTTTCTCGGCGGAATCCGCCCTGATCCGCAGGCGCCGGGTTTCAAGCAGATCGTACTGAAGCCGGTTCCGGTTGCCGGCCTCGATCACGTGCGCGCCACCCATGAATCGCGCTACGGCCTCATCGCCAGCGATTGGACGCACACCAACGGCCGCTTCCAATGGAAGGTCACCGTGCCGCCAAACACGGCGGCCACCGTCCACATCCCAACCAATGACGCGGCGAGCGTAATGGAAAGCGGCGCAAACCTGGCCGAGGCGAAGGGCGTGACCGCGATCCACAACGAAGTCGGAGCAGTCACCTGCACCGTGAGTTCGGGGATGTATACCTTTGAATCGGCGTTGCCTTAGCCGCAACCGAACCGAAAGACCGGTTCGCAGATGACGCAGATTCGCGCAGATGAAGTAAGACTGATGCGATTAGGTGGCATTGCCTCTTTGAGGTCCGAAGGACCGGCGCCACACTAGCCCCTTGCGGCATACCCGCACCAAACGAGGAAATGTCCGCGAATGAACGCGAATGAACGCCAATGAAAGGAACCGTATTGAGATTGCGTGGACTCTCTCTTGAGGTCTGAAGGAGCGGCGCCATATCAGCCCAGGGCAGAGCGAAGCGACGCCCTGGGTAGGCTGCGCCCCTCTTAATCTTGAGCGCTGAAGGTGCGGAACGATGTTGAGTTCCACAAGTGGAGGCGCAGTTCTCATGACGAGGATTCTGCAAGTCGTCGATGGAAATTCGCACGGAGGATGAAAAGAAGGGACCTCATCAGCCCCAACCGCCCATGATCGAGAAATAGCTTCGGTACTGTGCGCACAACCGATTGCCATCCTTTCCGCGAAGCCCGGGAAAGTCGGCCAGCGTGAGCTTGCTCGAACCGTACTTCAGGAACTCGACGTGCCCGTCCATGTGGAGCACGTTGCTTCCGCCAGGTACATGGTTGAAGCGCATCACCGGCGAATCGCCGGGGCCTGTCCAGTCGTTGTCCATGGGCGAGGTGAAGGCATCCCACATCACGATGAGATTGCTCTGTGCCCGCGCGCCGTCGGCGGGATTGTTGATGTCGACGATGAAGAACCGCTCGATGCCTTCTCTCAAATGCAGGTAGCTGTTCGGCAGATCGGACCCGTCGTCATCCTTCATCCCGTTGACGGGATTCCAGTCCTCGGGCGACATCCGCCAGTCGGACCATTGAAGCATGCCGCCAAGGTTCATGTCTTCCTGGATTGGCCGCAGATCGTACTCGATGATCTCCCAACTCGTACATCCGAACTGCGCGAAATAGTCATTGCCATACCACGCCATCAACTTCCAATCGGGGAGATTGTTGGCGGGGTCGGAATACATCCAATCCCAATACCGGCGGCGGGCACCCATGGCATCGACCACCTGGGACCATGACGTCACTCCGTAGCCTGCGTAGCAATACGAGACCGGCCAGCTCAGATAGGTGTTCAGGCACAGCTCCTTGCCGCGTGGATACGGCGTTCCGAAACTCGAAGGGAGATCGTCATCGCGCGACGCGATATCTTCGATTTGGGCGGCGAAGTTGCTTCTGACTCCATTGCCTCCCGCATCGGACCAAATCCACCACCCCTCACCGCTGTCCGCACGCGAATCGGAAGGACAAATAGCCATGCTGGCGTCTGTCCAGTAGTCAGAATAGAGTTCCTCCCCTGCGAAGGAGGCAAGCGAACGTAACGAACGGTATTCGCCCGACTCGTGCGAATACGAACCGGGGACGTAATGGCTGGGCGGGGGGAACATACCATCGTGCTCGTCACCGTACATCCTGAAAACCATCCCGAACTGTCTCAGGTTGTTCACGCAACTCGCGCGCCGGGCCGCTTCAAGGGCTCGGGACAGCGACGGCATCAGAAGAGCAACCAGGATCGCGATGATTCCGATGACCACGAGCAATTCGATGAGCGTGAAGCCACGATGGCGAAGCACGGGCTCATTTCCCCTTTCGACGGTGAGCACGCTAACCCTTCGTACAATGAGTATGCCACATAGAATCGATCAGTGGAGGAGTAATCAGGAGACTCCTGGTGAATGCGCATGGCAAGTGCCGGTTTCAGCCGCTTTTTTTGTGCGGGGAATCTCGGTTCCTCGCGCTCATCCAAGAGTGGATGCATCGGACGGATTCGACCGATCGGACGGATCGGTCCATTGACGCGGCACGGCGAGTGAAACCTGCGACCCAACCGTGTACACTCGCACCCGGCCAAACCAACGCGAAACACACGGGTTCGCGGGACCGGGAGGAAAGAAACGCCATGAAACGGATTCCACTGCTTGCCTTGATGCTGTCGGCCACAATGGCCGCCGCCGCGGACCTGGAGAAGGACTTCGCCAACCCGCCGGACGCCACCAAGCCGCGCTGCTACTGGTATTGGATGGATGGCCACATCACCAAGGAAGGCATCACCAAGGACCTCGAAGCGATGCGGCAGGTCGGCATCGGCGAGGGGTACATCGGCGTTATCAGCGGCCAGACCAAACTCCCCGCGGACGAGACTGCGGCCGTGGCGTTGTCAGACGAATGGTGGGGATTCATCGAGCACGCGGTGCGCGAAGGCGGCCGGCTCGGTGTGGACATAGGCTTGTTCAATTCGCCCGGCTGGAGCCAGTCCGGCGGACCCTGGGTGACGCCGGATAAGGCGATGCGTTACGTCACGCTGCCGGAGACGCGCCTGAAGGGGCCCCAACACTTCGAGGGCAAACTCCCCGCGCCCGTCGGCGACTTCCAGGATGTGGCCGTGCTCGCGTTTCCGGTTCCCGCCGGAGATGGTGTGCTGGCCAAGGAGACTGCGCGCACATCGCGGTCTGTGATCTTCGAGATGTCCGCCCCATTCACCGCGCGAAGCGTGCTCGTGCATCCCACGAAGAAGGTGAACGTCGCCGCCGAGCTGCAAGTCTCCGACGACGGCATGCAGTACCGCACCGTAAAGACCTTCACGATTGACCGGCACAACCTCGAGATCAATGTCGGCCCCGTACCGCTGGCGCCGATCGTCGCGTCGTTCCCCGCGGTCACGGCGCGTTTCTTCAAGCTTAACTTCTCCGAGGACTGTGAGCTGGGCGAGATTCAACTGTCCCCGGCGATGCGTGTGGAGAGTTTTGCGGAGAAGTCCATGATTAAGATGTTTCAGGACCCGCAGCCGCCGTTCGACTTCTACACGTGGCCCGCGCAAGTCGAGCCTGACGTGCCGGGCCTCGCGGTCGATCCGGCGAAAGTACTCGACCTGACTGCATCCATGGCATCCGACGGCACGTTGAAGTGGGACGTGCCGGAAGGCGAGTGGATCGTGCTGCGAAGTGCCATGACCCCCACAGGCACGAAGAACAGCCCCTCTCCGCCGGAAGCGACCGGCCTCGAAGTGGACAAGATGAACCGCGACGCGTTGAAGGTTCATTTCGATGCGTACGTCGGCAACCTGTTGAATCGCATCCCCGCCGCGGAACGCACCGCGTGGAAGCACGTCGTCGCCGACAGCTACGAGATGGGCCCGCAGAATTGGACCGATGGCTTCGCGGAAGACTTCGCGAAGCGTTTCGGCTACGACCCGATGCCGTGGCTGCCCGTGCTCACGGGGCGCGTGGTCGGTAGTGCCGAGCAGTCAGACCGCTTCTTGTGGGATCTGCGCCGCATGGTGTCCGATCGCGTCGCGCTCGACTACGTCGGTGGATTGCGCGATCTCTGCAACCAGCACGGCCTTAAGATGTGGCTCGAAAACTACGGCCATTGGGGATTCCCGAGCGAGTTTCTGCTGTACGGTGGATACTGCGACGAGATCAGCGGCGAGTTTTGGGTGAACGGCGACTTGGGCAGCGTGGAGCTACGCGATGCCGCGTCTGCGGCCCACATCTATGGGATGCCGATCGTCTGGGCCGAGGCCTTCACGGGCGGGATCACGTTTGCGAATGCGCCGCGCGAGTTGAAGGCGCGCGGCGACTGGGCGTTCTGCGAAGGCATCAACCAATTCGTGCTGCACGTGTACATCCACCAGCCCTGGGACGACCGGCGGCCCGGTATCAACGCGTGGTTTGGCACCGAGTTCAACCGGCACAACACGTGGTTCGCGTACTCCAAGCCCTGGATCGACTACCTGCGCCGCTGCAGCGTGATGTTGCAAGCGGGCATGCACGTTGCCGATGTGGCCTATTTCATCGGCGAGGACGCGCCGAAGATGACCGGTATCCGCAAGCCGGAACTGCCGGCGGGCTACGACTTCGACTACATCAACGCCGACGTGATCGAGAATCGCCTCTCTGTGAAAGACGGGCGTTTCGTTCTCCCTGACGGCATGAGCTTCCGGCTGCTGGTGTTGCCCGAATCCAAGGTCATGCGCCCGGAACTGTTGAAAAAGCTCCAGGAACTTGCAGCCGCAGGCGGCGTCGTGCTCGGTCCGAAACCGGAGCGCTCGCCCAGTTTGAAGAACTACCCGGCTTGCGATGCGGAGGTGCAGCAGATCGCCACCGCGTTGTGGAATGGGGGAGGAGTGCTCAACGAAACCGACCTCGACATGGTGCTGGGGCGCTTGCAGGTGCCTGCCGACGTCCTCTGCCCGAAGGACATCCTCTGGAAGCACCGACAGGATGGCGACCGGGACATCTACTTCGTTTCAAATCAGAGGGAAGAAGCACGCGACGAAAAGGTATCCTTCCGTGTGAGCGATCGCGCGCCCGAGTTGTGGTGGCCGGATACCGGTAAAATCGAGGCGATACCCTCGGTGGTCCGTGGTGGGTACACGATAATGACCTTGCACTTCGACCCCGCCGCATCAGTGTTTGTCGTGTTCAGCAAGACCGGCGCGACGGGTAAGGTCCAGAAACCGCAACTGAAACAGGTGGCGGAAGTGAACGGCCCGTGGCAGGTGAGGTTCCCATCGCAAGAAGTGACCTTCGATAAGCTGACCTCCTGGACGAAGCACGCCGACCCCGCGATCAAGTACTTCTCCGGCGCGGCGGTCTACAGCACGAAGTTTACGCTCCCAACCGTCACGGGTACGACGGTCCTGAATCTCGGCACGGTCGATTCCCTTGCGAAGGTCCGCGTGAATGGCCAGGACGCTGGCACGGTTTGGAAATTCCCTTACTCGCTCGATATCAGCGCGGCGGTCAAGTCAGGCAACAACTCTCTGGAAGTCGAGATCGTGAACAACTGGCTGAACCGCTTGGTTGGCGATGCGCAGCCCGGTGTCACCGAGCCCGAAACGTTTGTGGCCACCAAGACGTGGAAGGCCGACACGCCACTGCAGTCCTCGGGCCTGTTGGGTCCCGTGACCATCATGGCGGGGAAATAATCGCATAGCTGTACAGGCGCGTGTCTCTCATGCGGAATTCGAGCCGCAGGGGACGCGTCTCGGGCAGGTTTTCGTGGGCTTTCCATTTGACCGCATGGCGCACGGAGTCTCCGCGCAAGGCCGTGCAGTCCTCGTGACCGTAGCCGGGGAGTGGATTGCCTTGCGCGTCCAGAACCGCCACGGTCAGTTGCCCGGCTTCCGCGTTCACGATGAGACGGTCACCCTCCGGATCGATGGGCACGGTTTGGACGAGGCCGGTTTCCGTGCCGGTATCCAACGACACGAAGCCGTCGATGCGCCACTTGGCGAGGGCGATGGTAACGCGTTTTTCGGGAATGAATCCGCCGTGGGTTGTCGTAATCGCGGTGTAGTACGTCCACACTTCGTCGCCAACCGTAACCACCCCGTTTGCCACGCCGAGAATGCAGCCCGCATCATAGGCATGAGGCCCGTTGGGGATCACTGGCGACCGATCTTCGCAACGCACCCACGCGCGGCCATCGCGGCTGTGCACGAGTTGCACGTCGATCGGGCCGTCGTCGTTGCTCTGCTTGGGCCCTTTGCGCTCGGGCGGCCCCATGAGGCGGAAGTGCGTCACAAATCCGAGAAACTGTCCCCCGTAGGGAAACGTGGACATGTTGTAGAACTGGGCGCAGCGTCCGCCCTCGCGCCGCACCTGCGCATCGTCTGTTTCGTCCGGCGCCATCACGAGCTTCGACTCAGACCACTCCTGCAGGTCGCGACTGACCGAGAGGAATACGGTGCGGCGCTTGTGGCCACGCAATTCCACATTGTCTTTGTGAAACGCGAGATACTCGCCCGCCTTCGCATCGTACAGGAGGGTGCAGGTGTCGTCGGATTCAAACACGGGATTCTTGGGGTAGAACGTCCAATGAACCCCGTCCGGCGAGTGTGCGATCCAACAGCCTCGGCCTTCTCCCTTGACGCGACCCAGCATCACGTAGGGATCGCTCGCATTGGGATTGTAGACCACGCTCGGACTGTGCATTCCGAGGAGCAGGCAATTGTTCGCGCTCGACCCATTCAGGTCGACGAGTCCCAATTCGGGCCGGTCCCAATGAAGGCCGTCCGCCGAGGTGGCGTAAAGCACCGCATCGAGGCGGTTGTACCACATCCGGAATTGGCCGGTCTGCGCGTCGCGCAGAACCGTGCCGTAAAGGTACACCCGCTGGTCGTCGCCTTCTTTTTCCCAGGCCGTCTCGGGTTCGAGGACCGGCGAGGTGAGCTTTTCACATGCGTGCGCGCGTCGCACGACGCCGCTCTTGCTGGCTACGAGGAGATCACCCACAAACAACTGGGGTTCGTTACCGATAGGGTGCGCGTCCGCGGCCTCCGCGCTCAGCCCTACGAAACACCACAGGACCCACAAAATGCATAGCTGGCCGCGGCCATGGCGACAAGTCGACCGCGCGAGTGGCCTCACGGGTCTTTCCTGGTATTGGCCGTAGTTCGCAATAGGCCGTTCGTGAGGATGCGCGCCCGCAGGCCGCCGCGTCCCTGCATGGCCGCTTCCGCTCCGGGCGCGATTGCGCGGTCCATCCAGTAGCATGGCTTGCATTCTTCCGTGCCCTCGAAGGTGATACCCTGAATCTCGAAGCGCTTCCCGACGAGCGCGTTGAGGTCCACCCCTCCAACGATGACATTGCGCCGGAGTGCGGATGGCGGACAATCGGCAACGCCCAGCGTTCTGCACAGGTCCAGGTAGACGTCCCAATCGAAGAACGTGATTTGCCCCTTGTACTCTTCCTCGTACCCGAAGTAGCGGTCCCCCTCGAGTCCCTTGCCCGCCACGCATCGAGCGCTCTCGACTTCAATCGCCGCATGCGCGCTGGGCTCGCGGCCGTGATGGCCGCGGAAATTGTGCCCGGGTGAGATGTAGATATGCCGGATGACGGCGTTGCTGGTCTCCATAGACGACTGCCCTCTTGGTTACACACTGCCCAAAGCCGTTAGCATTTAATCTCCGCGTTCGGGCGCGCATAGCACCACCAATTGAGCGCGAGGCAGGTCACATAGTACACGGCGAACCCGTACAGTGCATACTCGGGGCGCGCAGCTTCAATCTGCGTCGCGAAGATCGTCGGAATCAGAAACGCACCGTAGGCCGCCACCGCGGACGTCCATCCCAGCACGGGCCCCGCCTGCTCTTTGGGAAAGATCATCGCAATCATGCGGAAGGTGGATCCATTGCCGATCCCCGTCGTGGCGAACAACAGAATGAAGAGCAGCAGGAAGGGGACGAAGTACTTCTCCGGCGTGGCGGACGCCATGGCCAGCTTGACCACCCACCCACAGGCAACCGCCGTCACGGTCATAACCACGGTGTCCCAGTGAGTCACACGTGCCCCACCCAGCTTGTCCGAAAGCCACCCGCCAACGGGGCGAATCGCGGCCCCCATGGCCGCGCCGAGAAACGCGTACTTAAGGATATCGGGGGCATTTGGATTCACGAAGGCGTCGGCGAGGGGCAGCCCTTGCGCGTCGACGCGAATGTACCCGAAGACGTCCTTGAGCAACTTCGGAAACGCACTCGAATAGCCGATGAAACTGCCGAAGGTCATCACATACAGGTAGGTCATCACCCAGTTGTGCTTGTTCCCGAAGATGCTGAATTGCCTCTGGAGATTATCGCGTGTTTGCTTGGCGGTGGCGAAGCGCATCAACGCCATTGTCACGGCAATGGCCACGATCATGATAAACAGGGTCTCAATCAGCTCCGGCGCGAAGGACCACTGCTTCGATTTGAGAAAGAGCACGGTGGAAACCGCAACGCCACAAAAGCCCAGCAGCTCCAACCAGAGATAGCGGCCAAAAGCGACGAGGGTCGGACCTTTGAAGTGTTGCGGCAAGTTGTGCATGAGCGTAAACGCGAGGATTGCCAGTGTGGCGAGAATGGGCACCCAGACCAGCGCCGCGTTGTGCGGATAGACGGGCTCTCCTTTGAGCTGAAACGAGGGACCTCCAAACAAACCAAACGTGATGACCCATGGCGTCACAAGCTGGAAGAGGGACACTCCCAGATTTCCAAGCCCCGCGTTGAGGCCCAGGGACAGCCCCTGGATCCGTTTTGGGAAATAGAAGTTGATGTTCGACATGGAGGAGGCGAACGCGCCACCGCCAACACCCGACAGCGCGGCCAGGAGCACGTACGTGAGAAATGAAGTGCCCGGCTCACGCAGCGCTAGACCTGTCCCCATTGCGGGTAGAACGAGTAGGACCGTCGTCAAGAACTTCACGTTGCGCCCACCACAGATGGCGATCATGAAGGAGTTCGGGATCCGCAGCGTTGCCCCCGAAAGACCCGCGACCGCGGGCAGCGCGTAGAGCAGGGCCTTGTAGGCATTGCCCGAGAGCGGCTGGCCATCGCTGCCCAGGAATGCATACAGATTCGGGTCGCTGTCATGCAAACCCTGGATGATGTTGATAATGACGCTCCAATAGATCCACACCCCAAACGCGAGCATCAGGTTTGGGATGGATACCCATAGATTTCGGAAGGCTAAAGTCTTTCCCGTGCACTCCCAGAACGTCTCATCCTCGGGCTCCCACTTCTCGATCGCAGCCACTTCTTCTTCCTCCAGCGCGGCACGGGGCTACGCAGGTTCCGTCGCGGCGGTCACGTGTTCGATTCGCTGCGCGTGGCTCACCGCCTCCTTGTTCATCATCTGTTGCACGATGTAATGCATCCACCACAGGCACACCGTGGAAAGGGCCGAGACGAAGATCCAGCACGTGATCCACAAGCCGGTCCATTCAAGCATGTACCCGAAAACAATGGGGCAGAAGAATCCTCCGAGCCCGCCAAGTACCCCGACGATCCCGCCGACGACACCGACCTCGGTGGGGAAATAGTCGGGAATGTGCTTGTAGACTGCGGCCTTCCCGATCCCCATCATGATTCCCACGACGAACACAAGGGCCGTGAACACCCATACGTTGGCCTGGAAATAGATGTGAGTGACGCCACTGGCCAGGAGCTGTTTCTTGCTTACCACATCACCCGCCTTGACGACGGGTTCCTGCCACGTGGAGAGCGTTGGAAGGATGAGGACATTCTGCTCTTCGTTGTCCTCGCCATTGCGGGCCTTCACCGCGTACGTCATCTCGCCGACGACGATCGCGTCCGGCGAGACGCTGGTGACTGCGCCGCTCCGCTTCGCGATGATGCCCTTGCCGGGCGAGTGGATGTCCATTCGCGGAACGATCAGCAGCGCGCAGCAGACAACACAACTGCTCAGCACCCAGTACATGACCCGGCGGGCGCCATAGCGATCGGAGAGATAGCCGCCCAGCGCGCGAATGACTCCGGATGGGAGACTGAAGATGGCAGCGAGCAGTCCCGCGGTGGCGAGGGGCATCATGTACACGCTGACATAATAGGGAATGAGCCATTGGGCCAGCGCCACGAATCCCCCGAATACCAGGAAGTAGTAGAGGCCGAA
>JADLGB010000236.1 GCA_020849535.1 Candidatus Hydrogenedentota bacterium
CATCCGAAATGTCTCCCCTTCGCGCACGCATCGCACGTGCGACCCTCTGTGTCTGGATCCTGACCCTCTGTGGCTCAGCATTTGCCGCGGAACAGCAGGCCCCGCCCCCGGCGAAACCGGACAAGGCGCCCGCGAAAATTGGCGTGTACGACTCGCGTGCGATCGCGGTGGCTTACGCAGGCTCGAAGGTTCATGAAGCCCAACTGCGTGTGAGCACTGAGAAACTCAAGGCGGCCAAGGCCGAAGGCAACACCGCCCAGATTGCGGAACTCAAGTCCCAGGCTCAGCAACAGCAGAAAGAACTGCACCGGCAGGGATTCAGCACGGCCCCGGTGGACAAACTGTTGGCCTTGGTCAGGGACGAAGTCGTGCGTATCACAGCGGGAAAAGACGTCGGAGCACTGGTCTCCAAGTGGGACAAGGATGCCCTCGCCAAGTATCCGGACGCGAAACAGGTCGACGTGACCATGGCACTGGTGGACGCGTTTCACCCCAATGAACGCCAGCGCAAAAGCGCGGAGGAAGTTCTGAAGCACAAACCCATCCCCCTGGATGAACTGGAAAAACTTCTCGAAAAAGAAGGGCATTGACGCCGCACGATTCCGAGAGCGTGACGGCCACCGCTGGGGGAGGCACCTCATACCTCAGAAGATGAAACGTATCGTCCAAGTCCTTATCGTCGGCGGGCCGTGGGCCCGCTCTGCGCGGGACCGGCGCCGCGACACGCCCGGCGTGGAAGCCCGGCGCCACCTGAAGTGCCACCTGAAGTGCCACCTGAAGCGCCACCTGAAGCGCCACCAGAAGCGCCACCAGAAACGCCACCAGAAACGCCACCAGGAGCGCCACCAGAAACGCCACCAGGAGCGCCACCTGAAGCGCCACCAGAAACGCCACCAGGAGCGCTACCAGAAGCGCTACCAGGAGGCGCTACCAGGAGCGCTACCAAAAACGCTACCAGAAGCGCTACCAGGAGCGCTACCAGGAGCGCCGGCATCCCTGCCGGCTCTTCAAGGCCCCAGCAAGACCTCCGCCGCTCTCAAAGCGTGTTTCAAAAGCTGGGCTACCCGTAGCGCTGCCCTGCAAGTCCCGTAGGGACGACAGAAAGTAGCCCCGGATTTCAATCCGGGGTCCCCATCGCCCCCTCTTCGTGCAGTCCCGGAGGGACGACAGAGCCCATCATGCGGCATCACCCATCACACCTCAGACCGTCTGTGAAGATAGAGGGAACACACCCGGTCCGCTACTAAACGTGCGCTCTCTGCCGTCCCTCCGGGTCTGGACGGAGGGGGACAGCCATACCCGGACTGAAGGTCCTGGGCTACTAACTTGCAGGATCGCAAAAAAGTTACGCACATTCTACGCGGCCATCGAACCAAGTTGGCCTTCAGTCGCACGCACCACAATCATGTTGGCCGTCAGAGCGCGGGTCAGTGTGCGGCGTGCATCTGAAGCCCTGGCAAGGGCGCAGGCATGTAGCCACGGGTGGAGCCGAAGGCGAAACCCGTGGATGGATGCGCACCCCACGATCAAGCCCCAGCGTGGGCGGAGGAAGTCCAAGCCGCTGAGGCCGGTCCAATTCAACAGCAGCGCTGGGAAGGTACGTGAAGAAGCCTACCCCGGGTTCCGCCTGCGGCTCCACCCGAGGCTATACACCTGCGCCCTTGCCAGGGCTTAAAATCGAAGAGGTGCATGGAAGACGAGGTGGGCCGCCAGGTTGATCTCTTGAACGAAGCGCTGTGCTGCCGCGCTTAGATAGCGAGGCAGTACTGAGGAGCGTTCCGCTCTCGCGATTCTCCGCGTTCCTCTGCGGACTCTGCGCCTCTGCGTTCGAGTTAATTGAAGACCATGGGCAGGGATGCCCATGCCACCCCTGCATCTCCTTCCTGGATCGGCGTCATCGGTGAAATCGGTGGATAACTCTCCTTGTTTGGTTGCGGCTCTTCCGCGTTGGGCTGGTATGGTTCTGGCCCTTTGGGCCGCAAGACCATGCGCGGATATCACCGCCTGCAATCTCCTTTATCTGCGTTCATCGGCGTCATCTGCGGACATAGTCTTCGTTTGGTTGCGGCTCTGCCGCGCTGAGTTACTTCCGGTGGTCCCAGCGGGACACAAGATGCGAAGCGGTTGACATTTCACGGGCACGCGGCGCCGGAAAGCAGGGAAGGAAGACTGGTGCTTCGGAGCAGGCGACACACCTGGGCTAGAGCGCGTCCAGCCTTCGTTGATCTCTGAAGCCCGTTCCTTTTGGAACACGATCTCAAGGTTTTGCAGGTTGCCTCAGTTCGCTCCCTTCGCTAGCGCCCACCTTCCACGACAGGTGTCCTCTGGCTCCGAATCCGCCCGCAAGAGCCAAGAGCACAGGCGAGGGCGCCTATGCCACACGTGCTTGCCCGGCCTCGAGTTCTTCTTCCTTTCCTTCAATCCGTTGTCTGCCCGTGGGCAACAAAAGTTCCAATCACAACGGATTAGAGACGGATCTGTGGCATAGCCACGCCACAGGGTGGCCGTGCTCTTCGTAGAAATTGATCCTGAAAGCGGCAGCCAAGCCTGGGGATGCCGTCTTTCGCGCAGGACCTGCGCGCCGAGACTCATCTCTCGGCCGCAAAACACGGTGCTGCCCCCTTCCCTCGTCACGAGAATTGAGCCTCTGGGCCGTCGCGGGGTAGTGTAGTACATCCTCGCCGGAGCCACCTGGGCGCCGGCGCTTACCGTCACTACAGTACAAACGCAGGGGGAGACCCTTCATGACCCAAAGCTTCTATCCACCGCAACGAACCTTGATGGGACCGGGGCCCTCGGATGTACACCCTCGCGTCCTCGCGGCCATGGCGCGGCCGACCATCGGACACCTGGACCCCGAGTTCATCCGCATGATGGACGAGGTCAAGGCCCTCCTGCAGTATGCCTTCCAAACCACCAATCCGGTGACCTTCGCCGTGTCCGCGCCGGGGTCCGCGGGGATGGAGTGCTGCTTCGTCAACCTCGTCCAGCCGGGCGAGGAAGTCATCGTCTGCCAAAACGGAGTCTTCGGCGGACGCATGAAGGAAAATGTCGAGCGCTGCGGCGGATTCCCGGTAATGGTGCAGGACGACTGGGGCAAACCAATCGATCTGAACAAGGTCGAAGACGCGCTGAAAGCAAACCCCGAGGCCGAACTCCTCGCCTTCGTGCATGCGGAAACGTCGACGGGCGTGCAGTCCGATGCCAAGGCCTTGTGTGCGCTCGCCCAGCAGTATGGCTGTCTCACCATCGTGGACACGGTCACTTCCCTGGGCGGCATATCTGTTTGCGTCGACGAGTGGGACGCGGATGCGGTCTATTCCGGCAGTCAGAAATGCCTTTCCGCCCCGCCGGGCATCTCGCCTGTCACGTTTGGAGAACGTGCCGTGGAAGTTGTCAAAGCGCGCACGACCAAGGTGCAGTCCTGGTTTCTCGACTTGCAGTTGATGCTCTCCTACTGGGCGGGCGAGGGAAAGCGGGCCTACCACCACACCGCGCCCATCAACCTGCTGTATGCCCTGCACGAGGCGCTTGTCATTCTCCAAGAGGAGGGCCTGGAAAACGCGTGGGCGCGGCACGCGTTGCACCATCAGGCCCTGCGCGCGGGGTGTGAAGCGATGGGTCTCCACTTCGTGGTGGAAGAGGCCTACCGCCTGCCGGAGTTAAACGCCGTGTCCGTGCCGGACGGTGTAGACGAGGCGAAGGTCCGAGCGCGTCTCCTGCAAGACTACAGTCTGGAGGTCGGCGCCGGCCTCGGCGCGATGGCGGGCAAGATCTGGCGCGTGGGCCTGATGGGGCATGCCGCAAACAAGAAAAACGTGCTGTTATTTCTCAGCGCGATGGACGCCGTGCTTGGGCAGATGGATGCCCCTATTGTCCGAGATGTGGCGGTGGACGCCGCGCTCGGCGTGTACGCCGAGGGATAGGCCCGGATGGGCCACCGCGCACGTCAAAGGTACTCCGCCCATATGGGTTTGGTGACCGGGCGGCTTGACCTCCCGCCCACCCGCAAGTAGTATCATGCGGATCGGTCCGTGACTGGGTTGCACGGGCCAGCGGCACCGAGGGGAGTCATCGACGCACCGGCCAGAGGGAGCAGACCATGAACAGAGGCATGTTGTTTTGGGCGAGTAATGTCGCGTTGATCGCGACGGCCATGACGTTTGCCATCCGCGGCGATATCATGGAATCGCTAAAAGTGGAATATGTGGAACCATACGTAGCGAGTCACGATTCCGCCGAGGCGGCGGCATCCAGACCAGCCATTGTGAATAGGATTCTGGGAATTAGTGCAGACACTGACCCAATCAACCAGAACCTTGGGATTATTGCTGGCATCGCATTCCTCTCCTTCGGATTGACTATCCTCTTTGGCGGTCCGTTGGTCGACCTGCTCGGTATGGGGAACCTGCTGAGACTCGCGGCAGCATGCCACATCGGCGGAACACTGCTGACGATTTTTGCGCCAAGTTTCTGGATGGTCGTATTCGCAACATTCATAATTGGCGCAGGCAATGGCCTCGTGGAAGCCGTGTGCAACCCCCTGATTGCCACACTCTACCCGGAGGAAAAGGCCCACAAGCTGACCCTTTTCCACGCGTGGTTCCCGGGGGGAATCGTCATTGGTGGCGTGTTGGCGTATGTCTTCAGCCTTATTGGCTTGAATTGGCAGGTGAAGATGGGCCTGATCCTCATCCCGGCCGTCATTTATACCTTCATGATTCTCGGTCAGAAGTTCCCGCCCACTGAACGCGTGGCCTCCGGATACTCCTTCGGCGACATGTTTAGGGAAGCCTTGCGCAGGCCACTATTCTGGGTCCTTTTCGTGATCATGTGGCTTACGGCAGCGACGGAATTGGGGACGGGACAATGGATCTCCAACATATTCAACAACGTCATGAAGCGTGAAGAAGGAATTCTGGCACTTGTCTGGGGCAGCGTTTTGATGTACATCTTGCGTCAGTTCTTCAGCAAACCAGTTCACAAGATTTCTCCGATTGCACTGATGGCGGTTACCGCCCCCATCGCTGCCTTGGGCCTGTTCCTCTTCAAATTCGCGTCAAGCCCTGTCATGTTCTTCGTCGCAGCCACGCTGGTATACGTGGGCGTGTGCTTCTGGTGGCCAACGATGCTCGGCATCACGAGCGAGCGGTGCCCCAAGACCGGCGCTCTTGGGTTGGCCATAGTCGGAGGTGTTGGGAGCTTTGCCACATCGCTGGCTGGCCCGACGATTGGCCGTATCATCGACAAATATGGTCAAGAAGCCGGCCCGGCAACGGCACTCCAACTCTGGGCCATACTTCCCGTTGTGATCACCATCGTATTTGCCTTGATTTACTTCACTGATTTAGGGAAAGGCGGCTACCAGCGAGAACGCCTCGAAACGAAAGCCACGGCGGAGTAAGCCTTTATCCATTCCTGAGCGGGCCCCGGCATGGGGCCCGCTTTCTCTTGCGATTGAAAGCGGCGTATTGATAGAATCCCATCCGGCGTGATGAGTTGCGCCGGGGACCCGTTTCCGAATCAACCGTTCTCGAACTCTTGGAGACCTGAGAATGCGCAAAGCCTTTGCCTGGGCCGCCGCGATGGCGGTGTCGTGCCTTTTGGTGCAGACGGCAGCCGAAGCCCAATGGACGTGGACCCCTCAGACCGGGCGATGGGTGAACGTGAAGCAATTACCCAAGGAGACGCCGGAGTTGCAGGTGGAGTATGCCCGCAGCCTCATGCTTCAGGGCGACTACAAGAAGGCGATCCGCGAGACCGAGAAGTTCGAGGACTACTACGGCGACACGGATTATGCGGACGACAACCAGTTTCTCCGCGGCGAGATTCGCCTCGCCATGGGCGACAACCTCAGCGCGGCCAAGGAATTCCAACAAGTCGTCTCGAACTACCCGGAGAGTGACTTGTTTGACGACGTAATCGCCAAGCAATACGAGATTGGCGACCTCTTCTACGACAAGGGCCAGGAAAACCTTCAGAAACGTTTCTGGCGTCCTTGGAAGAAGCGTCCGCTTCGCCGCGCCATCGACGTGTACGCCATGGTGATCGACAACCAGCCCTTCACCGCGGCCGCCGCCGAGGCCCAGTACAAAGTGGGCTTGTGCCATTTCACACTCGAAGAATACACCGAATCCGCCTATGAATACCGGCGCGTGATCGAAGACTACGCGGGTTCAGACTGGGTGGACGAGGCCAGCTACGGCCTCGCCGTCTGCTATCACAAGGCCTCGCTGCCGCCCGCGTACGACCAAGCGCCCAGCTTGCTCGCCATCGATGCGGTGGACGACTTCAAGGCCCGCTTCCCCCAGGACAGCCGCGTAGCCGAGTTGGAAGGAGTGCGCGCCGAGATGGTGAATCGTGTGGCCGAACAGCGCCTCATGACTGCGAAGTTCTATGAGAAGCGCCGTAAGTTCGACGCGGCGGCCATCTATTACGAAGTCGTTGTGGACCAGTTCCCGGGAACGCCCGCCGCCACCGAGGCGGAAGCGTGGCTGACGGCTAACGGCCATAGCAAGCGATACAAGGCTTCATGAATATCCGATATGCAACAGTGATGCTGGTGGCTGCCGCCCTGCTCGCCGGGACGGGCTGCGGCTATTCCACGCGCAGCTCGCTCGATGACAAGTACCAGACCATCTTCGTGTCGTCCTTCCAAAACATGAGCCGGGAGTACGACCTCCAGGCCCCGCTCACCAACGCCATTATTCGGAAGTTCATCAACGATGGCCGCCTGCAAGTCGTGGACCGCGGAGACGCCGACCTCGTGTTGGAAGGCGTCATTCTCGACTATCAACTGAAAGGCATCACTTACGACGAGAGAGACGAAGTGACTCAGTTTCTTTGTGTCGTTGTGGCGGGAGCACGGCTCATGGACCAGAGCACGGGAACGGTCCTCTGGGAAGAGCCCCGCATGGCAGGTGAAACCAGCTTTTACACCCGGGCCTCGGGGCAGTCCTCCGACCGCCTGCGCGGCAACGCGGAGGCCTTCCTGCCGACGGTCCGTTCCTTCGCGAGCGAAGAAGAAAACCGAAGCGCGTCCGAGGCGCTGGAGCAGCTCGCCTCCGATATCTTCTATCGGACGGTCGAGCCCTGGTAGATCATTGGAAGTCGCCGAATTCTTGAAACGAGCGGGCACCGAAACTCCGGCGCCCGTTTATCTTTTTTGTCCCCACAAGGCGTCTCCCGCCGCGCGCGAATCCACCTTCGAACCGCTGCTCGCGCAGCGCGCCGTGGAGCGCATCGTGGAACTCTACGTGGATCCCAGCATGCGCGATCTCGGCTACTCGGCCTATTACGCGGATGAAGCCGACCCCGGGGAAATCGTATCTACGGCCATGACCGTGCCTTTCTTGACGGAACGCCGTGTCGTCCTCATACAAAACGCCGAGTACTACGATTCGGAGAAGGCCGCGGGACCTCTCATCCACTATCTGGAAAACCCCAGCGACACAAGCGTGGTCATGCTGGTCGCCGCTAAAGTGGATCGCCGGTCAAAACTCTTCAAAGCCTGCGGCAAATCGGGCGTGATCGTCGAGTGCCCCGAACTCAAGGATCATGAGGCCATGCTGTGGGCGCGGGCCGAGATCGAAAAGCGGGGCAAGTCGGTCGAGGGACCCGCCGTCCGTGAACTCATCCAACGCACCGGAACCCGTCTATCCGATGTGAGCAATGCCGTCAATCTCGTGTGCAACTACATCGGCGGGAACGGCACGGTGACCGAGGCGGACGTTGCCGCCGCATGCGCGGACGTCGCCGAGGAGGAGATCTGGTCACTGACCGATGCAATCGCCTCATCGGATATCGACAAGGCTGTCCGCGTGTTGCGCGAAATCCTCCGGCTCGGCAAGAATGAATTCGAGATTCTGGGTTCCATCAACTGGCTGCTCAAAACCGCCTATTTCGCCACCGTACCGGAATCCAACCGTCTGAAGCCCTTCCTGGCCAACAAGGTAAGGCCGTTGGCTGCCAAACTGGGCAAGGAGAAGTTCAGGGACGCGTTTTCCCTGTGCATGGATACGGAGATCCTCCTCCGCTCCACGGGGGTGGACCGGACTCTGGCCTTGGAACTGCTGGTCGTGAAGCTGGCCGCGCCCAGAAGAGCGGCCGCCCGTGGTTGACCACGCGCCGGGTCTCATGAACCTGCCGTTTTCGGAGGGTTCTACCGCGTTGCAATGGAAAAGCTGGCGGAACTACAATACGACCCGCATGAAACGCCGCACGCGCATAGTGACAACGCCCGGGAGTTCCCACCCCGCCAAGGCTAGTTGGGTGATTGTATAGATGGCAGTGATATCGCAAACCCACACCGGGCCCGAGAAGGGCGGAAACTACGAATTCCACTGGTGTGGGTCTTTCATCGAAGCCCACCTGATCTCTGATGTCGGCAAGAAACGATCGCGGAATGAGGATTCCTGCGCGCTGTGCGTCCCCGACGACAGGCAGACGCTAAGCGATCGCGGCATCTTGCTGGCCGTGGCCGATGGGATGGGCGGCGTTAGTGGCGGCGATTTCGCAAGCCGCCTTGCGCTGCAAACCCTCGCGGAAGAGTACTACACGCGCCGAGAGCCCACCACACCGGCTCGTCTCAGCGAGTCCGTAAGCCAGGCAAACCGCCGCATCTTCCAGGAAGCCGAGAACCACCCCGAGTATTACGGAATGGGCACGACCATGTCGGCCATGCTGATCATGGGCGACCACGCCTACATCGCCCAAGTCGGGGACAGCCGGGTCTATCTGCTGCGCAAGAGCGAACGGATTTGGCAAATCACGGACGACCACTCCCTGGTCGCCGAGCAGGTCCGGAACGGATACATCTCCGAACAGGAGGCACGGACCCATTCCCTCAAGAATCTCATCACCCGCGCCGTCGGCACGAAGGAAGCCGTTACCGTGGACCTGTTCGCAGTGCAGCTCAAACAGGGCGACACCTTGCTCATCTGCTCCGACGGACTCTCCAACGTGGTCGAAGATAGCGAACTGGCGAAAGCCATGTCCGAAGGCGACAGTCTGCAGGCGATCGCCCGGGTCCTGGTGGGCAGGGCGTTGCAGGCGGGCGCCCCGGACAATGTGACGGCGGTCCTTATCCGCATCACGGGGACTCCCCCGCGGACGAGACTGGAACCGGGCGCGCAGAAGGTCAGCCCGACCCGCACCGGTTTGTTCGGAGCCCTCCGCAAGCTCATCTCCTGACGCTGCGTGGCGGTCAGGAATGCCCGCCTTCCTACGGGGATCCGTCCCCAAACCATGCCCCGGCCAATCACTTACACTGCTTGAATACTTGACAACTCCTGGCAGTCTAATTTAGGTGGTAAAATTCTGAGGGCCAGGTGTTGTCCAAGGAAAGGAGCGTGATCCATGCGCGGGCTTCTTGCAGTGCTGGCGTTGTCCATTCTTATCAGCGTTCCGGCGGTGGCGCAGAATCGGCGGCCAGCCACGATGTCGCCGTACTACAACGTGTTACACGACGATTCGACGACGTACCGTCATGTTGTGACTGAACAGTACGTGCACCCGGCGCCGGGACAGAGCTACACCGTGTGGGGGTCAGGCTTCGTGCTCGGGGGAACGGGCGGGCACTATCACTATGGCTACAATCGGCCAGGCAGTTATCACTACCACGGCAGGTTGTGCGTCTGGATTGAGGGCCACTACGAACCTTACCTGCGCACCGTGTGGGTGCCCGCGCATTATGAACCGCGCTACGTGCCTCCGGTGTATTCGACGCAGATGGTCAACAATCAGCAAGTCGTAATCCTCGTCGCGGACGCCCATTACGAGCAAGTCTTCGTACCCAGCTATTACACCACAGTAACGGAATCACGCTGGGTGCCCGGCTACTGGACCTGCGGATACTAGGAGCAACCGCCCGGCGCGGAAGCCGGGCCCTGCCAGGACCGCTACCAGGACCGCCGGCATCTCTGCCGGCTCTTCACACCTCCGACGAAAACTCCAGGAGGCCTGACTCCACAGGCTGGAACCCACCCCGTCCACCCCGTCCACCCCGTCCACCTTGTCCACCTCGTCCACCCGGACTCCACAGGCTATCTCCGCAGCGAAACCCGGCGCCCCAGGCCCCGCACTCCCCCTTCACACCAGCCCCTCCCTTCCCGAAGTACTTGCACTTGGGCGCTTTCCAACTATCTCTGAGCAGGCATTGACCCCGTGGTATGCAACGCCTAGAATAGAGGCGTGCTGCTCAGTGCGCATAGGGGCGCATACTTGCTGGGAAGGTAGATGGAAATGGCTGTGCAACACCGTAGTCGGCTGTCCAACTTGCTTCGCGGCACTGCGCTGCTTCTTGCGCTGGCATGTGTGGCCTTTGCCCAGGACACGCCAGCGGAAGACGGGCCGTTCGTGGTGCTCTGTCCCATCATTAACGATCAGGGCACGATGATTGGCGATGAGACGCTGCTCCTCGTGAACCGAGCCGTCTCGCATGCGCAAGGCGCGGAAGCGATCATCTTCATCATTGACACACCTGGCGGGCGCCTCGATTCCGCTGTCGAGATCACCAAGTCCATCCTCAAAGCCCCCTGTAAGACCATCGCCTACGTGGAAGGTATGGGCGCCATCTCGGCGGGGGCGCTCATCAGCTATGCATGCGATGAGATCGCCATGGCGCCGGGCAGCACTATCGGGGCTTCACAGGTGGTAATGATGTCCGGCGATTTCATCAATCCTACGACGACTCCTGCCGGCGAGAAAGAGACATCCTTCCTCCGGTCCAAGTTCAAAGCCCTGGGTGAAGTGAAGGGACACAATCCCGATATCGGCCAAGCCATGGTAGACCAGGACATCGAACTCCTGGCCACGCCGCGTGGCGATGGGACCTTCGACGTCAAGGCGACCAATTCGG
>JADLGB010000237.1 GCA_020849535.1 Candidatus Hydrogenedentota bacterium
CTATCGACCCGCTTGGGAGCGCGTTGATCGACCTCAAGACGGTGCATCTCGCCGAAGGTGAGGATCTGGTAATCGATCTAACGCCGAAGGCTGTGCCGTAGGAGCGATTCGATCAACTCTTCAGAGGTATCGATTCCGAGCACGAAAGAGCGGCGAATACAGTCCGGCTGCCAGTGCAGTACCCAGGAATCATCATCGCAAGGATATCGCCGGGACCGAACGTTTTCCCCACGGACGGATTACAACAGGACGGCGCTATCTCCGCAGCAGGCGCCAACGTCCTCGGCACGAAGCGATCCTCGACCGTTCCGCGAAACGTGATCCGACTCACCGCAACCGTCACACCGTTGTGTTTCCTGGATTCACAGGCCAGGGCGACGTAAGATTGGTAGGCCGGGAGTTTCATCGAACGCGAGGAGCGAAGCATGATGAAAGCATTTGTCGCCGCAATGCTGCTGGTCTCTGGGGCCGCAACAGCGCAAGAGTGGGAGGCTCCGAACCTGGTCACCAATCCTGGCTTTGAAGAGGCCGGGGCAAGTACCGTGCCCGAGGGTTGGCACGGAGACGCGGCCGTTTTCAGCCGGGACGTCACAGTGAAGCGTTCGGGGGAAGCCTCGTTGAAATACGTGAACTCCGACGGCAATCGCTACGTGCTCTGCGGCCAGAGCATTCCAATCCAGCCCGGCACGCGTTACGTTTTCAGTGCATGGGTCAAGTCGGACGGAGTCGAGGGCGAAGACGTTGGCGCGACGCTTTGTCTCGAGTATCGAAACGCGGAAGGCAGTTGGGCAGGCGGAACCTATGCGAGCGAAGGCGCGCGGGGCACTGTCGATTGGACTCGTGTGGAGATGGTGACGGCACGGATCCCCGAAGGTGTAGCGGGCGGCACTATCACCTGCTACCTGCGCAAGGGCATGGCCGGGACGGCTTGGTGGGATGATGTCGAGGTGAAGCAATTCCGCGGCGATCCCTTGTCCCTTGTGCTTCTCTCGCCCAATTACCGGAACGAGATCACCGATGCGGGACCTGAGACCGTTCGCATTCTCGCCGATACCGCGGAGTTGGTCGATTACGAGTTAGCAGCGGATGACGTGGAACTCTCGTGTCTTGTTTTGCCGGAGAGTGGTCCGTCAGCCGTGACGCCCGCCGTGCAGGCCGTGTCCGGCACGATGCAAACCACAGTGGAATTGCCCGGCAAGATACTGGCTCCGGGTCCCTACACGGTTGAGGTGCGGCTCGTGCAGAAGAGCGGTGGACGTGCTCTCAGCACGAAGTCGTGCCGCATATTGCGAACCACGCACGCGCCGGACCGCACCGCGTACATCGACCAGCACAATCGGCTCATCTATCAAGGTCAGCCCTTCTTCCCGCTCGGCATGTATTGGGGCGATGTGACAGACGAGCAGCTCGACGTGTTTGCGGATGGGCCTTTCAACTGTCTCATGCCCTACGCGATGATCGACAAAGCGAAGATGGATGCCGTCCATCAGCATGGGCTCAAGGTTGTCTATTCCGTGAAGGATTGCTACGTGTTTCTGCCCGGCCATCCCGGCGAGATCACGAGTGAGGACACCGAGCGTGCATTCATCGCTGGAAAGGTCGAGGCGTTTCGCGAGCATCCCGCCTTGCTTGCGTGGTACCTGAACGATGAGGCGCCCCTGAAGCAGCACGCGCGGCTGGTGGCACACCGCGAGTGGCTGGAGGAACTGGATCCCAATCATGCCACGTGGTCCGTTCTCTATCAGATCGGCGAGATTGGCGGCTACATCGACACCTGCCACGCCATCGGCACGGACCCGTATCCCATCCCCGAACACAGCCCCGCGGCTGCGGGGGAGTGGACGCGCAAGACGGTCGCGGCCATGCACGGTGTGCGCCCGGTGTGGATGGTGCCGCAAGTTTTCAATTGGGGCGCGTACAAGGAATCTGACGCGGATCGCTATCGCCAGCCGACCATCGATGAAGTGCGCTCGATGACGTGGCAATGCATCGCGGAAGGCGCCCAGGGGCTCATCTTCTACAGTTGGTTCAACCTGTACTTGCCGCAGCGCAACGCGGGACTCGACTTCGCCGCGTACTGGCCGCAGTTCAAGGAAGTGGTGCAGGAGGTAAAGGATGTGGTTCCCGCGCTGCTGTCCATCGAGACACCGCCCGCAATCACCGTGCCGCAGGCGGATTGGCTGAATTGGACGGTGAAGCGCCTGGGCGGCACAGTCTATCTTTTTGCCGTGAACAACAGCTACGACGCGCACGAGGCGGCGTTCACGTTACCGTCCGCGCCGACTAACGTGAAACGAGTAGGGACGGAACAGGAGATGCCCTTCAGCGCAGGGAACGTGCTGCCGCTGACATTTGCGCCCCTGGAAGTCTGGCGAGTTGAAATGACGGGACTTTGAGACGGGCACAAGACGCGCAAGCACTGCATGAAAAGCGCCAAGACATTGAAGGCAAGAGTACGGCACGAAAACCGGGAAGGAGGGGGAACGAACATGTTGGGATGGCGATTCATCAAAGTTCAACCGACTGACTATGTGCTGCAGTATCGGCGGGGCGCCCTGGTTCGGGAGGGCGCCGGGTTGGCGTTCTGGTATTTTGCGCCAACGACATCGTTGGTTAGGGTGCCAGTGGGCAGCGTCGACGTGCCCTTCATCATCCAGGAGGTGACGTCTGACTTCCAGGAGGTCACCGTGCAGGGCCAGCTCACGTACCGTGTGGCCGACGCGCGGAAGCTCGCGAAGCTAATGAACTACACGCTGGCTTCCAACGGCAGAGCGTACGAATCGGAGGATCCGCAGAAGTTGCCCCAACGCTTGATCAGCCACGCGCAAGTCTTAACGCGCTCGTCTTTAAAGACCATGTCGCTGAGGGAAGCCTTGGGCAGTTCCGACGACCTCGTGGCCGCTTTGCGGAAAGGGCTTCAGGATGCCGAGGTCATTACGTCGCTGGGTATCGAGGTGCTGGGCTTGTCGATCCTGGCCATCAAGCCAACGCCGGAGACGTCACGTGCACTTGAGGCGGAGGCGAGGGAGCAAATACTTCGTCAAGCCGATGAGGCAATCTACGCGCGCAGAAACGCAGCGGTTGAGCAAGAGCGCGCCATCAAGGAAAACGAGCTGAACACGGAGATTGCGGTCGAGAACAAGAAGCGGCAGATCCGTGAAGCGCAGATGGACGCTCAGAAAGCGGTGCAGCAGAAGAAGCGCGAGTTGCAGGAAGCGGAAATGGCCGCAAAGATTGCCTTGGAAGAACGCAACAAAGAACTGGTCGCGCTCGCAACGCAAAACACGCGGCAAGAGGCCGACGCCAAGGCGTACGGCATGTCCGCGATGATGAAAGCACTCGGAGAAACGGATCCCCGAGTGCTGCAGGCCCTTGCCAGTGTGGGCATGGAGCCGGGACAACTCGTGGCTGCTGCATTCCGTGATCTGGCTCAGAGTGCCGGGAAGATCGGGCAGTTGAATGTGTCTCCCGATCTATTGCGCGAGCTTATGGACCGGCAGACTCAAGAGTGATGGATCGGGCGACAGAGAAGAAGATCGTCCTCATCGCGCGCAAGACGCGGCTCGACGAATTGGTGGTTCGCTTCAACACCGTGGATCAGGCGCGCTTTTACGTTGAACACCTTGGAGCGGATTTTTCCGACTATCAGGAAGAGGACCGTACGTACAAGGCCGCGCTGCAATCGGCGCAAGCGTGTCTCGCGGGCTTGGGCCGTGTGCAACTCTTGGACCGCGCCTACGTGCCGAACTTCATCTTCGGGAAGGACGACACGGTCGTGGTGCTGGGCCAGGACGGGCTCGTCGCGAATGTCCTGAAGTACCTGACCGTGCAGCCCGTGGTGGGCGTGAATCCGGATCCCGGGCGCTGGGAGGGCGTGTTGCTTCCGTTTCAGGTGGGCGACCTGGAGGGCGCCGTGCTTGACACCCTGCGTGGGCGGCGCGCCATTCGCCGAGTCTCGATGGCGAAGGCCGAGCTTAACACGGGCCAGGTTCTGTATGGTGTGAACGACCTGTTCATAGGCCCCAAGTCGCATACTTCCGCGAGGTATTCTCTCCAGATCGGCCACCAAAGCGAGCACCAGTCATCCAGCGGCATCATCGTATCGACGGGGCTTGGTTCGACTGGGTGGTTCCGGAGCATCGTTGCAGGGGCTACTGGCATTGCCTCCCACTTGACGGGGAGTCCATTGCAGGGACATCAGCAGAGCGCGTTTGCGTGGGACGCGGACTACCTGTGTTTCTCGGTGCGCGAGCCGTGGCCGAGTAGAACATCGGCGGCGGGTGTCACTTTCGGGAGAATCACCCCTGATTGCCCCCTGAGCCTGATCTCACAGATGCCTGAGAATGGAGTCATCTTCAGCGATGGTATCGAAAAGGACTTCATCGATTTCAACGCAGGCACGCGTGCAACGATAGTGCTGGCGGAGAAGAAAGGGCACTTGGTGGTCTGACCCATCGAGGCGCCGTTAGACCGTGGCGCTGCGCCGGTGCAGTTCCTGAACAAAGGCCTTCATCCACGCGGAGCATTCGCGCTTATAGCGGCAGCAGTAAAGGTTGCCACTGACTACGAGAGGTTCCGCGACGTACTCGGCTCCAGCGAACTCGGCATCGAGGCGGCAGCGCGGAATCGTAGTCACCCGGCGCCCGCGGATGACGTCAGCAGCAGCGAGAATCTCAATTCCGTGACAGATCGTGGCCACAGGTTTGTCTTTTTCGAAGAAGTGCCTTGTGATGCGGATCAAGTCCTGGTCGTAGCGCAGGAACTCCGGAGCACGCCCGCCTGGTAGCACCAGGCCCAGGAAGTCATCGGGATTGACCTTGCAAAAGGCCACGTGTGAATCCATGGTGTATCCGGGGGTCTCGATGGTGATGTCCCAGTCGGACGCGTGGTGGTGCTGGACGAGGTGATAGGTGCGCTGTTCAGGAGCGGCCACGACGACCTCGAAATCTTCGCCGAGCCGGTAGAAGGGCACCATCGTGTCGATGACCTCGCCGCCGTCGCCAATCACGAGCAAGACCTTGTGCATAGAACGCCCTCCCGTTGCTTCACTCAAATGCTTTGAAGATGGCGGCGTTGTCGAGTGTGCCGTAGCCCGCCGCGACCAGTGTATCAATAATGCCGGAGTGCAGTTCTGTCAGCGGAGTGCGCGCGCCAACATGGCGGGCGTATTCGACAATGAGATGCACGTCCTTCGCGTGTTGAGCCAGCCGCGCCACTGCGGGCGAGTACTTTCCGCTCACCATCTTGGGACCTTTCGTCTTCATGACTGTACTGTAGGTTTCGCCTTCGCACAGCACATCAAGCATGGTGGGTAAATCGAAGCCGCCCTTGGCGGCAAGGCCCAGGGCTTCGGCAAGCACCAGACGGTTGAGTCCGAAGACCAGGTTGACGACGAGCTTTGCCTCGTTGCCGCGACCGGGCTCCCCGAAGTAATACTGTTTCGCGGCGAAGGTTCGCAATAGGTCCTGGTATTCAGCGTGTTCTTCACGGTCTCCCACTAAAGCGAGTGCCCGCCCCTCCAGCGCGACCTGGCTCGATCCGGATATGCAGACATCCACGAGCCGCGCGCCGCACTCTTCGGCAATACGGGCGCTGTCTGCCCGTATATCGTCCGGACGTGCCGTCGTTGTATCGAGAATGGTCGAGCCGGGCTTTAGGGCCGCCGCCGCGCGTTGCGGGCCCCAGAAGAGGGCTCGCCGGTCCTCGGAAGTCAGGAGACTCAATACCAAGGTTTCGGAAGACACCGCGACGGCGCAGGCATCGGTCAGCACGGACACGCCGAGTGCCGCGGCCTCTTCGCGCGCGTTCTGCGCGATGTCGTACCCCGTTACCTCGTAGCCTGCGGCAATGAAGCGTTGGGCCATGGCTTTGCCAAGAAGGCCGAGTCCAACTATACCAATACGCATGCGCTACTCCTTGCCGCGCGAACTGCGGAGCAGATCCAGAAAGGCCTTGTAGTCGCCGGAACCATCGAAGGGCACGGATTCAGGGCCGCTGAACACGAGAATCCCGAAACTCAACCGCAGGTGCTGGCCTTGCTTCACCAGCGTGACATCCGGCGGCACGCCAGCGTCGTCTGGCGCGGTCATGGCCTTCTTGCCGAATGGATTCGCGACCATTAGCCCGTAGTCGCGGGTGTGAAACCACGACGGGCGGAAGTTGGCCGGGTCCGCCATGATTGTGATGCCCACTCGCTGGCGGTCCGCGGCTCCATAGTAGGAACACCACGCCGCCTGCCTGCCCCAGGTTCCGGCCTCGTTCGCACCGCCTTCGCTGTTCACGATCGAGCCGCCGCCGTGTTCGACAGTCAGCGATGTTGCCATGCGGACACCCAGGCCCATTTCTTCCTGGTCGCCGAAGGTGAGATCGCGATCGCTGCAAACGATATCGGATTCCATGATGACAAGGCAGCCGCGCGCCGTGGCGTGAATCGCATACGTGCACAACTCACGGCAGACGATTCGCGGCGGCGAGTCCGTCGTCTCGTACACGTTTTCCACAGCAAATGTGCCGGTGCCGCTGCGCGGTTCGGTGACAAACCGTTCGTGCCGCACGCGCCCTTTATTGCGCCAGACATCCGTGCCGCCGATATCGCCGAAGGCAAGCCAGATGCCGGGATGGAACTCGGGATGGTCGTCGTTCCCTTTGTTGAGGATAGGGTCGGGCGGATTTGGACGCGTGACTTGAACGCCATTCGGGGCCATGACATTGCAGAAGTAAGGGCGAGGAATCTTCTCGTCGCGGTAGACATACGTGGCGAAGGGAGCGCCGCCGATCCGAATCTGGACACGTCCGTCTGCCTCTTGGAACGTGACTTCTTGGTCTTGGGCTTGGGCTTGGGCTTGGGCTTGCCCAATGTCCGCAAAGATCCCGAAGGCAGCGAGTACGACAATTGAGTAGGTCATGCCGTGGAACGCGCTCACGACTCCGCCTCCCGGTTGTATGCGGTCCATTTCAGGGAAACCTCCTCGTCCTTTCCAAGAATGCGGCTCAAGGAATAGCCGAGTACGAACACAATCACATTGCTGAACCCCATCAGCCACCACTCGTGCCAACGATATGCGAGAAACGAGAGGCGCTCAGGCAGGGTAATCCATTCGTTCGATGTCGCGTAGCACCACAGCACCAGCACGATGCCGATCGTCAGCGCGATGTTCAGGCCCTTCGCGTTGGCGCGCGGGCAGAAGAATCCCAGAAAGAAGGCGGCCAGGATGCCGCCGCCGCAGACCGCGCCGATGGTGGCCCAGGCATTCAGCACGAAGCTCATGATGCCGCCCTGCTGCCGGGCGATCCACATGGCCAGGGCGACGGCACTCACGCCGGCCAAGAGCACGCTGATGCGGGATACGAGCAGGCGTAGGTGCTCCTTCCGCTTTCCTGCGAACCGATCATAGAAGTCACTCACCACGCACGCGCTGAAACTGTTCAGGTCTGAAGAGAGCGTCGACATCGTCGCAGCAAACAGGCCCGCCAGTACCAGGCCCGTCAAGCCGGGCGGGAGTTCGCGTCCGATGAAGTACGGGAACACCTGATCGCCCTCGGTGATGGACTCACCAAGGCGTTCGGGATGGAGCGTGTAGAATCCGTAGAGCAGGCTTCCGATCATCGAGAAGGTGATCCACACGATCATGCAGGACGCGATGCTGACGACGGCGCCCTTGCGAGCCTCGTACAGGCTGGTGGATGTGAGATAGCGTTGGACCATCGTCTGGTCCGTGGCGAAGCGGCTCGTGAAATGGAATATCCCCATCCACGTGATCACCCAGACCGTTTGGTCAGTCATTGTAAACGTCGGATCGATGAGACGCAGCTTGTCCGCGGATGTGACCTCTGACCAGACGGCGGCGGGTCCTTCGGGCGTGGCGATGAAGAGAATGAAGAGAACTGTCACGATGCCGCAGACGATCATCAGCAGTCCCTGGATCACGTCCGTCCAAATGACGCCTTCCATGCCGCCCGCGAATGTATAGACGATTGTGATCAGGCCAAGCGCGATAAGGATGCCGTCGCGGTTCCAGCCGGTGATACTGTTGAGCGCGAGCGACATCGCCGACATGACCACTCCGATCTTCACGAAATGCCCAGTCAAGAATCCGACGGTTCCATAGACTCGCGCGAAGTAGCCGAAACGGTGTTCCAGGTATTCATAGGCGCTGATGCGCACCGCCCTGCGGTAGACGGGAATGATGAAGATGACCACGCCGATAATAATGAAGGGTGTTGTGAACTGCTGCATCAGCACTTCCCAATTGTATTGATAGGTGTGGCCGGGAAAGCCGATGAAGAGGAAACTCGAGAGCAACGTGGCGAACATGGAGAGTCCCGCGGCCCATCCGGGGATCGTGCGATTGGCCGTGAAGTAATGCTCGGCCGTGGTCTGCCGCCGCGCGAAGCTGCTGCCGAGGAAGAGCATCACGCCGAGGTAGACGAGCAGACTCAGCCCGTCCCAAATCGTCAGTAGGTTGCGGTCCGGCATCGGTACCCCCTGTGTCGCGTCTTCTGCTTAGTCAGCGCCCCGTCCAGGCAGGACGTTCTCACCGGCACGGCGCAACGCCGCGGCCATCGTCTTCACCGCCTGCGCGGCGAGTGGACGCAGCGGAGGCCGGGCAACCGGCGATGCGAGTTTGCCCGTGAGATAGGCGGCCATCTTCATGCGCTGATGCGCGTCGGCCGATGGTTCGCCAAATGCGTAAATGGCCTTGGCCAGCGTATCCACGCGATCGCGAAGGCTACGGGCGCCGGCCAGGTCGCCCGCAAGCGCTTTGTCCACGAGGGCGCCGATGAGTTCAGGCGCATAGCCCGCGAATCCGACCAGGGCGCCGTCCGCGCCTTCCAATAGGCTCGCGAGCAGGAACTCGTCGTGGCACGTGATGATGCTGACATCCGGAGCGGCCTGGCGCAAGGTCTCATAGTCGTGATGTTGCCGCGCCATGTCGCGCGTACCCATCTTGATGCTCACGACATTGGACAGCGCCGCAATGTCCAGCATCTCCGCGAGGGAATAGCCAGCCTTGGTCCACGCGGGGTATTGGTGCAGCACGATGCCGATGTCCACGGCGTTGTTGACGTCCTCGACGAAACCCACGGCGGTTGCGCGGTTGCGTCCGAAGCGCAACCAGTGATGCGGAGGCATCAGCAGGATGGCGCTCGCGCCGGCTTCCTTGGCCGCCTGGGCCTGATCGATGGCATCAAGGCTTCCTTCGGCGCAGACGCCGCTGATCACGCGCACGCGTTGCCCCACGGAGGCCGCGGCAATTGCCGTCACTCGCGCGCGCTCGGCATTGCGCAAGGACGTGATCTCGCCGGTGTGGCCGTTCACGACGACTCCCTTCACGCAGGCGTGTCCCGCCACCCAGGACAGGTAATGGGCCAGGTCCTCCTCGTCGATGTCGAGGCGGTCAGTAAACGGGCACAAGGTTGCAGGGAAGAGTCCTGACCAGGCGCCGCGCGATTTGATCATGGTGAATAATCCCTCGTAGGTAAGCTCATGACTTCCGCAATGCACACAGCCTACCCATTCGTGACTCGTGACGCAACGAGCACGAAACGGGAAGCGCGGATTCGCTTCTCAGAATGGAAGGGGACTCTGCGTGCCGCGTGGCGTAACGGCGATGAGCTGGCTTCCAATCCACGCGGTCGTGTACTCCACACCGTCCACCGTCTCTTTCTCGCGCTTGCAGGGAACCGCGAACGATAGATGCCCCTCCTGGCCCGCCGAAAGAGCACCGACGTGAGCAAACGAACCTGTCACGCTCAGAGGGACCTGCTGACCCCCGACCTCAACCTCGATGGTGCTGGCGTCTACCCAGGCGGGGATGCGGATGTCGAGGCCGGGGATGTCCGTCTTCGCATAGAACTCGATGTGGCCCTGTTGGGGAAGGTGGCTTGCGAGCGCAATGGCCTCGTCTTCGTAATCGAATAGCAGGTTCATTCTATACACGCCGTCCGCGTGTGTCGTCCGTTGGCGATAGCATTCGCTCATGGCATGCACCGCGCCCGACGTGATATCGAGCGTGCTGATGGGCCAGTCGCCGGGCGCCATGCGATCGTTGGGAAGCTGCATGGCATAGCCGCCGATCGAACGGCGCACCGTGTCGCGCTCGGAGTCGTCCGCGGGGTTGGACTTATCGCGCAGGATCGCGCGCAGCTCCTCTTCCCGGTGCTGGGTGGGAAGCAGCATGCCGCGCAGGTAGCGCTCAGCGACTTCGTAGTACTGCGGTTTTCCCGCAGCGCCGAGGATGAGGGCGGTCCGCACGACATCCCCGGTCTGATTGATCTCGCCACGGGAAATCACGTCCGCGGGATGCTCCGGAAACACTTCATCGCCCCAGCCCCAGGAACTGAAGTACTCGGGCACGCCCACATCCATGATCCGGGCGCAGGCGCTGAGCATGTCCTTATCATTGGTGCGCACCGCGTAAGCCGCGATACCGCTCAGTGAAGAGGTGATGGAGTGGACGTGCCCCGAGGAGCGTTCCATCGGCGCGAAGCGGCCATCCTCCAGAAAGATCGTCTTGAGCCCCTGCCTCGCGTAAAGGCCCGCGAGCTTCAGTGCCAGCGCATCGCCGCTGCAGTCGTAGTAGGCGAGCAGCGCGTCCACCATGCGCGCGGCGTTGGCGGGAGCAAGTCCCATCCAGCGATCACGCGCCGCGGGGTCGGATGCAAGATCAATGGACCAGAGGCCTTCTTCACTCGTAATGCTATCCAACGTGACTAGCATCTGGTGCGCTGTCTCTTTGGCCCACTCCGATTGGCGGCCGGAGATCAGAGCCCAAAGTCCGTATAGCCCTTCCCGCATGTTGTGGAACTCCACAAAGCGTTCACCGCCGCGCTCGGGATCGTAGTAGGAGTTCAAGTGGTCGGGATTGTCGAAAGAACTCTTGCAGTAACGCTCGAGGATCGCGAGTCCATCCTTCGGAAAGGGGACCTGCGCCGCCTGCTCGGCAATCATGCATCCCAGCAGGCAACGGCCCACCACGTGCGGGATGCCGATGTTCACGGAGTGGCGCATCTTGCCGGTGCCGTCCGCTTCTCGATTGACGAAGAAGAACGGCTCGTTGTCCTTGTCACGGTCGTACAGGTTGTTCAGGTGTTGCACCGACAGCGTGATGGCATCGCGGATGCCCGTTCGGAGGGGTAGTGCCTGCGGATTGAGCGCGCCGTTGCCATCGGCGAGGAACGCATCGATGCTGGGCCACGATTTCACGATTCGCGGCGATACCATGCGCGCGCGCCGCTGCTCCTCCACGCGGCGCAGCAACGCCTGTTCGCCCTCAGCGCGTTCCACCTCGCTCACCCGCAACACAGATTCGATACTCTCGCACTCCGTAGTCTCAAGCGCGCGCCCGTATAACAAAACCTGAGCAATATCGCCGTGAAAGAAATTGCGCTCCATGCCCGCGTAACACCGCGAGCCGATTCGGAGCACGTCCATGATCGTTTCCGCAGGCGAAACTGGCCGGGAACCCTCGGGAATTCCGTCTATGAAGAGATCTACCTGCTGACTCGCGCGCACCACGGTAATGACATGCATGCCGCCGCAGGCGTAGGAGTTCTTCATCTGATCGATTTGGCCGGAAATGCGTCCGGCTCCCTCGATGCTAATCTGATCGAATGCTTGCGAAGACTGGTACAGATCAACCGTAAAACCGGGGTCGTAGTCGTGGCCTTCGACGGGGGCCGCCGAACAAAGCCCGCCGCCCCGGCATGGGCGAAAGGGTGCTGCCACGACAATCAGCGTCCACGTATCCGCCCTGCGATTGAAGGCAGGAACTCGCAAGACATCGTCGAGTCCATCAAAACGCAGCGCGGGCCGCTGCGCGCCATCGCCCGCGATGAACAGGGGCCGTTGTTCCCCGGAAGCGACCGCGACGCATGGCGGAGAGGCCTTGCTTGCCCACGATGAGACACGCCCGGATTCAAGCGTGAGCGTTGTAGCATCGGCCGCGTCAAACCATGCGAGCAATTCCGCGGCCGGGATTGGTGCGGAAACAGCGGACAAGCACGAGAGAATACCAACCGTGAGATGCAACATGGGTCCTCATTCGCTTCGTTGTCTGCGGCCCCCATTTGCGCGGTACACCCGAAGCGCGCCTCACCTTAACAGGGGTGCCGGAAGCGGTCAAGCGGGTGAGGCGAGCCGGAGCAGGCGGGGCAGCAGATAGTTGCGGAATTTGCTTCTCAAGAAGAGGCGGCAGGGATGACGGCGCCACGCTGGACTCACTCGGTCAATGGTAGAGCCGCTTAGACGTCGCCTGCGGGAGATAACCTTGCACGCTCACGGATCATACTCGTGAATCTCCTTGCGCTGACCGGACGGCCGGCGATCAGCTTTCCATCATAGAGAATACAGAACATGCCGTAGGGCGTTGGAAGTCCCCTTGACGCCTCGGCGCTGCTGACTCGAACGACTTTCGGCTTCAGCCCCAAGGTCCTAGACACCTCCGCAATCTCCTCCACCCACTTGGGAACCATGGGACACTGATCGGCGGCCAGGATCGTGAGCCCGTGCTTGTACCTTTTAGGTAGTAGCTCCCTGTCAACGTTGAAACGAGGATCGGGGGCTCCTTTCTTGAATTTCTTGACGAGCAACTCGTAGGGAGGGAAGCTGTCCACCGAGACAAAACCCGCTTTAACGAACAGCCCATTTCCTGCCATGAAGCTGTCGGAACTGGTCACAACGGCGACCCCATTGCAGTTGCTCTTCTGCGCGTCCCTGAGACAACTATCCAATAGGAGCGTGCCGACCCCCTTCCCCCCATGTTTTCGGTTGACCATCAAGCAATGGATGAGAAGGTACCCCTCCGCCTCCACCGGTCTCCACGCCTGATTGCCGGGGACGTACTCGATGGTCCCGATATCACCGAATTCGCGCGAGCGGAGCACCTTGAGCCTCAGGCCTTCCGGGTAGCGCTTTTTGAGCCAATCCGCTTTCCGGCGATACCCCTCGTTGTTGGCGTTCTTGCGGCCACAGAAGCTGCACCCGCCGATGTTCTCGGCATTCGTGTCGATGATTTCGTACTCTGTCATCTTCCTGCTTCCTTCGGTTCCCTGGACCGTGCACTCTTCGCAGGTTCAGGCGCAACAATCGCGTCTAGTGCCCTCACACTGATGCCGCGCATGCGATCGCGCGCCGCGGGCCCGTTTTACTGGATGAATCGCGTGGCTCCGTCTGTCGCAGTAGTATCGCGCTAGACACTGACGCAATAATAGCACGACGAGGTGGATTAGACAACGCGGCGCTCGGGATTCACAGGTCGTTCGCGGTACTGTCCTGCGCCCCTGCCGGGGCTTTCGTAAGGAGAGGGCATGTGAACCCCGGGTTCCGCCTGCGGCTCCACCCGGGGCTATGCACCTGCGCCCCTGCCGGGACTTAGACGTGGCGATGGGCGTGGCAGACTATGTGAAACCGCCAAGCCGATCGCTTGAGCGAAGCGCTGTGCTGTCACGCCTGGGGCGCGACGAGCGAGGCAGTACCAGAACGCCGGTCTCTGGCCTCTCCGCGTAACTTCGCGAACTCCGCGCCTTTGCGTTTGGAACGAAGTGAAGACCATGGGCAAGGATGCCCATGCCACCTCGTTGGGTCTTATTCTTAGACTGGTGTTATCTGTGGACAATCTCTTCATCTTCGTCTCTGGCTTCGCACTCCGCGTTCCTCTGCGACCTCTGCGCCTCTGCGTTGAAGAATTGTCCAATCACGGGGGAGACGCCCGTTCCCCTTTCTATTCCTTTGTACGGCAGGGGCCGCGCCTTCAGCGCTCAAGTTCGGGGGGGCGGGCCTGTGCCCCAGGGCGTCGCTTCGCTCTGCCCTGGGCCAAGTTTGGCGCCGGCCCTTCAGGCCTCAAGAGGAACCGCACGCAGTCTCAGTGGGTTTTCTCTCCCTTGGCGTTCGTTCGCGTTCCGCCATATCATCTGCGTTCATCTGCGCCATCTGCGGACTATCGTCTTCGTTTGATTGCAGCCACGCCGCGATGCGCTATGATAGGAGCGAGGAGCGAAATGGCCTCAGCAGGGAGGGCACGTCATGAGGGTTCTTGCACTTTTGCTTCTGTGCGCGTCCGCGTTTCCGGACGCATCGATCACGTACAACGGCATCCGCCAGCCCGACCCGTGGCCGCCGGTGCGGCCCGCGGTGCCCACGCGCGAGCCCATGCCCGTGCCGTATCTGGAGGAGATCCCGGACGTCATTCCCATCGACACGGGACGCCAGCTCTTCGTGGATGACTTTCTCATCGAACCCTGCACGCTTACGCGCACCTATCATCAGGCCGTATACCATCCCGCGAGTCCCGTGCTGGTCCCCGACGAACCCTGGGAAATGGACACGGAGTCTCAGGGCTTCCCGGCGCCTACGGCGATGCCCTTCAGCGATGGCGTCTGGTATGACCCTCAGGACCAGCTTTTCAAGATGTGGTACATGGGCGGGTACGTCAAAGCGACCTGTTACGCGCAATCCAAGGATGGCATTTATTGGGAGAAGCCGGAACTGGACGTCGTGCCGGGCACGAACATCGTGCAGACCGTGGGCCGCGACTCGAATGTCATCTGGCTGGATCACCTGGACCCGGATCCGGCGCGCCGCTTCAAGATGGTCGTGCACGAACTGCCCAACCCGGAAGAGGTCCTGTCCGTCTACTTCTCGAAAGACGGCATTCATTGGGGTGAGCGCGTGACGCAGACCGGGCCCGCGGGCGACCGGTGCACGGCGTTCTACAATCCGTTCCGCGGCGTCTGGGTGTACAGCGTGAAGGACAACTACTACGATCGGCGGCGGCGCTATCAGGAGAATGCGGACTTGGTCGCGGGCGCACCCTGGGTGTTGCGCGAGTTGCCGATGTGGGTGGGTGCGGACCGCTTGGACCCCATCCGTCCGGAGCTGGACATCTTTCCGCAACTCTACAATCTCGATGCCATGGCGTACGAAAGCCTCATGCTCGGGTTCTTCAGCATCTGGTACGGTCAGCCGGAGGACCGGCCCAAGCCCAATTGCGTGTGCCTCGGATTCAGTCGCGACGGGTTCCATTGGTACCGCCCCGACCGGCGTCCTTTTATCGGCGTGTCGGAAAAGCCCGGCGACTGGAACTGGGGCAACGTGCAGTCGGTGGGCGGTGGATGCCTCGTCGTGGGTGACACCCTGTACTTCTACGTGAGCGGTAGGAGCGGCGTGCCGGGGAAAAACACAAAAAGCTCCGGCATCTGCGCGACCGGGCTCGCCACGCTGCGTCGTGATGGATTCGTGTCCATGGACGCCTCCGGTGAGGAGGAGCGAATCATCACGCGCATGCTGCGGTTCAGCGGCAAATACCTCTTCGTGAACGTGGACGCGCCGCAGGGCGAACTGCGCGTCGAGGTGCTGGACGAGAACCGAGAGCCCATCGAACCGTTCACCTACAAGAACTGCGTCCCCTTGCGGGCCGATTCCACCCTGGAGCAGGTGCACTGGACCTCCGGTGACGACCTGTCGTCACTGGCCGGCAAGCCGGTGCGCTTCCGCTTCCACCTGCGCGATGGCAGCCTCTATGCGTTTTGGGTCAGCCCGGACGAAAGCGGCGCGAGCCATGGCTATGTGGCCGCAGGCGGGCCGGGCTTCCCCGGGCCTGTGGATACCGTGGGAAAGGCTGGTCGGCAGTAGCTCAGTGCCTTCTTATACCCAATAAAGACACAGGCGAGGGCGCCTGTGCCACACGCGCTTGCACGGCCTTGAGACATATTCTCTCCTGGTCCTTGGTGTGGCGAAGACCCTGGAAGCACCAGACAAGAGCCGCTAAAGAGATAGACGTGTGGCACAGGCGCCCTCGCCTGTGTCCCATTCCGGACTTAGGGTGAGCTTTGGGATAGCTAACTTGGCAGCGGCGCACTGCCTCAGGCGGGAATTGGTCGGAAGAGGCGATTTGACAAATGGCACGCCCATTCGCGAGAATACTGCCCCGTCGCTCCAAGTAGGTGCGTCCTGTGGTCTTAGGAACACGGCGCGGCATTCGGGAGCACGCAAGTTCAGCGAATATCGCGCATCGTGTGCGCAGCATGGGAGAACAGGTTTCATGGCCAAGGCAAAAGGGAATGTGGTGCAGGTGATTCTGGAGTGCACGGAAGCCCCGGGCACATCCCGCTACCACACGAAGAAGAACGTGCGGACATCGACCGGGCGCCTGGAACGGCGCAAGTACAATTCCAAACTTCGCAAGGTCACGCTGCACCGAGAGAAGAAGTAAGCGCTTTTACGTCATTGGTTTCCGCGCCTCTTGTGGCGCGGAAAGTCTTTTCCTGCGGGCGGCACATTCGCGAGACAGCGAAGGTGCCGCCCCTCTTTCGGGGCATCCCACATGCCGGTCCTTGACGTCAAAGATCTCAAGAAGGAGTTCATCGCGCCTGACGGGGAACGTCATCTCGTCATCGATGTGCCATCCTTCGTTGTGGACCCCACGGCCCACGTGGCCCTGCAGGGCAGCAGCGGTTCCGGAAAAACCACCTTCCTCAATCTCCTTGCGGGGATACTGTTGCCTGACCGCGGCGTCATCACGGTGGCCGGGGAGTGCCTGACTTCCCTGGGCGAATCGGGACGCGACCGGGTCCGGGCACGCCATATCGGCTATGTCTTCCAAACCTTCAACCTCTTGCAGGGCTATACCGCGCTGGAGAATGTCATGCTCGGCATGATGTTCGGGCGTGGCGCGGACACCGCCTTCGCGCGGGCGCTGCTGGAGCGCGTGGGCCTGGGCGCGCGCATGAACTACCGGCCCCGCCAGCTCAGCGTGGGCCAGCAGCAGCGAGTGGCCGTGGCGCGCGCATTGGCGAACCGGCCAAAGCTGGTGCTCGCTGACGAACCCACCGGCAACCTGGACCAGCACCACGCGGGCGAGGCCCTCACCCTCATGCGCGAAGTGTGCCGGGAGAATGACGCGGCACTCTTGCTGGTATCGCACGACCGCGATATCCTGGCGCAGTTCGAAGACGTGCGGCAGCTCGCAGCCATCAATCGCGCGCTGTCTTCCGTGGCCACCCTAGGTGTCCGGCCATGAAGGAACGGACCCATGCCCTGGGCGGCGTCGCGCTGATTGTCCGGAGGAGCTTGCGGCAGCATGCACTTTCCACCACTGTGACGTTGCTGGCCACAGCCCTCGCTTCGGGACTGGTCATGGCCGTGTTCAGCATCCAGGCGCAGACCTACGAGGCCTTCACCGGGGGCCCCGCGGGGTTCGACGCGGTCCTCGGCGCCCGCGGCAGCCAGCTCCAACTCGTGCTGAACACGGTGTTCCACTTGGAAACCTCGCCCGGCAACATCCCGTGGTCTCTCTACACCACGCTGAAGAACGACCGGCGGGTGTCTCTCGCAATCCCGTACGCCACAGGCGATAACTACATGGGCTACCGCTTGGTCGGCACAACCGACGAGGTGTTCACGAAATTCGAGTACCGCGAGGGAGCACACTTCGAGGTGGAACCCGGTGGACGCTTCTTCGACACGACGCGGCGCGAGGCTGTCATCGGCAGTTTCGCCGCAAGCAAGCTCGGGCTCAAGCCTGGCGACCTCATCAATCCCTACCATGGACTCACGTACAGCGAGACGTCGCAGCACCCCGAGCAGTACACGGTCGTGGGCATTCTGAAGCCGACCAACACGCCTTCCGATCGGGTGATTTGGATTCCGATCGAAGGCATCTTTCGTATGAGCGGCCACGTGCTGCGCGGCACAGGCGAGGTCTACGAGGCCCGGGCAGGCCAATCCATCCCCGACGAGCACAAGGAAGTCAGTGCGGTGATGCTCAAGTTCAAGAATCCCAAAACCGGTTTCGATCTGGACATGACGATTAACAAGCAGGGGAAAGTAGCCACACTGGCCTACCCGATTGGTCGGGTCATGGCGGAACTCTTCGAGAAGATCGGTTGGGTCAATCGCGTGCTGGAATTGGTAGCCTATCTCGTGGTTGTCGTCGCCACGTCAGCCATTCTGGCAAGCATCTATAACACCATCAACGAGCGGCGGCGCGAGTTTGCCATCCTGCGCGCGCTCGGCGCGCGAAGAGGCACCGTATTCACGGCGATCGTGGCCGAGGCGGGAACTATCGCACTCATTGGCTCTGAGCTGGGCTTCCTGGTCTATGGCGCCATTCTCGCTACGGCGGCAGTCGCGGTGCGGCAGCAGACGGGCGTCGTGTTGGATGTGCTGCATGCACACCCCGCTCTCTGCCTGACGCCCTTGGGCATGACCCTGGCTGGGGCCTTGGCGGGCGTCGTGCCCGCGGTGAAAGCGTACTCGACGGATATCGCGACAAACTTGACGCCGATTTCATGACGGGGGGAGGACAACGCATGCGACTGGGCGCAAGAACAAAGGGCGCGGCAATGCTCTGCGCATTGTGGGCTTCTGCGGGGCTCGTGGGATGCCATCCCGAGTCTACGGCGCCTGTGCAGGAGGATGCGGTTCACGGAGAGAACGGGCATGTCCATCACCATGCTGCACCGCACGGCGGCACTCTCGTGGCCCTGGGCGAGCACGTCGCGCACATCGAACTGGTGCTCGAACCGGAGGAGGGCTATCTGACCGCCTATGTGCTCGATGGCGAGGCGGAGCACGCGGTGCGCATCGCCGCCAGGAACATTTCGGTAGAGATATCGATCGAGGGGAAGCCCTCTCAGACGCTCGACCTTTTCGCCGTATCAAACCCTCTCACCGGCGAAACCGAGGGCGACACGTCGGAGTTCAGCGGGCAGAGTGACGCGTTGAAGGGATTGGCCCGCTTTTCGGGGAGCGTCGGAAAGGTTACTGTGCGCGGCATAGATTTCGATGGCGTGGCGTTTTCCTATCCGGAAGGAAATGAGGAGTAGCGTTGCGGAAGTCGCGGCGCGCTTGCGCTATACTTGAGTGGTCTCTCGAACGCTGAGGAGGAAATGCACTTCATGGAGACGCTGAGCTTGGGATATCGAAGGACACGACTGGCCGCGGCGGCCCTCATCTTGGCGGGCGGCATGCTGAGCGGCCAGCACGCGTTCAGTCAGGAAGCCGCCCCCCCAGAGATTAAAGGCGCCCCGCTCGATGCCCCCGTGGACTCCGGCGCCGCCCCCAAGAGCGGTGTCTCGGATGCCAAGCCCTTGGGCCGCGCCCTGCCGCAGGAGTCGCTTGACCTCCTGCAACAGATGGAATCAGACGCCAAGAGCGGCAAAGACCCCATGAAGTTTGAGAAGACCCGCGACGGCAAGTATCTCAAAGTCACGTTCAATGCGCTGTCGAGCTTCAAGTATGAATTGCCTGACCCGGACGCCTTGCTGGCCAGCCCCGACCCCACGAAGCCGCTGAAGGATCAACTTCCCGGGCCGCTCAAGAAGCTCAACAAACAGCCCGTCGTCATCGTCGGATTCATGGTGCCGGTCGAGATTGACAACCAAGGCAACGTGAAGTC
Organism: Candidatus Hydrogenedentota bacterium; assembly: GCA_020849535.1. Lineage (GTDB taxonomy): Bacteria > Hydrogenedentota > Hydrogenedentia > Hydrogenedentales > SLHB01 > JAHDWY01. Next base: position 19,398 of record JADLGB010000237.1, read on the forward strand.
CTTTGCCCTTACGCAGAATCAGATGTTCTGCTGTTTCGGCGTGCCGCCCGCCATGAATGAATGGGTCATGGTGTCTGTGGGTGAGACGCCGGTCAAGTACTACTCCGATCTTCCCATTGCCGCGTTTGGCAGCATGGAAGTTGGGGAACAGATTGAAGACGGGTACGTCATGAGCGTGTACCGCATGACGGCCGACAAGGTTATGGATGTGCGCGAACTGTTGAAGCAGGCCAAGGCCGGCTCGTGATTGAATTGGGCGTATGCGTGTAGACATTGTCGTTGTCAGTTACAACACACGCGACCTCCTTGCCGCCTGCCTGAATTCCATCGCCGAAACCTGCGGGAGACAACGCGGCATCCGAACGATTGTCGTTGATAACTCCAGCACCGACGGTTCAGGCGCCATGGTGCGGCGCATTTCTCCCCGCATACACCTCATCGAAATGGACCGCAACATGGGGTTCGGAGCTGCCAATAACCGCGGAATAGCGGCAGGCGACGCTCCTTTCATCCTATTGCTCAACTCCGACGCAGAACTCGCCCCGGGATGCCTCCAACATCTCGTGCAGTTCATGGAGACGCATCCCGATTGCATCGCGGTGGGACCCCGGCTGTTTCATCCCGACGGCCCGTTTCACCCATCGTGCAGACGCTTCCCGACGGTGCTCCGTAATTTCTGGAATACCGCGGGCCTGCATGTGCGGTTCCCCCGTCTGTTGAAGGGGCTTCATGACTGGCTCGATGAATCGGAGCACATGGATGGCCGCGCGGTGGACATGGTATCGGCGGCTTGCGTGCTCGTGCGGCGCGATTATCTCGATGCTATTGGCGGGTTTGACGAGGACGTGTTTCTCTACGAAGAAGAGGCCGATATCTTCCTGCCAGCCAGGCGTCACAGGAAGCGCGTGTATTTCTGCGGTGACGCCCGCGCGATTCATCACCATGGGGCAAGTTCAGGAGAGCGGCAAGGCAATGGCACTGCCCTCGTGCACCGGTACCGCAGTAAGTACTTCGTGTATCGCAAACACCGGGGACGTATCCGCGCACGTCTGCTCTATTGGTCGGACCGGTTTCCCTTCGCGATATCCCGTTTCGTTGCGTGGCTCCGCAGACGGACCACCCCGGCGACACGCATGGCCACCTTCTGCCGCCTGGGATTCCGCGAGTCCTTCCGCCCGATCAAATGATTCGCCGCGGCGTCGCCGCAACAGAACGAAGAAGCCCATCTACCGATTTCACCCATTGCACCGATTCAAGTAGGAGCGGAGATAGAAAAGGGGAACGGGCACCATTCTCGGAAAACGTCAGATCATGTCTCTCGCAAAGACGCGAAGACGCCAAGCAAGAGGAAGATGTTTCTGCAGCCCCGACAGGGGCGCAGGGGTATAGCTCCGGGTGGAGCCGAAGGCGGAACCCGGGATCTCCACCCCCCACAGAGAGCCCCGGAGCGGGCGACAGGAACTCCGCGACAGGCACTGCGGCCAACCAGATCAAGATATGTCCAAAGATCGAACAGAACTCCACAACGCAGCCAAGGCCGCAAGCAAAGAACAGGATGGTCCGCAGATGGCGCAGATGATGTACAGGAACGCGAATGAACACGAATGAACGCAAATAGGGAAGGGAGATTTGCCGAGACTACGCGCGGTCCCTCTTGAGGCCTGAAAGTCCGGCGCCATACTAGCCCAGGGCAACGCCCTGGGTACACGACACCCCTCCCAATCCTGAGCGCTGAAGGTGCGACACGAGGCCCAAGAAACGCGGTTACAAACCGCGTCTACTATGACTCGTCTCGCGCGACTATTCACGCAAACGCCACATGCGAGAAGCGCCTCCAAACTTCATCTGCGCCATCTGCGGACGGGGTCCTCGTCAGGTTATGCTCGGCCGCGGCGGTCAAACGCTCACTCGTCCAGGACGATCTCCAACGCGGGGGCGCCTTCGCCCACGGTGACGTTTTGCCGGTGCGCCGGAGTTCTGGGCATCGACATCAGGGTGAGCGGGTCCAGATTCTGTTGATCAACGTCGAAGGAATACACTTCCAGCACATACTCGCCGGGCGTCACGTCTTCTAGCGTGAATGAACCGTCCTCGCCCACCATTGTTTGTCCGGCAAGCGACCGCATCGTTTCGAGGACGCTGTTCATATCGGTGATGTTCATGGATTCGATGGACGGCCCGCCGAGTTTGCGCAGCGCGACAACTGTCACACCTCCTCGTGCGCCCGTGATGGTACCACCGACCGACGCGCCGCCTCCGCCGCCGATCTCCACATCCGCGATCTGGCCGTCGGTGATGTCTATGACCTGCGGTTTGAACTGGAAATCTTCTCCCTGGCGCGCCATCTGGGCCGGGCTGAACGCGCTGACCATGTAGGAGCCGCTAGGCAACCCTTGGACGTCGAACATGCCCTGCTCGTCCGTCTGCGTCATCTCGAAACCCGATGCGCCGATGATGAATACCATTGCGCCTGCCTGCGGTTTCCCCTCCACGGTGAACATGCCGCGTGCACGTCCACCTTTGCCCATGGCCACGCGATAGCCACTCACGTCTGCTCCGGCGGCAATCTGGATACCCGCAATCGTGGTCTTGGCATACTCGCTATGGGTAGCGACAAGCCGGTACGTACCCGCTGGCACACGCGCAATGGTGAACTCGCCCGATGCCCCCGAGTTGGTCGATCCCGCTGTCTTGAGCAATGCGGAGGGCAGGAACTGGGACACCATATCCGCCGTGGAGTTGGCGCCTTCTGGAACAAGCTGGACCGACGCGCCACGCACGGGCTCGCCCGCGGGTCCGACCACGATTCCGCTGAAGGTCACGCCCGGGTCGAGTACCAGATGGAGGTTTGTGATTTCCGTGCCCGGCCCAATCGTCAGAGATTCCGATACGGCGGACCCCTGCCCAGAAGACTCGGCGGTCACCGTGTATGTGCCTGGGGCCACCTTCTGAAACTCGAAACGGCCATAGGCGTCTGTAGTCTCGCCACCGGGAGTCTGATTGAACAGACCCTGCACAATCGTCATCACCGAGTCTTCCAGGCTCTCGCCTTCGGCCTTGAGTTGGACGGACGCACCAGCGACCGCTTCGCCCTCGGTATCAACGACCAGACCGCCCACGATGCCGGGTGGCTCCAAGCGCAACTCGATGTCGGACCCCACTGGAACGGCATTCTTGCGAGCCATGCCCGCCTCATTGTCGACCAGTACGTCAAACGCGAATCCTCGCAGTTCCGAGAGCGCGAAGCGGCCTGCGGCATCCGTCGTGGCGCCGTAGGTTTCGCGTGGGTTATCCGTACGCTTTGCGTCGACGTGAACCTCGGGAAGCGGCGCTCCGTCCACACCAATCACAACGCCGGTGAGTACGCCTTCGCCCGAAGATTCCGGCTCTTCCTTCTCGACCGTCAGCTTGATTCCAGTGACGTCTTTGGTACCGTCTACTTCGACGGTCAGTCCCGATTCCTCCTCGGCGAACGGGCCGCGACGCTCCCCGGCAATCGCGCGAAGCCGGTACGTGCCCGCCGGAACGTGCTCAATCGTGAATGCCCCCGCCTCGTCTGTTTCATCCATGCCCGGACGCATGAACGGACCCCAACCTCCACCCCCTTCCGCCGGGAAGAGCATCAAGTGGATCTCGGAAGCGGGCGTCCCATCGGAAAACGTTGCCACGCCGGACACGTTGCTGCCGCGCGCAACAACGAGGTCCCGCTTCGTGCTCGGCGACGCCGCTGTCAAGGTGAATGCCTCGCTCTGTGCCGCGGAGTAGGTATCGGGGGATGCGACGACCCGCAGTTCCACGTCAAAATCGAGACCCGTGATGCGGAACGCGCCGGATGCATCGGTCGTGGAGTCGGGCGGCTCCATGGCCCGCGGGTCCATGGTGTCAAGCTTTCGCATCGCCCAGCGGAACATCTGCGTGGGCACGCACATCACTTCGATTTCAGGCACAGGCGCGCCGGAAGCGTCGGTCACCGTGCCTTCGACTACCCCGCCTTTCGTCAACGAAAAGTCCATGCCTGAGTAGTCAGTTCCCGGCTGGACATCCAGCGGGATGGCATCTTCGGGCGGGAAGAGGTACCCGCTCTCGCGCACGTCTACAACGAGGCGAAAGGCACCCGAGGGAATCCCCTCGATGCGGTAGGTACCGTCCGGCTGTGTAGTGGCCGCTAGCGGTTCGCGGGTTCGCTCGCCGAATTCGCGCATCCTGTCGAACAGCGTTTCCTGTGTGCCCACAAGACGCACGCGCGCGTCCTCAATGGGTTCCAGGGAGGACGCGTCGAGCACCTTGCCCGCGACGCTCGAACCCGGCCGGAGCAGGAAGTCGAGGCGGATGGTGGTTCCCGCCTTCTGGATCAGGTCCAACTTCGTCACCTGGTAGCCGGGCGCAGTGCAGGCCAACGCCGCATACGTGCCTGCGGTTACGTCCAGGGCGAAGGCGCCTTTCTCATCGCTTCGGGTTTCGGGTAGTGGTGACGTCTCGGCGCCCTCCAGTGCCCCCGCCACTTTGATGATTGCCTGGGCTATTGGAGCGTTCGTGTCCGCATCCAACACCGTGCCGAAGACGTGCACCGTACCTTCGGGCGCGCCCGTGGTCGAAGAGGCTGTTTGGGTGGGCTCGGCGGAACTCGACTTGGCTGGGCCGCCGGGCTCCTGGCTTGCACGCTCCGCGATTCCGTCCCCTGCGGCCGGTGTTTCACCGTGCATCGAATCCGAACGGATCTGCAAGTAAAGAACATAGCCCGCGCCTGCGAGGCACAATGCCAGGAGCGCGACTACAAGTGCCTTCATGCCTTTCACGCTACTCCCTCCCGATGGCGGACACCGGCCCGTCCGATCCATCTACTATATGACCTCTCAGGGGGAGCTTAGGTTTAGCGCACCCGCAACGCACGCATCAGCACAATTCAGAACAGCAGCTCGTCCTCCCCCTCGTCTTCCTTTTCCTTGGCAGCTTTCTTGCCTGCGTTCTTGGCCGGAGACGCGTCTTCCTCCTCGCCATCTTCGCCGAAAGGCTGTGCTTCGAGTTCGCCGTCCGCATTGCGGGTGAGGATTTCAATCTTCTTTTCGGCCTCGGAAAGGGCTTTCTCACACCGCTTGGCGAGTTTGATACCTTCCTCGAAACGTTTCAGGGCCTCATCGAGCGAGAGTTCCCCCTCCTCCAGCGCACCCACGATTTCCTCCAGCTTCTCCAGATCCTTCTCAAACTTGGGCTCAGCCATCCGACGGTTCCTTCACTTGTTTCACGGCAGCCGTGACGCTACCTCGTTCAAAACGAATCTCCACGGAATCACCTGCGGCCAGTTGCCTGGCATCGCGAACGAGTGCCCGCTCCGGCAGTTTCCAGGCCAGCGCGTACCCGCGCGCCAATACGGCGAGCGGACTCAAGGCGTCCAGTTGGACCAGCAGCGGCGCAAGCCGGCCGCGGGCACGCGTGGCATTTGCGATGCCCCCTTGCACGAGGCGCCTGTACAGGGCTTGCAGCTCTCCGACGGCGCGGCGCACGCGCGCCATCGGCGACAACAACGCAATGGACCGCAGGGCGTGGTCCAGGCGGCGCCGTGCGAGGCTTGTGGTGTCGCGCAGTTGGCTTTCCATGCGCATGCGCAATTCGTCGACGCGTTGCCGGCGTTCGCGGACGAGTTCCTCGGGACGCCGGAACACATAGCTGGACTGCGCCAACGCGAGGCGGCTGCGCACGCGCGCAACATGCCCGGCCAAACCCTGCGCGAGGCGCTTCTGGAATTGACGCACCGATTGGACCAGCGCTTCCTGCTCCTGAACGACCAACTCCGCCGCGGCCGAGGGCGTTGGCGCACGCACGTCCGCCACAAAGTCGGCGAGCGTGAAATCGATCTCGTGTCCCACGGCGGAAATGATGGGTGTCTTCGCCGCATAGATGGCCCGCACCACAATCTCTTCATTGAATGGCCACAGGTCCTCCAGCGAACCGCCGCCACGCCCCACAATCATGACATCCACGCCCAACTCTTCGAGCGCACGGATACCCTCGACAATCTCCTCGGCGGCCTCCTCGCCCTGGACCCGCGCCGGATGAATCAGAATGTGCACGTTGGCGAAGCGCCGGTTAATCACATGCAGGATGTCGCGGATCGCCGCGCCCGTGGGGGACGTGACAATGCCAATGCGCCGTGGGAGAAGCGGAAGCGGCTTCTTGTGCTCCGGCTCAAAAAGGCCCTCCTCTGCAAGCTTCTTCTTGAGCTTCTCAAACGCCAACTGGAGGGCGCCCATGCCCTTCGGATGCATCTCGTCGCAAATGATCTGGTAGCTGCCCCGCTTCTCGTAGACCGTCACCAGACCGAAGGCCACCACCTCCAGTCCGTTCTCCGGCCCAAACTTCAGCCGCATCAACTTGCCACGGAAAATCACGGCGTCGATTTGGCTGTCTTTGTCCTTCAACGTGAAGTAGGCGTGGCCCGCCGGGGACACCCGCCAATTGGAAATCTCGCCCGCCACCCAGATGTAACTGATCTCCGTTTCCAGGAGTTCCTTCACACGCCGGGTAAGCTGGCTGACTGTCAGAATTTCGGGTTTTTGTGTGGACATGGCGGCATTGTAGCGGAACAACTGGAATGGGGAAAAGCACCAGGATCGCCTACCGGCATGCGAGGGCCCGCCGGGCGTTCACCCGGCGGGCCATCACACCTTGTGCTCCCCTCCCGATGCGAAGCGGCCGCTGAGGACCGCAGACCCGCGATCTGGCTAGCCGCGCGCTGGCGAGGGGTCCGCCCCTCACACGCCGCGCATAGCTATGATCTGATATTTTAGCCTAAGTCCCGCATTTTTGCTAGAGGGTAGATGGCGCAGGGTAGACGCCTCAGTCCGGGTTTCCGGCATTTGAACAACCACTTTTGCAGCATTTTCGCAGATGCGTGCAGTGCGCTATACTCTCCGCTCGCCAACGACAGAGAAGAGGAGTGCCCGTGGAACCGCTCGTAGTCATCCCGAATATCGGCCCCATTTCACACGTATCCGGCTTCGTCCCCCTCGAACGATGCAGCGACGGCATCCGTGTTGCAGGGAAGGACGGTGTCGTTTCCATCACCGCCACCGGCGATCGCAAGGTCGAGTTTATCGCTTATGAGGATCACGCTCTGGCCTATGTGCGTTCGGCCCTGGGGTATCCGGCCTATTACCCCGTGCATGCCGTCGCCATCAAGAAGCCGGTTGCCGCGGTCCTTATGGACCTCGACGGTACGAGCGTGCGGAGCGAAGAGTTCTGGATCTGGATTATCCAGATGTCCACGGCAAGTCTGCTAGGCAATCCCAAGTTTGAATTGGAGGAAGCGGACCTGCCGTACGTTTCCGGGCACAGCGTGTCTGAGCACCTGCAGTACTGCATCTCAAAATACTGTCCTGACAAGACGGTGGAAGAGGCTCGCCAATACTACTTCGAACATACGGATCGCGAGATGCAGGCCATCCTCGAGGGCGAAGGCCGGGAAGGCGCGTTCACACCTTCGCCGGGATTGAAGGACTTTTTGTTGGAATTGCGTGGCCGGAACATCAAGATTGGCCTCGTCACGAGTGGTTTATACCAGAAGGCATGGCCGGAGATTGTCTCCGCGTTTCGGACCATCGGCCTGGGAGATCCCAAGGAGTTTTACGACGCGATTATCACGGCGGGATTCGCGATTCGTCCGGGCGAGCCGGGCACGCTCGGGGAGCTTTCTCCCAAGCCCCATCCCTGGTTGTATGCGGAGTGCGCACGTGTGGGACTGGGTATCGGCTTCGGCGAGCGTCATCGCGTGATTGGCATCGAGGACAGCGGTGCGGGCATCTGCTCTATTCGCCTCGCGGGATTTGCCCCAATCGGATTTGCCGGCGGCAATATCGACGAATCCGGCACGCGCGAACTGTGCACGGACTATTGCGCGACATTTGAAGAAGTGCTCGCGTTGCTCGGATAGCGCACGGAAAAGTCGCAACAAAACGAAGAGGTTCGTCCACCGATTACACTGATGGCACCGATTCAAGGAGGAGACTTTCCGAAGAAGAATGCAGATGAACGCCGATAAAGGAGAGATGCAGACGACCCTACCCGAGCACGGTATTGCGGCCTGAAGGGCCAGAAACATATCAGTCCAGGGCAGAGCGAAGCGCCGCCCTGGGAAAACGGCGCCCCCCAATCCTGAGCGCTGAAAGTGCGACACCACGCTCAGCGCGTCCGCAATCTGACGGGGTGCAAGAGAAAGAGGGTTGGTGCCACAGCTTTGAAGACGGAGGTTGGGCTGGAATCCCGGCAGAAGTAGAAGAGTCCAAACGTGAGAGTCCAGTGCGAACATGAATCATTTTCATCAATTCACACATAAGCTCGCTCTCTTTTCGTGCGTTCTCGGGGGAGCAGCGGTTCTGATGGCGACAGTGGCATGTGCATCGGGCGAGTCAGGGCCGAGCCTCTCACTCCCGGATGCCGAGATTGCCGTTGCCTATGAGAAGGCGGCTACGCAGAATGTCCTGGCGGCGGTCAATCCCAACGTCTTCGTTGGCTACTGGTCTGTCTGCGCCGATGGCATCGGTTTTGGGTATGGCAACACGTACCCCGCGCTCGACGGCCATCAGATGGCCGATGCGTTGTTGTGGCTCGGCAAGATCGATGTTGTAAGAGCGAATTGGGATTATGTGAAGTCGTTTCAGCGTCCGAACGGGCAACTGCCCTTTGCGATCCTGCCTTCGCTGGCGGGCCAGGAAATTGGCCCGGAAGGGGCCCGTGCGCCGGTGGACGCCAACGGGGGCCTCTACCGCCATTGGGTACCCGCCGATCCACTGCGCGCGCTCGGTTATCCGACGTATATCCAGAACGCCGACATTATTTTCCGCTACACCGGCGACGGCGAATGGCTGGGCGCGCAATTGCCATCCATCAACCTCGCGGCGGATTTCCTGGCGTCCCTGACGACTCCTGAGGGCGCGGTTGCAGGTGCGGGGTACTATGTGGAGCGCCCCACGCGCGTGGAGTATGACGGCGTCGCGCAATGCTATTCGGTGGACGCGTTTCGTCGCGTGGCGGACCTCAACGCGATTGCAGGCAACACCGATGCGTCCGCTCGCTATCGCCGGTTTGCGGACTCGATCGAATCGCACTTCCGCACGCGGTTCTGGGTGAAGGACCACTTCGCCGAGTACATCCATCCGGAACGCGGGGTCATCGCTACGCACGGGTTCACGGACGTGGATTGGGCCGCAATCGCAACGGGCGGTGCGTCTGCCGAGCAATGCGCCATCTTGTGGCCCCAATTGCGGAATGAGCCGCTCTTCCGCTACAGCGGGATGCCCACGGGCATCGCGACGCACCCGGAGGCGTATGAGTCCTGGGAGTTCGCATATGATGACCGCATGGACCTTGCCGCCATGGGCCGCGTGTGGTACCTGGAGTGCTGGGCGCGGGCGCGCATGGGCGATGCGCCCGGTCTCGTGGACGCGATCCGCCGTGTGTGCGAGGTTGGCAAGAGCAGCGGCTACTATTGGCGGGAACGCTATGGGGCGGAGGGCGGCTTCGGCGCGGAGAAGTACTGCGAGTATCCCGCGAATCTCATTCGCATCGTGCAGCGATTCCTGCTGGGGGTCGAGTACACGTTGGACGGCGCACTGGTACTTGCTCCGACCGTTTCGGAGGAATACTGGCAAAAGGGTTTCGGCCAGACCCTGCAATGGCGCGGCCGGCGATTCGCGTACACATTGACTCAGGATACGATGCAGGGGGAGTATGCGGGAAAGGACTCGCTGGAAGTGCGTGTGCGGTTTCCCGTTGCGCCGGAGACAGCACGGCTGCTCGTGACGGCCGATGGGCAGAAGATTCACTCTATAACGCATGCGGGCTATGCTGTCTTCACGATTCCCGAGGCCTCCCCGGAAAAGCCGTGCCGCCTAACAGTATTACTCTCAAACTCATGAGCGACAGAGGATTTCACGCATGAGTAAGTTCTTTCGCACCAGCTTCGGCCTGCTGCTGTTCGTGTTGGTAACATCCATCGCACTCGCTGGCGCGGGTGGACTCAGGAAGGTTATTGACACGGCCGCAGTCCTTCGCGATGCCGCCTTCTATCGCGACCTGGCCTATGTGAGCAACGGACATGAACGCCAGAGACTGGACCTCTTTGTGCCCGCGAACGCGGCAACTCCGCCTCTCATCATTCTGGTTCATGGCGGCGCGTTTCGTGCGGGCAGCAAGGAGAACATGAGGCCCGCGCCGTTTCTCCGGCACGGGTACGCCGTCGCTTCGATCAACTACCGCTTGAGCGGCGATGCCCTGTGGCCGGCCCAGATTGAAGACTGCAAGGCGGCCGTGCGGTGGCTGCGCGCGCACGCGAAGGAGTACGGCTACGATCCAGAGCGGATCGGCGCGCACGGCACCTCGGCGGGCGGACACCTGGTGGCCATGCTTGGATCAACCAGCGCAGACATGAAATTCGACGTGGGCGAGAACCTCGACGTCTCCAGTCGCGTGCAGGCGGTCGCGGACTTCTTCGGACCCACTGATTTCCTTCAGATGGATGCGCACCGCATTCCCACCGGACAGGTGCACGATGGACCCGATTCCCCGGAGTCCCTGCTCATAGGCGGCAGCATTCAGGAGAACAAGGAGAAGTCGACCAGCGCGAACCCAATCGCGTACGTGTCGAAGGAATCTCCCCCATTCCTGATCGTACACGGGGACATGGACCCGCTCGTGCCCTGGCATCAAAGCCAACTGCTCTTTGACGCGCTCGCGGGCACGGGAGTCCCCGTCACGTTCTACACCGTGGGCGGCGGCGGGCACGGCGGTTTCCGCGATCCCCATGTGGAGGCGCTGATGCTGGAATTCTTCGCGAAGCACCTCAAGCGCGGCAGGGAGTAGACAAGCGCACCTTGTACCCGCCGGCTGAATCGGCTAGGGTGTTGCTCATTGTGGGCGTCAGGAGAAATCCCGCGCTCATGGGCCGCTGGAGCCAGACATTTGGGGAGAGGGAGCGGTATGGCGGGGATCCAGATCGTCGATGTCGGCGTCATTGTGGTGTACCTGGCGTCCATGGTGGGAATCGGCGCGCATTTCTCCGGCCGGCAGAAGACCGCCTCGGAGTATCTCCTTGCAAACAGGAGCGTGGGGTGGCTGGCCATTGGCCTCTCCCTGCTCGCCTCGCTGAACAGCGCCGCGGACTACGTCATCGGCCCGGCCATGATTCTCGAATTCGGCTTCATGAATCTCCTCTGGATCCTGCCGGTCTTCCTTTCCTTTCCGATCATCTTCGGTTACTTCCTGCCCTTTTATGGTCGCCTCCGCGTGTACAACTGCTACGAGTACCTCGAGCACCGTTTTGATCTCGGCATCCGGCTCATCGTTACCTCGCTGTTCATCATCTGGCGCATCACGTGGATGGGCGCCACGATCTATCTTCCCGCCTATGTACTCAATGTGGTGATGGGATTCGATCTGTACTGGACCATCCTTGTGCTGGGTGCCGTTACGACCTTGTATACCGCGTTGGGAGGCGTACGGGGTGCTATCTGGACCGATGTCTCTCAGGCCGTGATCATGTTTGCGGGATTGATTCTGGCCGCATGGCTTGTCATCCGAGAGATTCCCGGCGGCTTTGGCGAAGTGTGGAACATCAGCCGCGACGGTGGGTTCATGCAATTCACGGCCAAGATCCCGGCCATGGAGACGGCGCAGACCTTCTGGGAGAAAGCCAGCGCCTACTTCACCGCGCCGCTGACTCTTTGGTCGATTCTGATTGTGGGGACTCTATCCAAGCTGACGTCCTACGGCGCGGATCAAGTTATGGTACAGCGCTACCTGGCCTCTCGCTCCATGGAGGACAGCCGCCAGGGTTTCGTCCTTAATACCGTGGCGTACATCATCTATTCCCTTCTGTTCATCATTCTCGGCATGGCCCTCTTCGCCTACTACAAACTCAATCCCCTGCCGGAAGGGGCCACCCACGAATACGTCTTTCCTTACTTCATCGGGAACTCCATGCCGGTGGTCATGAAGGGCCTGGTCATCGCGGCCATCTACGCGGCGGCCCAATCCAGCGTCAGCTCCGGCGTGACCGCCGCGACGTCGGCCGTCTACACGGATTTCTACATCCGCCTGGTCTATGGGCACGTGGACGCCGACCAGCAGGATCTGCGCCTTACGGAGGTGCAGAAAGTTTGGTTTGCCCGAATCTCCGCACTTCTGCTCGGCATTTGCGTGACCCTGTTCGCCTGCGTGTTCAAAGATCTGGCGGACAACAGTGGCCTGTTCGCCGCGTTCCGTAAGGTGGTGGGCATTTTCGAGGGACTGCTGGTTCCCATCTTCCTTCTCGGGATGTTCTCCAAGCGGGTCGGTGCCGCGGGCGTGTACGCGGGCGCGGCGTGTGGTTTCGCTGCCTCCTACTACTGGGGATTCCACACGAACCTCGGATTCAGTTGGAACACGGCGGTGGCCTTTGCAGTGACCATACTCGTTGCCCAGGTGGTCAGCACGTTCACACCAGGCCCGAGCCGCGTGCAACGGGAATGGCTGTGGAAGGCGATCATGAATCGCTCGCCAGTGCCGGATTTGAAGGAGACAGGGTAGTGTGTAGACGATACGCCTGCTTGGTGGCGATGCTCTTCTCGTCCCTCGCGTGGTCCGCTCCATTTCAACTGGGAGAGGATCGCTTTCTTTTCATCGACACATTCCTGTTGGATGAGATGTCCAATGCCCATCTCGCGGTCAATCCTCCCTCCAACATCGAACTCGTGATGATCGCCGACCGCCCGTGGGAGAAGGGCGGCATTACCAGTTACGGAAATGTACTCCACGACCCCGAGCGCAATGAGTATCGTCTCTATTACGTGCCCGTTTCGTGGGATGAGGCTCCGGGATTCTGCTATGCGCTTGCCGTATCCAAGGATGGAGTTCATTGGGAGAAACCGTCGCTGGGCGCGGTCGAATGGCAAGGCTCCCAGGACAACAACATTGTGTTGTGGGCCCAGCGAGAAGGCACGGTTATTATCGATCCCAATGCGAAGCCCGAACGGCGCTACGCGCTCATCTCCAGCCATCCCGATCTCAAAACGCGGCTGTTCACTTCGCCGGATGGTATCCATTTCACCATGGACGAGCAGCCGATATCATCGCTTCATTCGGATAGTCAGATCTCGTCGTTTTGGGATGCGGACCTTGGCCGCTACCTGCATTTCCCGCGTGTGGTGCAAGACGGGAAACGTGCGGTGGGTATGGTTCAGACAACCACCATGAATGAACCCTGGCCGGAGACTATTCCCATGGTGATGTCTGGCGACGAACGCGACCCGCCGGAACTCGACCTCTACACGAATGCATGCCAGAAGTATGCGCTCGCGCGAAATGTCTATTTCGGATTTCCTACTCCCTACTATCACTACAATCCGGAAACTCGGAAATATCTGAATGAGCCAACGCTCTCGAAGGGCGGCAAGACAAACGATGGCACGATCGAGACGCAACTTGCCGTGAGCCGGGATGGCGTCACGTGGATTCGCTACCGGACTCCGTACGTTGCCCTTGGCAACTACGACGGACTGGACGTCAAGGTCGCCATGATGATCCCCGGTTTGCTCTATCAGGACAACAAGGTCTATCAGTACTTCATGGGCTACACCTTCACGCACGGAGACACGCAGGTGCGGTATGGCGAGGGAGGCCGGGACCTCGGCGGCGTATTCCGCGCCGAGCAGCGTATCGACGGATTCACGTCGCTCGATTTCGACTATGCAGGAGGCGTCGTCACGACCGCGCCGCTCACCTTCGCCGGTCAGCGGCTCCTGCTCAACCTCAACACTTCCGCGAGCGGCGAGGCACGTGTTGCGATCCTCGACGAGGCAGGTAACGAGATCCCCGGTTTCGCGCTGGCCGACAGCCGCATCATCAATGGCGATTATCTTACGGCTACCGCGACATGGAAGGAGGGGGCGTGGGATGTTAGTTCCCTCCAGGGGCAGCCCGTACGTCTCCGGTTTGCCTGCCGCGGTGCGAAACTCTACTCCTTTCGATTTGCGCCGCCGGGAAAGGACGCGCCGTACGCCGTGGAGCGATCCGCGGATGAACCGGTGCCCAGTCTCAATGTCCACGCGGTGCCCGCTACAGGCAGCATCGACTCGTTGCAGGGACCCCACCTCTTCATCGATGACTACCTCATCGCGGAATCGGAGAATGTCACGCGCACAACACACCCCCCTGTGCGCGCCCAGGACCAACCAATTCTGGGGTGGGAACAAGAAACCACGCAACCATACGTGACTGTCCTTCGCGACCCGGAAAACGGCCGATTCCGGATGTGGTACAACAGCCGCATCGGACGCGAATGTGCGATTGCCTATGCGGAATCGGAAGACGGCATCCACTGGACCACGCCGCCCGTGGGACAGGAAGGCAAGGACAATCGTCTGTTCGTAATCAGCGCGCCCTTCCAGAATGCCTATGGGGTCAGCGTCATCGATGAAGGCCCATCTTTTGCCGATTCCGAACGACGTTTCAAGGTGGCATGGTGGGGCCAGTCAGAACCCTGGCCGGACGGGGATCCCGGTATGCGCATCGCCTTCTCGCCGGATGGCTTGCACTGGACCGCTTGTGATGCGAATCCCGTTCTTCCGGACTACGGCGAAGAGTGGTTCAAGGACGATCCCCGCAGGCCCTATGGCGCAAGTGATATTATCGATGTGTTCAGAGACCCGATCCGCCAGCGTTACACCGCTTTTGTCAAAACACCAGCCTTGCCCGCCGATGGACTCGAGCCAGGTTCGAGGGCCCGCTCCTTTATCAGGCGTTTGGTCAGCCAAAGCGTGAGCGCAGACTTCGTGCGCTGGGAGAGGCCCTGGCGTGTGGTCGTGCCTGAGCCAAATGACGAAGGCGTGCTGGAGTTCTATGGTGTGGGCGGGACTTTTGCCCGCGGCGGGCTGCTCATCGGGTTCGTCCGAATGCTTCACGACGATTACCCCTGCGAACCCGGCGGCCCCGCAGATGGAATCGGCTACACCACACTGGTGACGAGCCGCGACGGTGAACACTGGGAGCGCCACCCCGACATCTTCTTCGACCGCAACCCGCGACCGGGGACCTGGGATCGCGCGATGACGTGGGTAGGCTGTCTCGTCGACGTTGGAGACGAATACTACCTCTATTACGGTGGTTACGCGCGCGGACACAAGATCGAGCCTGCCAAAGAGCGCCAGCTTGGACTCGCCATCATGCCGAAGGATCGCTTCGTGTCCCGCGATGCACAGCCCGGCGTTACGGGACGTATCCTCACAGTCCCTTTCACCTTTGCAGGCATGGGAGGAGGACAACTTCATCTGAATGCCGACGCGCGGGGCGGTTCCATCCGGGTACGTGTGCTCGAAGTAGACAAGACACCCGTCCCCGGTATGGGATTTGACGAGTGCACACGCGTGACGGAAGACGGCCTGGCAACGAGGGTCCAAGGAATCAACTTCGGGTCACTCAGCAGTGACCATCCGGTTCGCCTCGAATTCGAATTGACCGGCGCGCAGTTGTATGGATTTGAGTTCAAGTAGGCGCAGACAGAAAGACTTCATATGAATCCCTCAGACATTGTTGATATCGCCAGGGGCGAGCCCGACTTTCACACGCCGGAGCACATCAAGCAGGCCGCGATCGACGCGATACACGGCAACTTCACCAAGTACACGCCGCAGCCGGGTATCCAGCCTTTGCGCGAGGCGATCGCGACCAAGTTCGCGCGGGAGAATGGCGTTCACGTTTCGCCGGATGATGTCGTCGTCTCCTGCGGGGGCAAGCACAGCGTCGAGCAGACCATTCGCGCGACGGTGGGTCCAGGCGACGAGGTACTGATCATCACACCGCACTGGTTCGCGTATCCGGCGCAAGTGAGGATGGCCGGAGCAACGCCGGTCTTTGTTGACGCGGACCGGAACGACGCCTATATCCCGGACCCATGGCGGATTCGCGATGCAATCACGAGCAGAACCCGATTGCTCATCCTCAACTCTCCATCTAACCCTACGGGGGCGGTGTATCCGGAGGAGACTCTCGAGGCGATTGCGATGCTGGCTCTCGAGCATCACCTCTACGTGTTGTCAGATGAGGTGTATGAACGCCTCGTGTACGATGAGGCACGGCACATCTCGATTGCCTCTCTGAATGAGGACATCGCCTTACGCACCATCACGGTCAACAGTGTGTCAAAGACCCACGCCATGACGGGCTGGCGCATCGGATATGCCGCCCTCCCAGATGGCCTTGCCGGGAAAGTGGTGGATATCCAGAAGAACAGCACCTCCGCGCCATGCGCCATTTCGCAGCGCGCCGCGCTGGCGGCGTTAACCGCTGACCAGAGCCACGTGGACGTCATGCTGAGCGCCTACCGGCGCCGCAGAAGCTGGCTGCTGAAGAATCTCGAAGACGCGCCCGGCCTCGCGTGGGCCGCACCGCGTGGGACGTTCTACTGCTTTGTCTGCATGGAAGGGTGGAAGGGGAAACGGCTGGGTTCCGTCGAGGTTGTGGACGGCGCCACGTTCGCCGACGCACTGCTGAGAGGAGCCGGGGTCCGTGTACTGGCGGCAACCGATTTCGGCGCGCCCGATCATATTCGCATTTCCTTCGCCGTTGGCGATGATGTATTGGATGAAGGATTGGCACGAATGAAGGCATTGCTGTCATGATCCGAACACGCTTTGAAGACCGTGGCGGAGGTGCGAACTGCAAGAAAGAGCTTCTATGAAGATCACCGAGGTGAAGAGTTTCCTCCTGTCAAAACCGCGCGATCTGCACATCATCAAGATCGAGACGGACGCCGGCATCTACGGCATCGGCGAGGCCGGCTGTTCAACGCGCGAGCACGGACAGGATGGCGTATTAAAGCATTTCCGCGAGTTCTTGATCGGCATGGACCCCATGCAGATCGAGCACATTTGGCAGGTGTGCTATCGCGGAGCCTACTACGAAGGCGGACGCATCATCACCGGCACGATGGCCGCCATCGACATGGCGCTGTACGATATCGTGGGCAAGAAACTGGGCGTGCCGGTGTATCAACTGCTTGGCGGCGCATGCCGGGAACGCATCTACGGATTCATCACCGTAGGCAGCCTCAGCGAGCCCGAATGCGAGAGCCGCATTCTTGCCGCCGTAGAGGAAGGCTGGCCCGCGATACGTTTCTCTCCCGCGGACCCGATCATCCCGCGCGCGCTCAGGGTCGATATCGGCAAGGAAGACCTATCCAACGTATTTGATGCGCGCAGTTCCATGGCCGCGACGGCCGAGCGCTTCACAAGGGTTTGGGAAGAGACGGATAAGCGCATTGCACTGGGCATAGACTACCACCACCGCCTCAGCGTCGCGGAGGCCGCGCAGTTTTGCCAGATGGTTCCGCGAGGCAGTCTCGCGTTTCTCGAAGAGCCGATCCGCAACGAGAATCCGGACGCCTATGCCGTACTGCGCACCATGACCGATGTGCCGTTCGCCATCGGCGAGGAATGGCCCAGCAAGTGGGCAGCCCTGCCCTATATCGAGCGGGGTCTGACCAATTTCGCGCGGGTCGATGTCTGCTGCATCGGCGGACTCACCGAGGCGAAGAAAGTGTCCGGATGGTGCGAGGCGCACTACATCGATCTGATGCCGCACAACCCCATCGGCCCCGTGTGCACAGCGGCCACGCTGCACTACGCCGCTTCCATCAACAACTTCACATGGGTGGAAGTCGTTCCGAAGTTCAACGAAGGCGCGTCCGATGTGTTTCCCGAGATGCCCCGGCGCCGCGGCACCTACTACGACCTGCCCACGCGACCCGGCCTCGGCGTGGAGTTCGACGAGGACGCCGCACTCAAATACCCTCTGGAGATCTACGAGCATCCCCACTTGCAGCGTCCCGACGGCAGCTACACCAACTGGTGAGAGGAGATCCCATGGGACAGCGCCCCTTCCGCACTCTTGCGATCGCATCTTCCTGCCTCTTTGTCGCGGCGCTGGCGCAGGCAGCCGATCTTCCTGTGCTGGACTTCTCGTCCGACCCCCAGTGGGAAGGACGAAACAACGTGCCGGGCCCGGACGTTGGCAGGGACGTCACCCAGGACTTTGGGTGGAGCGCCACCGATTTCTGTGGCAAAGGCAAGGGCGAGATCGGCGGCCAGCTCTTCCGTTCGCTGACGCCTTCGTACTATGCCATGCCGATTGCGCAAAAGACACTGGGAGATCACCTCAGCGTTTCGGGAACCTTCGCGGTCACCCATTCCGAAGGAGGCAGCGGGATCCTCATCGGCTGGTTCAACAGCGCATCGCGTGGATGGCGCACGCCGAATTCTCTCGCGATGCGCATCGATGGCGAATCGGGCAAGTTTCGCATCTTCTTCGAGTACGGCACGCGACACTGGATGACCGGCAGTGGCCAGACCTTCGAGGGGATCTACCAGACCACCAAGACGCCCATGTTCGTCGCGGACGGCACACGGCATTCGTTCACACTCACCTACGATCCCGCGGGCGCCAACGGCCAGGGCGAAATGGTCCTGGTGCTGGACGGTAAAACCTATCGCGCGCCGCTCGATCCGGGGCACAAGGAAGACGGAGCGGTCTTCGATGGTTTTGGCGTGTTCAATCAGCAAATCACCGGAGATGCCTTATCCGTGTATTTCGATGACTTGGAGATTGATGGCGGGCTGGAGTCCTTCAACACGGAACCTCAATGGGAGGGCAAGAACAACCGGACCGCCTTTCGCGATATCGCGATTCGCCCGTACCACAACTTCGGCTACCGGCCCACCACCATGGCTGGTGGCGCGCCGGGCGAGATCGGCGGTCTCGTCTGGCGCATCGAAAGTACCCTTCCGGAACAATCCGCGTACTACGCAGCACCAACGGAACGGCTCAGTCTCGATGTGCCCCTGCACGCCTCCGGAAAGGTCAGCATGACCGCGGCCTCTGCCGACAGTGCCGTGTTGATTGGCTGGTTCAACAAAGAGACCTTCATCGGCGCGCCGCCCGCGCACTTCTTGGGGGTTCTGATTGAAGGCCCAAGCCGAATCGGGCATTACTTCCGGCCCGCGTTTTGCTCATCCGATGGAATCCGCGCGGTCCTTCAGGAAGGCCCCGTCATTCAGCCCGACAGCGTCTCGCACGAGTGGACGATCGAGTACGATCCCGCAGCAAAGGATGGCGCTGGCGCGATCGTAGTAACGCTTGATGACCAAAAGGTGGCGCTCGATCTCACGCCCGAAGCGCGCAAAGGCAATGCCGCCTTCAATCGCTTCGGCATGCTCACCTGGAACCGGGGTGGACATTTCGTCGAAGTGTACCTCGACGACCTGGCGTTCACCTCGGAACTCAAGCCCTGATTCGATCCGCGGCTATTCCTCGATGGGGCCGCCCGCCTTCGCGATGACATCCGCGACGCTCACGGGCGCACCGTTGAGGCGCTTACTTTCATCCGCCGCTTCCATGAACGCGAAGATCTCGACCGTCTCCGCCGGGGACACCGGCGCGACACCAGTCTGGAAGAACTTGATGATCTCAACCACGAGCGGCGCGTAGTCGCCATCGCCCTGCTGTTCCGCGACCTTCTTCGATCCAAACAGGATCACCTTGTGCGGCGTATCGCCGGTGCGAAGGCCGTACAGCGAGCCCACGCGCCCGCCCGACCAGGTCCCGGTCACCACATCAATTTCCGGCGTCGCCGTGCGCACGACCGTTTCGCAGCCACGGCCCATCGCCGTGAACAGTGCTTCGGTCGCGTGCACGCCGTACCAGAAGAGGTCGGGGTGGTGCGGCTCAAGACTCGCGGGCCCATACGAGATCGCACCTCGCACTTCGCCGACTTCCTGCGCCATGAGGTCCGTCATGCTCTTGTAGAAGCGATACGACGACGAGCTGAACCACGGCACATTATGCTCTCTGCCCAACTTGTAGATCGCGATGGCGTCCGCCAGCGTCCCGGCCACGGGCTTGTCGATGAACACAGGCTTGCCCGCGGCAAAGACCGGCTTCACCTGCTCGAGGTGGGGACGACCGTCCACGCTCTCCAGCAGCACCGCGTCCACCTGTGCGCAAAGTTCCTCGATCGTGGGAACGATGGTCACCCCGAATTTATCCTGCAATTCCTTCGTGTATCCTTCGAGACGCGAAGCGCTCGACTCGATATCTTGGCTGCCGCCCTTGTACGCGGCGACGACCTTTCCCCCGGGAACGTGCTGCGGATCGTCCGCGTTGTTCAGAAGTTTGGTGAACGCAATCACGTGGGACGTGTCCAGTCCGATAATTCCGATCCGGATGTCCTCACTCTGCGCCGCGAGTGGATAAATGGCTATGGTCATCAGGAGAACTCCAACTCTGAACAGAAGTCCGATTCGCACATTCATGAAACTGTCCCTCATGTTGTGAAGCAAAGCATCAGGTTGTCAATTCCACATCGCCGTCGGCGTCAGCCGGGAAGAATCTTGCGTTGATCGCGATCGTAGCGCATGCGCTGGCCCGTGTCGAGGGCGGCCGCCGCCATGATCGTGGCCACGGAGTGCTGGTGGCCGAACTCGATATCGCCGATCGGACGCTGCCGGCTGCGCATGCATTCCAGCCAGTTGGCCATGTGGTCGCCATCCGGTCCCGTCACGAGTTTGCCCGCCTCGATTGCTTTGCCCTCTTCCCCACCGTCGCCTGAGTACGGGGCAGCCGGATCATCCAGATTGAGCGTGCCGTAAAGCCCGTGCACGGTGTAGTGCGTGCCCGCCGCATTGGTCAATCCCATGGCCCAGTCGAAGAGATACCCTTCGGGGTAGTCCAGGATCGCGTGGAATTCATCCGTGTGCTCGCGGCCGTCCTTCCAGTAGTAGATGCCGCCAAGCGCGACGGCGCTGTTCGGATACGTCGAGCCCATGACCATGTGCGCCGCATCGATCAGGTGCGCCATCCACAGACCGGACAGGCCATTCGTGCACATGCGGTAAAGCTGCCAGCGCCGCAGTAACCGCGCATCGAAGGGAACTGAAGGCCGATTGAACAGGTACGCTTCCCAGTCCACGTCTTCCGCGACGCAGTTGTCGTAGTCGCGCGCCCAGCGCGCATGATTGAAGTAGTTCGCCGCGGATATGCGGCTCACCTTGCCGAGCTTGCCGCTCGCGATGAACTCATTCGCGGCCTTCCAGCGGCTTTCGCTGCGGCGTTGGGTGCCCACCTGCACCACGCGCTCGTTTTTCCGCGCGAGGTCCAGCGCCTCCGACGCCTCCTCCACCGTCAGCGACATCGGCTTCTCAACGTAGACATCCTTGCCAGCCTTCAACGCTTCGATCATGATGGGCGTGTGCGCGAAGTCCGGCGTCGCGATGACCACGGCGTCGATATCGTTGCGTGAGACGACCTCTCCAAAGCGCGAGGTTTGGAAGGGCTTCGTGCCGAAGCTCTTCTCGATGATGGCGGCGGCCGATTCGCGGTTGGGCTTCCACACGTCGCACACCGCCACGACTTCCACGTTGTGTGCCTCGCGCAGCTTGGCCAGGCTGTCCATGTGCGCCCGGCAGCGGCCGCCCGTGCCTATCAAGCCGATGCGGATGCGCTCGTTGGCCCCGGACGCCGCGCCGCTCAACATCCCGGCGCTCAGCGCCAGTCCGGATGTAGCCAGAAATCCCCGTCGCGAGAGTGATGTGTTCGGCATGGCCGTCTCCCTCTTCGATTCGCAGCGGTGCGAATGCCCCGCAGTCCCACATAACCCAAAAGAATACCGGCTCCAGCATACGCGAGGACGCGCGCGGGGTTCCACACGCGCCTCCTATGGAGTGCGGCCACGCCGCGGCGTGGCTGCCTTTACTGAGCAGGCTTGCCTGCGGTGTTACTCGATCGCCCGATACCTCCCGCAGCCTTGCTCCCGCAACCACGCGCTTGAGCCTCCCCCTCCTCCGGTGCCACACTCCATGAGCCATAGAGAAGATAGTCGTCTGACGCACAAGGAGACATGACCGTGGATCGACGCGATTTCTTGAAAGCAGGCACCGGCGCGATGCTCGCTGGTTCGGTTGCCGGAGCACCCTCCGGCCCAGCATTCGCCCAAGGAGCGAGGGAGGCGCCGCGCGTCACCTCCCTCCTGCGCGACTACACCGCCGAGGACCATCGCCGGCGTCTTCAAAACATCGCCGTGTGCACTGAGGCCATCCGCTCATGCATGCGCACGCATCTGGTGACGGACTATCTGCCCGGGCAGTGCTGTTACAACCTGGGCGAGTATCCGAGCCGCGAGCCGTGGAGCGTCGGCGAGTACGACGAACAGGAATTGGATCGCCTCCGCGGCGAGGGCATCCAGGTGTTGCAGGTCTTCGACGACTGGAACGATTCGCTCCGCCTCTTTGGTGGTGACAAGTACTCCGCCGTGAACCCGGAAGGCTACCGGCGCTTCATTGAAATGGCGCACCGGCGCGGCATGAAGGTGCTCACCTACACCTCGCCATGTTTCCTGCAACGTAGCGATCCCGATTTCCTCCAGGAGTGGAGCCGCGAAGGAGACTTCCTCGTGGTGGGCTATTGGGACATGGCGCGCTGCTCACCAGCAAGTCCCGGCTGGCGCGCCTTTGTGATGAAGAAGTTTGTCCAGGTCCTTGATGAATACGGCGCGGATGGCATCTACGTCGATGGCGGCTATCTCGCCAACAAGCACGCGCCCAAACAGGCCATGCCCCTGGCGAAGGATGAGATTCCCGCTTTCGAGGAAACGCCGGAGCACGACGGCGCCTTCGCGGACATGCTCGCCCTCATCTATGCGGAGGTCAAACGCCGCGGCGGCATCTTGAAGCTGCACGTGAACGGCGCGGAGCAGCCGCAGGCGGCCGGCCTCAAGACCTACGATTATCTGTGGGTCGGCGAAGGCGTCGCCGAAGCGGATGCCCTGCGCGAAATCGTGAAGAACTACGATCCCTACATCGTGCCGTGTCTCGACATGGGATTCACGAGCATTGAAACCGAGGATGAGCCCTATCTCCACTCCATCCCCTATCTTCAGTTCCCCGTCTCGATGGGTGGCCGCATCTTCACGGGCGAGCGCGGCTTCGTGCCGGGCGTGAAATACAACGACGACTTCTGGCTGCAACGTTGCCGTGATGCCTGGAAGCAGTATCAGGAGGACCCGTCAAAGTTGCACACCTATAGTGCGTGGGATGCCGTGCCCGGCAATCCCGATACCCGCCGGACTCATGCGCGGTGGCTCAAACGCTACATGCCGCTTGTCGAAGAAGGGACGTGGGCGTGGCTCGAGATACGGGATTCATCACTCTTCGATGCGCCGCTGCCGGAAGGAGTAGTGGCCTCCGCGTTTGCGAATCGCCAACTCCACCTGATACTGGCAAACTTCGGGCGTGCCGCGGCCGAACTTCACACATCTTCTCCCTACGTGCCGGCAAATGCCCCAACTGAAGGCGTAAGGTCAATCTGGACGATTCCGCCACGCTCCCTCGTCATCTTGCGAAAGCAGGACTGACCGGCGCAACAAGCGGGTTGGGCTTCCCCTCCCCCACGCCCGTTCCGAAAAGACGTAAACTACTATTTTACAATAGTTTACGCATCTATGCCTCATCAGACAATCCACAATCTCGAACAATAATGTGAACTTTAGTTCAATTTATACAGTATATTTTGAACTATTTGTGAATTCTTGTCTTGACTTTCACAATCTAATCGTCTATATTTCGTACGTAGACCCGGTGCGGCGGAGTCGTCCAATGACTGCTCAAGATATAGCCAAACTCAGCGGTGTTTCCCGTACAACCGTCTTTGCTGTTGTCAAAGGCAAGCCCGGCGTAAGCCCTCACACGCGCGAACGCGTTTGGACCACCATCCGGGAACACGGCTACGAAAACGGGCTGGTCCAGAAGTCCCTCCTTGGCGAGGCCTCCAAGATGATCGGCGTCGTCGTGGGCGACCTCAACAACCCCTTTTACACCGAAGTGATTTCGGGCATCCACAGCGTGCTGCGGCCGGATGGCTATCAGCACATGCTCTACCACGGCACGGATGAGTGCCCGGAAGAGGGAACGGAGGCCTTCGGCTCGCTGAAGGCGTACGGCCTGCGCGGCTACATCATCAGCGCGGGCGAGGCGGAGCAGTACGAGAAACACATCCGCTGGGTGCAACAGTCGAAACGGCCCCTGGTGACCATCATGGAAGCGCCTGGGCTCGACACGCACACGGTGCGCTTCGACAACCGCAAGGGCAGCCGTGACGCCACGGACTATCTCCTCAACGTGGGGCACCGGCGCATCGCGTGCTTGACCGGTCCCGTCCGCTCCGCCACTGCGAAGGAACGGATCCTTGGTTTTGTCGAGAGCCTCATTGCGCACGAAGTCGAATTTCGCGAATCCATGACCGTGCGCGCGGGCGACACCTCCTCGGATGGATATCGTGCGGCGCTCGAGGTGCTTTCGGAATCTGACTCGCGGCCGACAGCCCTGCTTTGCTGTAACGACCGCGTGGCCATCGGCGCGTACAAGGCCGCTCACGAACTGGGCCTGCACATCCCGCGCGATGTCAGTATTGTCGGATTTGACGGCATCGAAATGGGCGAGGTCATGGGGCCGCCCTTGACGACGCTGTCGGTTTTTCCCAGGGAGATCGGCCGGGAAGCGGCCAAGATGCTCCTGCACCTGCTCGCGGGCGGGAATGGACGCAGTGGCACCCGGGAATTGGTGATCGAGCACAAGCTCATCGAGCGCGAGTCCGTACGCGACTTGCGTTCCGATAGTTCGCAGCGAAGGAGTCAGTAGTGAGAATCGGTGTCGATTATTACCCGGAGCAATGCGACGAGTCCTGCTGGGCCGAGGACATCGCCTTGATGCGGGCCGCGGAAATCTCCGTGGTGCGCATGGCCGAGTTCGCATGGTCGCGCCTGGAACCGGCTGAAGGCTCGTACGAGTTTTCCTGGCTCGATCGGATCCTGGACAAGCTCCACGCGGTGGGAATCCAGGCTGTGCTGGGCACGCCGACCGCCACGCCGCCTGCCTGGCTGCATGCGCGGTTCCCGGAGATCTTCCCCGCGGACAAACGCCAATACCGCTTGGGCTTCGGCACACGCGAGCAGCGCTGTCTGAACAACCCAGACATGCGCGCGCATGGACGCCGGATTGTCGAGGCGTTGGCGCGCCACTATGCGAAGCACCCCGCGGTCATCGGCTGGCAGACGGACAACGAACTCGCCGCGAATCTGTGTTACTGCCCGATCTGCGCGGACAAGTTCCGGACTTGGCTCAAGGACAAATACGGCTTCCTGGAAGCCGTGAACGCGGCCTGGGGCACGGCGTTCTGGAGCCAGGAGTACTCGGATTGGTCGCATATCCCGCTGCCGTGGGAGGCCAAGTGCGGCGACCACCACAATCCTTCGCTGCAACTCGAGTTTCGCCGCTTCCAATCCCAAAGTACTGTCGAGTTTCAACAGGAACAGATCGACATCATCCGGAAGCACGCGCCCAACCACTTCATCACGCACAATCTGATGGGTACGCACAGCTCGATGGATTACTACGAGCTTGCGCGCAACCTCGATTTCGTATCCTGGGACAACTACCCCATCAACCCGTGGTCGGAAGACCCCTTTGGTTCACCCTTGGCGGCGGACGTCATGCGCGGCATCAAGCAGCGCAATGTCTGGGTCATGGAACAGCAAAACGGCATCACCGGGTGGAACACCCTGGGGAGGCGTCCCACCGGGGAATGGCTGCGCTGCGCGGCCTGGCAGACCGTGGCCCACGGCGCCGACACGGTGGTGTTCTTCCGCTGGCGGACGGCCGCGCACGGCACCGAGCAGTACTGGCACGGCGTGTTGAACCACGATGGCAAGCCCCGCCGCCGCTTCCGCGAGGTCGCGGCGTTCGGATGGGAGATGCGTGTGCTGTCCGATCCGCTGGACGGCACGGAAGTCCGCAGCGACGTTGCCATTCTGAACGCCTACGACCAACACTACGCGTTCGAGATCCAGCCCCAGGCGGAAGGACTCTCCGTCTGGCGCCAGGTGGGTTTGCATTACACGGCGCTGAAGAAGTGCGGGCTCAACGTGGACGTGATTCCGCCGAACGCCGAGCTTGGCCGCTACAGGCTACTTATCGCGCCGAGCTGGTACATCTTGTCAGAGGGGGATGCCGCCCGGCTCACGGAGTACGTGCGGCAGGGCGGTACCCTGATCCTGAATGCGCGTACCGGCGTGAAAGATTGCGTCAACGCCTGCCGCACGCAGCCCCTCCCCACCTTGCTGGGCGAGATGGCGGGGATCGAGGTGGACGACTACGACCCGCTCGGCAAGGCGGAGTGCACCGTGCGCATCAGTGACGGGCGCGAGTACACGGTGGCCGCGTGGGCGGACGCCCTCACCCTGAACGGCGCCAGCGCGATCGCGCATTACACGCGCGGCGTCTTTGCGGGCGAGCCCGCCATCACCTGCCACGAGTTCGGTCTGGGCTGTGTGTATTACTTCGGCACCTTCGGCGAGGCGGGACTGTATGACGCGCTGTTGGGCCGCATTCTGGATGAGGCAAGTATCGGGCCGCGCATGAACCTTCCCGAGGGCGTGGATGCCAACTGGCGCGAAAAGGATGGCGCGCGCTTTCTCATCCTCTGCAATTTCAATCCGGAAGAACGCACCGTGGCGGTTCCCGGCGCGCTGTTGCCCCTGCTGGGCGAGGCGCCGCACGAAGGTTCCGTGGTCTTGCCTGCGTACGGAGTGGGCGTCTACGAAGCGGTTGGTGTTGAAGAAGTGCGCAAGGGTACAGGTCCCGGCGCGTCCGATAGCGACGCCCATGCGGAGGGACTCACCGCCGCGTCCGCTCGAGCGCACTCATGAAAGGAGGATAGCAGCGGCCAGAATGAGAACTAGAGCCTGAGTAGTTTTGAGAAGAATGGCACTCATAGCACGTTATAACGTCGCGTCGGGGATAGAGAGGACGGAGTACCTGGGCATTTGTATCTGAATCATGAGGAGAGCCTGAGATGAAGAAGAAAGGGTTTACACTGATCGAACTGCTGGTGGTGATCGCCATCATCGGCATCCTGGCGGCCATCCTGCTGCCAGCACTCGCACGGGCCCGCGAAGCCGCCCGCCGAGCCTCCTGCCAGAATAACCTGAAGCAGTGGGGGCTGATTTTCAAGATCTACTCCGGGGAAAACAAGGAAATGTTCCCGCCGGGGACGACCACCTTTCCTGTAGCCCAGTCGGGACTCATGTGGCCGATGCAGGGCGTGAATGGGGCAAAACTGTATCCAGAGTACTGGACAGATCCCAACATTGCGGTTTGCCCTTCGGATTCCCATGCGAAGATAGGCGCGGCGTGGGACTCGACCGAATGGCCCAGCGGTGGCATCATCAACAACACGGATTTTGGCGCTGAGATTGCACGTATTGGCGAGCTTCAAGACGGTTCTGCTGCCGCAAAAGCGTGCATGGATCTGAAACTGTCGGTGCCCATTTCCTACACGTACATGGCCTACATAACCGACACTGCAAGTCAGCAGTTCATAGTTCGGGCATTGGTTCAGTATAACGCATGGTATACAGGGGCGGGGAACGCCGGCTCCTACGCGGCAGGGACTCTGGATGCCTATGGTTGCCAGGATATTGGCGCGGAGCTGTTTAGTAATGGACCCAATGAGGCCGACTTGACCCAGGATCTTGGCTGGTACAAGACATGGGTGTGCGATGACGATTGGTCCCAATTCCCCGCGACTCAATACAGAACGAAGGAGGGGGCCGAGCGTTTCCTCATCACGGACATCAACAACCCAGCCGGGTCGGCCACTGCGCAAAGCACTGTGCCGGTCATGTACGATGCATGGGCGTCATTCACCATTAAGGATGAGGAAGATGAAGATAGACGGAGCGTGGCGTCGCTGTTCAACCACGTTCCCGGTGGTTCGAATGTCCTGTATATGGACGGCCACGTCGAGTACGTCAAATACAAGCAGAAGAATCCCGTGAACGCCATCCCCACCGAGGCCCCGCAAGGAGGCTTCTACCGGGGAATACAGTATGTCGACGTATTTGAATGGATGTATGGCGGCTACGAATGAGTTCGTTACGGGCGGCGATACCAGGCAAATGGCAGAGTTGAGGACGCAAAGATGTCACGAGTAGGAAAGCTCTTAGTGATGGCGGGTTTGCTCCTCGCCATTGCAGTTGGAGTCTATGCACTGTATTTCGGCTCCGAGAACAACAGCAACGAGATCGTGCAAGAGGATCCTGCCAAGGCCGAGATGCTTCGATCTCTGATGGGATCTCCGGGGCAGCCACCGCAGCCCGGTCCCCCGCCCGAAGCTCCAGCGGGACCGCCGGCAAACAACCCGTAGAGGCGTTTGCCTACAGTTGACAATTCACCGAGGGTCAGACGCCAGAGGGATTGCCCCGCGCAAGACCTCTGGCGTCTGGCGGACGTATTCAACGAGCACGCCAGTGTCCCGTTTCCACGAGGGTAGCGCAGGTATCCCGCCTGCAATTCCCGACCAAGATGCAGGCGAGACGCCTGCGCCGTCTCTGTTTGAACTCTTTGTTGAGGCCGTGAACAGTTCAAGTCAGTGGAGAGCCATTGTGCGCTTTTTCGTGTTTACCGTTTTGCTGGGCGTGTCTGCCATGGCTTCTGCTACCGACTACTACGTGAGTCCGTCCGGAAACGATTCCAACCCCGGCACCTCGCCGGAGCAGGCTTGGAAGTCGTTGACTCCCGCTAATGCCGTCTCCCTCGCTCCCGGAGACCGCCTGTTGTTTGAGGAGGAACAGACGTTCTCCGGGACTCTGAAACTTGATCGGCAGGATAGCGGCACGGCCGAGAAGCGCGTTGTCATCGCATCGTACGGCGAGGGCCGCGCCACGATTGACGGCGGCGCGGGCACGGCCGTCCTCGCCGAGGAATGCGATTCCATCGATATCCAGAACCTGATCGTGAAAGGGGCAGGACGCAAGAACGGCAACTCTGGATGCGGCGTCCATCTACTGTATTCGCGGGGCGCGTCCATCTCGGGCGTGGAGGCGCATGGGTTTCGCAACTCCGGGGTTCTGGTTGAGGGCGTGCGCGATGCACGCATCGAAAAGGTGCACGCGCACGACAACGGATTTGCCGGGATTGCCGTGGGCAATGAGCAGCGCTGGTCTGAGGACGTTCGCATCGCACATTGCATCGCTGAAAACAACCCCGGTGATCCCGAAAACCGCGACAATCACAGCGGGAACGGCATCGTCGTGGGGTGCGTGCGCAACTGCACCATCGAATATTGCGAGGCCTTCAACAATGGATGGGACATGCCCCGCGAAGGCAACGGACCCGTGGGCATCTGGGCTTGGAACGCGGACCGCGTCGTGGTCCAGTTCTGCGTGTCGCACGACAACAAGAGTCCGAGTTGGGACGGCGGCGGCTTCGACTTGGACGGCGGCGTGACGAACTCGATCCTCCAATACAACCTCTCGTACAACAACGTCGGGCCCGGCTACTTCATGTGCATGTACTGGGGCGCGCCGGTGTGGAAGAACAACATCATCCGTTACAACATCAGCCAGAACGATGGCTCGCGCGAAGGCCAGAACGCCGGCATCCGCGTGCATTGGATGGAAGGCATGTCCGACGCGGAGATCTACAACAACACCGTCTATAACGAGATCGGCGCCGCTGTGGACTTCAAAGGCGACCAGGCGCCGCGCATGCGCTTCCGGAACAACATCTTCGTCAGCAAGAAGACGCTGATCACCGGCGGCGCGAACAAGGCGCGCTTCGAGGGCAATCTGTATTGGCTGTTGGATGGAAAGCCCTTCGAGGTGGACGGGCACACGAGCCTCGAAGCCTGGAGCAATGCGACGGGCCAGGAAATGCTCGATGGGAAGCTCGTAGGCCTATGGGCGGACCCGAAACTCGTCCGCCCCGGCATCACGACGCACACGGACCCGGTCACCCTGGCCAAACTCAAGGAGTACCTCCTTGAGAGCGGTTCACCGTGCATCGGCGCCGGCCTCATCATCGAAGACAATGGCGCCCGGGACTTCTGGGGCCACCCAGTGCCCAGCGCGGACAAGCCCAGCCTCGGCGCACACCAGCCGTGAAGGTGCTTGCGGTGTTCGTAGACCAGCGTGGGAGAACCGCAACCAAAGAGAACGTGGACCGGCTGAAGAAAACGCGAATATGTACAATTGAAGACACAGGCGAGGGCGCCTGTGCCACACGTCCTTCTCGTACAAGGTAGCGACTACCGATGCTTGATGTCTTAGGGCCAGCCTAGAGATAGGAAGAGAAGACGAAAACCGGAGGCCGGGCAAGCGCGTGTGGCACAGGCGCCCTCGCCTGTGTCTTTACTGGCTCACACGGCATTGGGCATGGCCGTCCGGCCAGACGTGAAAACTCTTGCACGCCTTTGAGAATCAAAACCCTGGGAGACAGCCTGTGCAAGCCGCGTTCACCTTACTCCTCTTCCTATCTTGCGCGACCGCGCGCGCCACGGATTACTACGTGTCGCCCTCGGGCGATGACGCCAATGCAGGCACCGCACCGCGACAGGCCTGGAAGACCCTTGCCCCTGTCAATGCGAAGACCTTCGCGCCGGGTGACCGCATTCTCTTCGAGGCAGGTGGGCGATGGATGGGGCAACTGAAACCCCAAGGCTCCGGCGCCGAAGGCCAACCTATCGCCCTCGATCGATTCGGGGATGGTCCGCTGCCGCGTATCGAGGGTGAAGGCGAGGTGGAGGCGGCGCTGTACTTGTACAACGTCGAGCACTGGGAAGTCCGCAGTCTCGAAATCAGCAATGCCGGTTACGAAGTCAAGGAGGGCCGCCGCTGCGGGGTCTTCATCCATCTAAACGATTTCGGGGAAGCGCATCACATCGTTCTCGATAGCCTCCTCGTCCGCGATGTGAGTGGATGGGGCAGCCACAACAGCAACAGCGGCGACGGCATCGCCTGGCTCAATGAGGGCAAGACTACTCCCTCGCGCTTCAACGGGCTTCGCATCGAGAATTGCCAGATCGCGAGGCCCCATCTGAACGGCATCTGGGGCTGGAGCCAGCATTGGCAGCGCCCTTCGTGGCATCCCAGCATCAACGTGGTCATTCGCAACAATCTCGTCGAAGACGCGGGGATGAGCGGCATCGTCCCTGTCGGGTGCGATGGCGCGCTGGTCGAGCACAACCGGATCGTGCGGCCGAGCCGCCGCGGCACGGGTATCGGCATCTGGCCGTGGAGTTGCGACAACACGATTATCCAGTTCAACGAAGTGAGCGGCTCGGATGGCACGCACGACGGCCAGGCCTTCGACTCGGACTGGAATTGCCGAAACAGCGTGTTTCAGTACAACTACAGCCACGACAACAAGGGCGGGTTCGTGCTGGTCTGCACGTCCGGACTGAAGGAGGAAAACGCCGGGTGTCAGGGGACGGTCGTGCGCTACAATATCAGTGAAAACGATGGCGGCACGGCAAAACAGGTAATCTTCGTCGTCGGTCCCTGTAATGACACCCGCATCTACAACAACACGATCTACGCGGGTCCGCACATCAACGCGCATCTCGTCGAACTGGCGGATTGGGAAGGCCTGCCGTCCAACACCTTCTTCCACAACAATCTTGTGTACGCCGAGGGCAAGCTCACCTTCGCGTTTGGAGATAGCACGAACAACCACTTCACGCACAACGCCCTCTTCGGCGCTATCGTGGACCCACCAGCAGACTCCAACTCAGTGACCGCCGATCCCCAATTGACGAAGCCTGGCGCGGGAGGAACCTTGGGCGACACGAATCGTTTGCAGACGTTGGACGCGTACCGGCTGCGGTCCTCGTCTCCGCTTATCGACAAGGGACTTGACCTTCGCAAGGAACTGGGCTGGGATGTGGGCACGCGGGACTACTTCGGGAATGCACTTCCCGCAGGCGCGCGCAGCGATATCGGCGCCCACGAATATACACCGTAGCAAGCGATTTCCTTCTTTCGCGCAGCTAGAAATCTCCGAACAACACCGCGAAGGCGCGCACCCAAGCTACCCAATCAGAAGCACAGCCACGCCGTGGCGTGGCTATGCCACACGCGCTTGCCACGCATGGAGGTGGTCTTCCTTTCACTGGGCGTTGCTCAGCCCGACACTTTCAGTTTTTGAGAGACACGTGGGATGGGAAGTGGACGTGTGGCATAGCCACGCCACGGCGTGGCTGTGCTCTTCTCGTCACGTAGGCAAATCACATGGACGTAGACGTTTCATCCGGCGCGGCTCATTGCAGCCGCACTTACAACTTCACGTAGATCTTCTTGCGGTGCATGTAGTAGGCGACGGCAGCGAAGATGCCCCAAAAGACGGCAAAGCCCAAGAGCCCAGCGACAAGCGACAACTGTTCGGGCGCGAAGTCATCGGCAACATCCAGAAAGAGGCTCTGGGCGATGTAGATGACCAGAGGATTCATGCCTACGGACGTGAAGGTGGGGATCGCGAGCTTCAGCTTGTCGCAGATCAGGTAGAACGCGAGCAATTGCAGGAAGCAGAGCCCGGTCGACCA
Source organism: Candidatus Hydrogenedentota bacterium (assembly GCA_020849535.1). Lineage (GTDB taxonomy): Bacteria > Hydrogenedentota > Hydrogenedentia > Hydrogenedentales > SLHB01 > JAHDWY01. Next base: position 51,846 of record JADLGB010000237.1, read on the forward strand.
CAGCGGGAAGGGGGCCGTCATGTAGCGCGCTGAAAACGGCCAAGCCTCCTTCACGCCGCCCCACGGCATGTGAAACGCGTAACCCAGCGCGCAGAGACCGACGCCCCACCCGATGCAGGTCAGGATAAGCTTGCGCTCGTTCTTCTCCGCCATCACGTCATACGCGATGGAGCCGAACAGCAGCATCATGACCCAGCTCATAGGGCCAAGCGGGCCGCCGTTCAAGGAGACGTCGAACAGCTCTTCGTGCAAGGGCACCAGCCGCACGAGCAGCGGTATGTATTCGGAGTCTTCCGCGGAAAACGACCCGGTGACGGACCACGTGCCATACGATGTGAACATGTGGATGCACTGGTAGGCCGCGACGAACAGGAATGCGGCCGCCACGCGCACGCGCGGGCCCTTGTCGATCAGCATGACGGCGAGCAGGCCCGCGAGGCCGATGTCCATGAGGGCATCCCAGAGCCAGCCCGCGTAGATGGCGAACGCGATTAGTACCAGCATGCAGTAGCGCTTCACCATGGCCTTGCGCGTCATCCCGATCCCGTCGTGCTTGCTTCTGCGCAGCCAGGACAGGCGCATCCCCATGCCCACGACAAACACGAAGAGCGGCGCGATGGTATCGGCGTAGCTGTACGTGGTCCGGTGATGGCTGATCTGATAGAGGATGGCGTCGTAGAGGCCCTGAAAACTGGAGCCAGCGAAGTACGATTGCACAGGCTCGAAGAAAAGTGCCTTCGCGTTGACAATCAACATGCCGAAGATCGCGTAGCCGCGCAGTTGATCGACACACACAATGCGCTTGGAATCGGCCGCGCTAGTCGCGTTGCCACTCATGGGGAGACGCTCCTGCCCTGCATTTTGGCCCGCCACTGCGGCGCGCCAGCGACGCGATCATGGCGTGCTTCCGGGCGCGAGTCAAGCGAAACCGGCTCCAGCAAAAAGGGGAGGTAACCTGAAGTCACCTCCCCGTCGGTCAATGGTGTGTTTGGCGCTGCCTATTCCTTGACGCTCTCGGTTTTCAGCCGCTCGAGTTCGGCATCGAACTGGGCCTGCAGGAGCCGCTTCAGCGCTTCCTCGTCCACTTGCTGTGCGGCGGCGCCCGCCTCTTCGCGGACAGCGCCACCCGCGCCCAGGCCGCTCAGTGAAGACGCGTTCGATACGACATCTTTCTGAAGCTGTCCGAGCCGGTTGGTCGCGTCCAGCAGACCGCCGCGGGCTTGCCGTGCCTCGTTCGGAAACTCGTCGGTCACGGAGCCATAGCGTTCCTGCGCCTGGCGGAGGAGGTTCAGCGCGTCGGTGAATTCCCGCTTGAAAACGAGCTGCTCGGCTTGGCGAAGCAGGTCGTCGCCCTCCCCGATGGCCTTCTGCGCAGCCACCTGGCGGGCATCGCGCTCCGCAATCATGCCCTCGACTTCGAGCTTCTTGGACTGCGCCGTCGGATGCAGTAGGTCCGCATTGAGCGCGTTGGTATAGGCTTCGAGCGCCGCTTCGAGCTTCTTCTCGGCCAGCGCGCCATCGCCGACGCGGACGTAGTATTCGGCGATGCGCTCGATTACGTCCCGGCGCGACGGGGACTTGGCGAGGACCGCCTTGTATTCCTCCATGGCGCGCTCGTACTTGCCCGCGTCAAAGAACATATCGCCGATCTGCTTCTGGAGGTCCTCATTCGCAAAACCGAGATCCACCAGCTTCTTGTATGCCGATTCCGTCTCCGCGTCGTTGCCGCGCGTCAGGAAAAACTGGACCGCGCTCAGAATGTAATCGCGGATTTGACCCTGGGAAATGTTGGTGACCGCCACGCTCCCTCGCAGCACGGTCAACATGACATCCGCGACCGCATTCACGGAACGGCTCGCATCTTCCGAGAGCGCCGTACCGGCGACTCCCTTGAATCCGGTGCCAGAGCGGTAATCGCTGAGGATGAGGTCCTGGCGCTGGCCCGCCGCCTGGATGACGTCGCCAAAGTAGCTGGGCGGATCCACGACGACGCGTTTGGCATTCTGGAATTCCACCCGGTCGATGTTGGCCTCAACATCCGCGTAGTACAGATTCCGGTAGGTCGGGTTGGAGTCGTACAGCGGGCCGGTCACTTGCGCCACCAAGGCCCCCAACACGCCCAGCCGGTAAGCGAAGTAAGGGTCGACGCGCGATCCGCGAACCGCCTGCAGCAGGTACATCTCCGATTCAATCGCGTTGACGGGATTGGCACCAGCACCGGGGATCAGCGCTTCAATCTCCCCGCTGGACGCTTCCGCACCGGAGCGTATGTCTTTTTCCAGATTCGCCAAGGGCACTCCGGATTCCTTCGAGATCAATCGAGCCGAGGTAGAAACAATCGCCACATTGGCCTTGGGTCCCCATGCCATCGCCGGCACAACGGGTCCCAGTACGAACGCGGCACACAACGCGATGCGCCCTAGAAACTTCATGACACGCCTCCCTGGGTTTCCCTGCTCGCCGCGGTCGCGCCGGCCGGTGCCTGAGCGGACTGTTTCAGTTGGTTGATGAGTCCCTGGACTTCCTTCGCCCCAGACTCTGGATCTTCAGGATTCACCAGTTCAAGATAGCGCTCCAACTCGCGGATTCCCTCGGCCACGTTACCGCGTGAGACCTGCAGGATACCGTTTTCCAGGTGGACCGGAGGATAGCTTGCGTCCATCTGGCCCGCTTTGCGGAAAGCATCCTGGGCCGATTCAATTTCACCCATGGCCTGGTGGATACGCCCGCGCACTGTTTCGAGTTCCGCCCCTGCCGTACCGTCGAGCGAGGCCGTGATCCGGTTGATGGCTTCCAAGCCGCGGTCGGGTGTCTGCTGCGCGAGGTACAAACGGGCCAAGTGAATGGATGCCTTCGCCGCAAACGGACCCTGGCCGGCGGAGATCTCTTCAAACGCCGCGATGGCCTGCTCCGTGGCACGCATGCGTGCCAGGCACACCGCGCGGAAGTACTGTGCGACCCGATCGTCCGCCCGGGCCTGAAGCGCTTGACCAAGAAGCTCGCGCGCCTCCGGGTACTTCCCTTCCTCGATAGCCAGCAAGCCCAAGCGCGTCAACGCTTCCTGTCCCACGATAGACTGCGCCTTAACGGCGCCCCGTAGATACTCGCCCGCCGCTTGATCATCACCCCGCAGGCTGGACAGCGTGCCGAGCGCAGCGAGCACATCGCCGTCGCCGGGGGACGCCTTCAACGCCGCCTGCAGCTCGCTTTCCGCCGCCGGGTACTGCTTGTCAAGCGCCAAGCCCACCCCAAGGGCCTCCTGCAACGCCGCGGTAGCGCCGCTGGATCTCGACGCTTGCTGCAGTGCGTCCACTTGGCCCACATAGTCCCCCGAGGCGCCGCGCGCGAGCCCCAAGAGATACTGCGCTTCGGCATCCGCCGGGTCCTGCTTCACCATGTTCTCGAGTACCGCGATTTGCGAGGAGCGACCGGCCCCAGTTTTGTTCTCCGCATGGCTCAAGACCGCGTAGATGCCGGCCTCGCGATTCTTCGGGTCAAGCCTGTTCGCCTCGGTAAATGCCTTGGCCGCGGGATCGTAATCGCCAATCGACCAATGCAGCTTGCCCAGTTCGAATTGCGCCCGGGGATCTTCGGGCTTCTTGGCAAGGTGCGTTTCCAGAATGCTCAACGCCTCCGTCGTGCGGCCTGCCGCGCTTAGTTTCTGGGCGCGCGCCACAGGGTCGCGTGTCAGCAGAAAGATGACGATGCCGCCCAGCAGCACGATCACTGCCGCTGCCACAATTGACACAATCAAAGTGGTGGGGCTTCGTGTCTCCACGGTCTTCTTGCGTTCCTCGGCGATCTTCTGCCCGGTCAGCAGGTTGGTGCCGCACGCCACGCAGATGATGTCGCCGTCGCGTACCAGGGCGCCGCAACTGGGACAGGTCTGGCTGGGTGCGGAGGACTTTCGTTGCGGGCGTGCGGATTGCTTCTTGAGGAAGCCCCCGCAGTGCACGCAACTGTCGAGTTGCGGGTCGGTAAGCTTGCCGCAATACGGGCAATTGATCATGGTGGCCACAATGAACACCTCATGGGTTCGCGGGCGCATGCCCGCACTTCACCACACCGGACAAACATGGTGCCGAGAGGACCCTTCCCCTCTCGCCCCGCTCGATGCCTGGTCTACGCGTCCTCCGGAAAGCGCTCGCCGCAGCCCGAGCAGATTCTGGCGTCTAGTGAATTCCTGATTCCGCACTTGGAACACTTCTTGAGAAATAGGGACGGTACAACCAGAATCGCAATCAAGGCGATAACGCCCAGCATGACCGCGAGATAGGCAATCCCTGGCATCCCGTGTCGCTCCATGCAGTTGGGCGGTTCTCCCCGCGTACGATGGCTCGCGCTTACATTATACCTCAGA
>JADLGB010000238.1 GCA_020849535.1 Candidatus Hydrogenedentota bacterium
AGATCAGTGATGCCACTCCGCATTTCAAGAGCGCGCATACAGGCCAAGGGCGTGTGGTGGTCGCCAACAACACCTACGATGAAAAGGAGTTTCTCGAGCAGCGCCAGGCGGGACGGCTCGCCGAGTGGGATGGCAGTACTTGGAGCATCGTGGAACGGAATCCCTTCGTGGAGGTCAGCGGCAGCGCGGGCAACGCCACGTACGGTGGAGACGTCGTCTATGCAACCGGGTGGACCAAGTCCAGTGTGGTATTGCGTGTGCTTGTGAACGGGCAATGGCGGCGGTATCTACTGCCCAAGTCCAGCCAGACGTGGGATCACGCATGGAACACCGAATGGATGCGCATCCGTCACGCGCAGACTGAGCGCCTGCTGATGGATGTTCATGGTACATTTTTTGAACTGCCCCCGTTTGCGTACGGTGGCAACGTCTGGGGGATCCGTCCAATCTGCACCCATCTCCGCGTGATACCGGATTTCTGCTCGTGGCGCGGGTTCCTGGTGCTCGCATCGGATCAAATCGATCACGATCAAGGCCAGCCTCAGTCAGGCCTGTGGTTTGGCGCCATCGATGATTTGTGGAGGATGGGTAAACCAACAGGATGGGGCGGGCCGTGGTGGGACACGCCTGTGGAAGCGGGCGCCGTTTCGGATCCGTACCTCATGACTGGATACGACAAAAAGGTACTCCATCTCACACATGACTCCAAGAAGTCGGTAGGTTTTGAAGTGGAGGTGGACTTCCTGGGCGACGGCCATTGGGTTCCGTATACGCGCATCGAAGTCGGACCCAGAGACGCCTATTCACACCACGAGTTTCCCGATGGCTATTCCGCGCATTGGGTGCGCATCAAGATCGACACGGCCTGCAAAGCCACTGCATACCTGGTGTACAACTGACGGTGCGCCGCCAGCGCCTGGATAGGCCAGCGCCGCACGGGCTATTTCGTCGAACTCTTCTGCTGCAGTGAATGATACTCTGCGATGATTGCCGGGAAGTCCCAGCGTGTGGACTGATTGGATCGCGCGACCACCTCGACACCCTTCAATGCTCCGTTCAATGGCCGCGATTCCGGCAGATACAGCACCATGCGCTTGGGCGGGTTACGCCGCGGAGGATTCAGATTCACGCGCACGCCTTCTGCAGTGCCACGCACATGCAAGGTGACAGGCCCAAAGTGCGTGGGCGCGTTTTCCACGGCGATTTCATTACCCGGCTCGAGCCACCAGTCGGGAATTGCCTTGAGGATGTGCAATTCATCGCCCTGCTCGTGGAGCAGCATATGCCGCAGCAGGACGGCGTAATTGGAGGCGCCCGTGACGTGCGGGATCGTATTGCTCCACGCGAAGCGGCGTTGATAGAAAACGCCTTCCGGGAATCCATGCGTGGCCGTGGAGTGCAGGAGGTACCAATAGAATTCTTCCACCACCTTCTCATGCTCACCACGCACGAGGGACGCCATCGTCGTGTAGGCGGACATGTAAGGGTGAATCGCGTCCTTGTAGTCGCCCCCGGTCCACTGGATAGTGCCTTCGATGAAGCCGCCAAGGTGTCGCGTGCGGACCTCTTCCATTAGCGCCGTGACACGCGGGTCGTCCGTGGAAAAGATTGGCGTGGGCCACAGGGTTTCGGTGTTGCCCCAGTGCGTGCCCTCCTTCTCCCAACTGGGCGGGAAGTAGGCCAGGCCTGTTTCTTTCCACGCCTTATCGATGGCGCCCCGGTACTCGGCCGCTTCCCGCAGCAGCTTGTCCGCTTCTTCCGTCTTGCCGATCGCGCGTGCGGCGTCGGCCGTGGAGAGGATGCCGCGCAGGTTCCAGAAATCATAGCCGGGGATGTGATGGTTTCCATCCCAAAGGAATTCACCATCGGCAGGAGCATTGGGCAAGACGCCCGCGAAAGACGAGTCCGCAGGCGCAAGCCGCCGTGCCTGCATGATCCAATCGACTGCCTTCCGCATCTGGGGATACGCGGCTTCTAACCACAGCGTGTCGCCGGTTATCCGGGCGTATTGCCAGAGTGCCCACAGCGCCTGTCCGTTCGCGTCAAACTGGTTCTTCTGCGATTCAAAACGTCCGTCTTCGCGCTGGTGCGCGAGATAGCTGGCAATGGCTTTCCGCGCCGCATTCTGCAGTCCGGCCTCCTCAAGTTCCATGATCTGATAGGCGCCATCGCGGATGTAGAACTGGTCATAGAATCCTTCGCCACCGTGGAGTTCGCCGTGGTCGCTCGCGATGAGCTGGCACACGTGCGCGGCCAAGTAGGCCTGTGTTGCTTTCTCGCACGGCACACGGACGGTGGCCGCATCCGCCATGACGCTCTTCCAGTACTGCACGGTCCTCTTCAGCCAGACTTCCGGCTTCTCACGTGAGAAATCTGATCCCTCGATCGGTGTCCAAGGCAGCGCCACAAAGCACTCGGCGGAGCGGCCGGGTTGCAGCGAGAAAGTGAACTCTTGTGGTGCCGTCAGAGCGGGTACGGGATGGCTAGCCTTTTCGTATGGTCCAGTCTGCTGGATGCGCAGCTTGCCCTCAGAGGCAGTGCTGCCGGTATTGGTGATCCGCGCAGCGATCCAGGTGAGGAAGTTCTCGCCATCCTGTGGCCAGTCGTAGGCCGTGCGCCAGTCGTCAACGGATGGAAGTGGAGTCGCCCAGAACGTGAAGTCGTAACGTACGGGGCCGTCGTGAGCGCCCAGCAGGACAACGGGGAGCCATCCATCCTGCAAGAGTTTCGTCTGTTGCCGGCTCAAGGGCGAGAGGCCGCGGCCAAACAGGATTTCCACACTGGCCTTGGAGGCCTCCTCCGGGCTGGTACCGGCTTCGGTGCCGATCATCAGCTTGTTATCCGGAGTGATTCGTGTGCCGTGCGCGTAGTCTTTGAGCCCGACGACGCTCCACGAATTCTCGAAGTAGTCAAAAGGTTCAACACCGGCAGCGCACGTAGCGCAGCAGCAAGATAGAAGCAGAATAGGCCGAAGCTGGCGCATAAGGCGATCCCCTTCCGTTTCCGAACCCCGCCGTGACTCCCAGGACAGGATGCTCCCGCCGGCACGCACGGTGCAAGTGAAGCGAGAATGCGTCGAAGGTTGGAATTCGATTGCGGCCGCGCAGTGAGGTAGTATGGCTTCGCTTTCGGGAACTGGGAAGCTTTACTCCCTATATCTTTGACGGTCATACCAACGGCGGGGAATGGTGATGAAGATGCTTGGACGCGGCGCGATTGGTCTCCCTCTTGTCCTTATAGTCCTCTCAGTATGTGCGCAATCGAAGGCAAAACCTCTATCCGCTCCATTCGATGTTGCGCCCTTCGCGTTGCCGAACACGCCGGTCAACGAAGTCTGGTTTGAGGAGCCTCGCGACATTGTGCGCATCGAGGTCGATTTCGACGAGGCTGCGCCGGACGGCATTGGCGTGTCTTACCGGAGGCACTATTGGCCGGAGACCAAGATCGAGGAACGCGCGCAAGGCGACCCCATGCCGTTTGGATGGATACACCAGGACGATCTTTTCAACGGCGATTGGCACGCCGCGACGGTGAATGTGGAACGCCCGCGAAGCAGCGCTGTCGCGATCGCCTTTCAACCGCTCACAACCGAGTTTCCCGGCGAGACGGGATACGACGTGACCTTTCGGCGCACGGTCGCCGTGCGCGTTGATGTGCCCAATCCCGAGAGCATTCGGGCCATTCGCGTGTACACCGCCTCGCAGTCCGCATCCACCACGCTGCGCGTGCGCCTTGATGCGGGTGGCAAGACGCCGGCGTCTTTACTGCGACTGAGCGGGTACAACGCGGCAATCGCTCAAATCCAAACGGGTGCGGGCACGCGTCTCACAGAGGAAGGCATCCGCCTGGAGCCCGCGGGCCTCGGCACGTTCACGTTTGACGCCCAGCACATGCGTCCCGCGCACGCCTACTGCTGGGATGACGGACAAATCACGTTTAGCCTGGACAACGACGCCTTCACTATCTCGCTATCGAGTCTTGAAAATGAGGGACCGATCTGGTCGCCGGAGTTCTCGGCATTTATCACGCGCGCGGACGACCCCACGACATTTGAGCAGTATCTGGAGCAAAACGAGGACAAAAAGACCATCAACGAGCGTGTATCGGGGCGTGCCGAGCAGAACTATGCGAACGCGTACCGAGGCCAGCCCCGGCCTCACGACGTACCGTATTTCGTGGGTGTCGCGCTCGCGCGGCAGCGGTTCCGCGTGGAGCCGAACGGCGAAGTGTGGGTGTACCCGCGAAACGTGGATTGGATCCCCGGAAAAGACACCGACCGCACGCACATGGCCGGGATCACACACTTTCGATTCGGTCTGGAAAACTGGATGACGCTCTCCCGCCGCACGGACCCCGAGCCCGCAAACATCATCAATCTGAGTGTTCGGCGCGGGGGACTCATCCTGGACCAGAATGTGTTCGCCGTTCCGCTACTGACACCTCTGATGGGCGGCACGTGGGCGAGCGACGATCCCATGGTTGCCATTGCGCGATTTGTGGTGCGGAACGATGGTGCGGAGGTCACGCGCGCGGAGATCCCGCTGGCCATCGACCAGCACGACAACGAGCATGTGCGCGTCTCCGCGAATCCTCTTCGGGTTGAGTCGCAGGGGGAGTCCTTGTACCTCGTGTATGGTCCTGAAGGGGAAAGCGCGGACCCGAAGTTCCTGCGTTGCGCGGTCGAGTCAGCCATGGAAGTTCAGGCCGTATCGGGCGGGGTCACGCTGAGCAAGGAACTCCGACCGGGTGAGGCCTGCGAAGCTGTTGTGAAGATTCCGCATATCGTCCTGGAGTCCGCGGCAGAACTCAGTGCGTTGTCGTCACTTCAATACACGCAAGCTCACGCAGACTCTACGGCCTATTGGCGGGATATTGGAAAGGCCGCGTCCGTGCTGCGCACTCCCGAGCCGCGCCTGAACGCGCTGTATGCGTCGCACTTCTCGCATGTGCAGGTTTCGGACTTTTCAATGCCGGATGACAGTAACGTGATCAACACGTCCGTGGGCACGTCAGTGTACGGGAACTTCAGTAACGAGTCGTGCATGATCGTCCATGAACTCGACGAGCGCGGCCTTCACGAGCAGGCGCAGCGCAGGCTGGATCTGTGGGTGAAGTTCCAAGGCACCAAGCCGCAGCCCGGCAACTTCACCGACTACGACGGCATGTACTTCGGCGCAGGGGGATTCGAGCACGGCAACTACAACCAGCATCACGCTTGGGTCTTGTGGGCGATGTGTGAGCACTTGGCCTTCACCGGCGATGCGGAATGGTTCAAGTCCGTCGCGGATTCGGTGATTGCCGGCGCGGATTGGATCTTCCGGCAGCGCAAGAACACGATGACCGACTTGCCTCATTCGCGGGGATGGGAACGCGGATTTCTGCCGGCAGGCAGCCTTGAGGATGTTGAGGATTTCCACTATTGGCTCAGCACGAACGCGCTGATGTGGCGCGGCGCGGACAGTGCCGCTTGGGCGTTGGAGTCAATCGGCCATGCCGAGGCGCAGCGCGTTCGCGCGGAAGCGGACGCGTATCGGGCCGATCTGATCGCGGGATTCGAGATCATGCGCCAGCACACGCCGCTGGTGCGTTTGCGTGATGGCCGCTGGATCCCCAATTATCCAAGCCGTCTCTACCATCGCGGGCGCCAAGTGGGTTGGATTCGAGAAACGTTGGAGGGCTCTGTCTACCTGTTGCTGAGCGGACTGTACGATGCCAAGAGCAAGGAAGGCCAGTGGATACTCGATGACTTCCAGGACAATCGTTACACGAGTCCTCCCTACAGCTATTTCATTCCAGATTTCGAGAACACCTGGTTCAACCGTGCGGGAATCTCGATGCAGCCCAATCTGCTGGCGGGGCTGCTCCCGCATCTTGACCGAGACGAGCCCGAGATCTACATCTGGATGTTCTACAACGCGTGGTGCGCGTGCTATCGCGAGGAAGTGAACGCGATGGTGGAGCACCCAATGCCTTGGCTGGGCTTCTCGAATCGCGTCGTATTCAAACCGAGCGACGAAGCAAACGCCTGCGCGTGGTTGCGCTACATGCTCGTTTACTCGCGGGGGGACTTGCTGCATTTCGGGCGCGCCGTGCCGCGGGCGTGGTTTGCGCAGGACAAGCCCTTCTCGCTGCAAGGTGCGGCGACTCCCTTTGGCAAAGCAGGGATCGAGTATCGCCCCCCGCCGGACGGCAAGGTGATTTCCGCGGTTGCGTCGCTCAACCTGCGCACGAATCCAGGCCGTATCCTGGTTCGGTTCCGGCATCCCCAATCCGCGCTGCTTCAATCGGTCACGGTGAATAGTCAGCACCACACGGCATTCGACCCCGAGCGAGGCGATGTGGACATCACGGGACTGAGCGGCGACGTGGCGATCGAGGCGCGTTACTGAGTAGGCACATTCGGACTTGAGAGTGCCGAGTTCTCGGATACTGTCCGGGCTCGGCGAAAAGTCCCGATAGGGACAATAGATAATAGCCCAGCGATTTATCGCTGGGTCTGCGGGACTCCGACACCTCCCCAGCCCTGTAGAGGGCGAAAGAGATCCTTCCAGGTCCCGTTTCACGTATGTGTCACGCCCTGGTTCTCAAGTGATCCCCACAGCCCTTTCTTGAACGCCGTCTTGCGAGGATGCTCGCCTGCTCTGTCGTCCCTGACGGGACTCGTCTTGTGGGTGTCGTCCACCCAGCGATAAATCGCTGGGCTATTATCTTTCGCCCTTACGGGCTGGAACCACCCAAGACGGAGAAGTGGGAGAAAGCGCGAGCTTCCCGGCTACTTGGCGCGGTTGTGCGGCCGTTGAAGTCGGTACTCTCAAGATCCGGACTATCCCGCATATATCACCGCCCCCCGCGTAGTGGGCGGTGATATATGCTCTCGCAATGGCCCACAGGCTCACTCGTGAGAAATCTAGACTATCCGTTCTCGGGCCACCACTCGGGATTCGATGGCTCGAGAATCCCTTCTTCAATCGCGATTCCGTATAGTGGACCAAAGCAGCCGATGAGCGTTCCTTCGTATCCCGTTCCGAGTCCTTCCCAGGAGCGGAATTCATGCCCGGTACCGTTGCCGCCGTTGAAGACTCCAGACGCGTACCCGTCCGCGAGTTCCGTGGCGAGGGCGCGTGCCTGCTCTTTGAGGCCATAGATGGACAATGCGCGGAGGTAATATGTTGCCGGCCATCCGCTGAGGCTGCCATCCGTGTACGTCTCGAATGTGGGCTGGAGTGAATTCAGTATCTTCGTCCACATCTGATCGTCCGCGCGAATAGGCAACAGGTTGCAGGGCAGCCCGAGGCGTGCATCGGGCAGGCCCGTCTCGTGGCGTGTGCGTTCCATGTTGACGAGCGCAGTGCGGGCCGCATCAGCATCAAGCAGGCCGAAGGCCAAGGCGACGCCATTGACCCAGGTGAAGCCATAGTCGTGAAGCTGCCCATCGCGGCTGCGCCAGCCGGCCACCCATCCAGTTTCCGGATTCACGAGGGCGGGCGCGTAGGCGATGCGCAGACGCGTTGCGGTGTCACGGCACTGTGCAGCGAGATCCCGGTGTGCCGGGAGAGCGTCCAACATGGCCGCCGCATTGCGAAAGGCGCGGTACGCCCAGGCATTTACGTAGGCGTCGATATGCCCGAATCCGACCACGTCCATGGAGTTTGAACTCCATCGAAACGAGCCCAAGTTCCCTGAAAGGTCCTTGCAGACCAGCAGGCCTTCGTTGCCGGCCTCGGCGAGCATCCGCTCGACAGTCTCCACGAGACCTGGTTCGATTCTCTGCAACCATTCAGTATTCGGATCGGCTTGGTGAATCCTGCCTGCGGCGGAAAGCAACACCGGGTCGCTGTCCAGGTAGAGATTCCGGTGGTACCCGTAGCCGCCGCCGTCCAGGAGCGCCCGTTCGATCGTGAAGCGTGCGAGGTCAAGCGGGTTTGGGCCCACCTCGGGCCGTTCGGTGTGGGCCACAATTTCGAGCGGCGGTCCTTGTGATAGATGGCAGTTTACCGAGGCCGAATGGTTGGAAAAGCCACGAAATTCAGGACGAAAGCACGAGAACACCGTGGCCCAGTGCCTGCGCAGTCCGGTGCCGCCCTTGACGGTGCGCCCGTGCCGCAGTGGATTCAGATTCGAGACGGCGTACTCAAAGACCGCGCGCCGTGCTCCCGCTGAAACGATCTGACAGGCATCGGGTCCGGGATGCTCACCGAAAACGACGCCGCCTGTCACGCAATTCGATTCACGATAGCTCTCGACCTGCATGCGCACGTCCGAAGACGCCCCTTCGATCTGGGCGCACGACAGACAGCCCACGCCGTCCGTGGCCCAGAGGCCAGGCAATGCCACGTCACCGTTGCGCCCCGCACGTAATGTCGGCAGGCTGGCCATTCCCGTGATACCCAAAGTCAGGTCCCAGGCCAGTCGCCACGCCTCGGCCTCGATGACTGCCATGCTCTTCGCACAGCGTTGGGTGAGGTCTACGGTGAAACGGTCATTTTCAACCGTGAAAATGGCATCGATCTGCAATCCTTCCACTGCCTGGAGATTGGTATACGCGACACGGTTGCCATCGACCGAAACCTCACCGGTCCAAAGTGATGCAGGATAGTCAGCGTCGAGTGTGCGCAGGACAGGTCCGCTCACGCCGCCGGTCACGTTGTAGTTGGTGCTTCTGCGAGAGACGTAGAGGCGATTATTGCCGGCCTGCCCTTGCCCCAACGCGTCCCATCCCAGGTGCATCAGCATCGGTCTGCGCAGCGAAAAGCCAATTGACAGATACTTTCCCTCGAACAAGACCTTGCCCGGCAGCATCCGCACCTTCATGCCCTTGGGCGCTCTGGGCTGGATGTTCCTTGGGCTGAGTACGCGGCGCGGCACACGCGTGGTCACCTCGGTCTTGCCTGCAACTCCATAGGCGCGCAGCTCATTCAGAATGCCGAAGGGCACATTATGTTCACCCCCGTTGCACTCTCCGTGATTGGGCCAGATGGGGTGTTCACGATTGCACACGACTCGCAGGTGATCGGTCCGCGCGCCATCCAACTCGATCACGCACGCCGGCTCGTTCAGTACACTGAATAGGCGTTCCTGCATCTGCTCGATGGTCATATCTTGAGAAAGGCCTTCGCCGAGCAAGACGGGATTCGGCGGGAGATTGATCTCTCGGAGGATCTTCCAGGTCATACTCTCTCGATCGAGCATGGAAACCAGAATACGGGCGGGATGTGTCGGAACCTGTGGCACGTGGCGGCCGTAGACCAGTCTTCGCAGTTCGAGCCGGTCCACGTGGACGTTTTGTCCAAACCGCAGGTAGCGGATGGCCGTCTGGCCGTCGACGGTCGTGCCCAGGCGGGGATGATCGAACTGCTGAACTCCGCCGTGCGTGATGGGATGATCGACAAGCCGCACCGCCTTGGATGCGGCCTTCTCTTCCGCCGGAGCCTCGCCGGCCGTGGCGCTTTCCTTTCCCGCCGCGACCACCAGCGTGGCGACCCCTGCCTTCAACACTTCCCGGCGGTTCATCCGCATTCCTATTGCCTCCCCCGCTGAACCGCGATGCCGCGAAGGCACGCGCGTTGCACGTCAGAATTCCCAACCCTTTCGATACGTGGCACGCAACAAGGCATCGGCCTCGGAGTTGTTTGTAATCTTGCAGGCGGAGCTGTCCCACTCGATTCGACCGCCCACGCGCACCGCGATATTGCCCAGTTGCACGGTCTCGGTGAAGGGGCCCGCGTAGTCGAAATTGGATACGGCAGGCTTCCCGCCTTTGCAGGCCTGAATCCAGTTCGCGCGGTGAGCTTCATCGTAGCGGTTGTCCTTCCATGGCAAACGCTCGAGAGTAGGGGAAGGCATCATGTAATCCGCCATGAGACTATCGGGACGCAGCCGCGCCGAATTGCCGTGGGCGTCGCACGTCAGTACGCCGCTTTCGCCTACGAAGATGGTGCCCTCGCCGCCCACGGGTGTGGGGTCGTCTTGGGGCAGAATTGCGGGTTTGGGCGGGCGAATCTTGCCGTCGTACCACGTGAGCTTCACTGGCGCGAGCCTCTTGCCGTCGACTTCACGTTCCGGGAACACCCACTCGATCACGGACTTCGCCGGCCCGGTCTCGGCGGTGTTGCCTTCTTGCCGCACACAGGTAACCGCGCTCGGTGCGCCGAGGTGGAGCGCCCAATTGGGCGGGTCCATGATGTGGCAGCCCATGTCGCCGAGCGAGCCGCTGCCAAAGGCCCACCAGCCGCGCCACGCATCCGGCATGTATCCAGGGGCTGAGCCATCCTTGACGAACTCATCATAGTATCCGCCAAACGGGCGCGCAGGAACTGGCCCCAACCAGAGGTCCCAATCGACGCCTTGCGGCACGGGCTTCTCGGGGAGCGGCTGGGAGAAGCCCACAGGCCACAGCGGCCGATCCGACCAACAGTGCACCTCGCGCACCTGGCCAATCGCTCCGCTCCAAATCATCTCGCAGACCTGCCGCACGCCGTCGCTTGAGTGGCCCTGATTGCCCATCTGCGTGGCCACGCCGTGCTGCCGGGCCGCCTCGGTCAGGCGACGAGCCTCGTGTACGGTGTGCGCCATCGGCTTCTCTACATAGACGTGCTTGCCGAGTTCCATCGCGGCGAGGGCGATGATGGCGTGGGTGTGATCGGGTGTCGTGATGACCACCGCGTCGATGTCCTTTTGCTTGTCGAACATCACGCGCCAGTCGCGATACTTGGGAATGTCCGGACACCAGCCGTAGCCTTCGGCAGAGGCTTTGTCATCCACATCGCACGCGGCCACTACGTTCTCGTATGTGAGGCAGAATTTCAGGTGGCCGCGGCCCTTGCCTCCGACGCCGATATGGGCCGTATTCAGTTTCTCATTCGGCGATATCGTGCGTGCCGCCGCACGGCGCGCAAGTAGGCTTCCCGCCGTAAGCGCGCTCCCGAATACAAACGTGCGGCGCGTGATGCCTTTCGAAACCATGGAGTAACCTCCTCAGAATGGATTCGCCGATTCAGTCCGATCCACATGTTCAGAATAGCAGAAACTGCATTTGGCTTGGTGCAAATTCAGCGGGGCGCTTTGTCGCTTGTAACGTCCGCGCACCTGGAATAGACTGACGTTGAGCGCGGAATCTCACAATCTTCGTTTAGAGGTTGCTCGGGAGCTTCGAGGAGAGACTTGTATGAGCGCGGATAATCTCAATCCCTTTATCCCGTCGCGCACGTTTGTTCAAACTGGCGCGCCCGCCGTACCCGAGTTGGATCGTTGGCAGCAGATCGGCGATGCCGAAGTTGAGATGGCCGCCGAAATGACGCGACGCAATGAACTTTCCGGGGGCACTCCTGTTGTCCGCGAGTTCGAGAAGCAATGGCGGGAATGGATCGGCACGCGCTACGCCATCACGACGGTCAATGGAACCTCCGCTTTGTATAGCGCGTATTTCGGCCTTGGCGTGGGTCCCGGCGACGAAGTCATCTGCCCGGTCAACACGTGGATCTGCAGCATTGCCCCGGCGATTCTGTTGGGTGCCAAGCCGGTGTTCTGCGACATCGATCCCAGCACGTTGCAGTTGGACCCTGAATCAGTCCGGTCGAAGATCACCGGCAAGACGGCCTGCATCTGCGCGGTGCATCTGTGGGGCAATCCGTGCAACCTCGCTGCGATTCTCGCGGTCGCGAGCGAGCGGGGCATCTCTGTCTTGGAAGATTGCTCTCACGCACACGGCGCCAAGTACAAAGGGCGCATGTGCGGCTCGATCGGAGCGGTGGGATGCTGGAGTCTCCAGGGATCGAAACCCGTGAGCGCGGGCGAAGGCGGCGTGGTCGCCACGAACGACACGGATATCTTCGAGCGGGCGTGCCTGGTGGGCCAGGTGAACCGCATCGCCGGTATCGATCTCGTTGGCGCCCGCTATGAAGAACACCAGCCCCTGGGTTTGGGCATGAAGTTCCGTGCCCATCCTTTGGGGATCGGGATAGCCAAGGTCCAACTGGAAAAGCTTCCCGCCCTGAACGCGCGGCGCGCGGCTTATGTGTCTGGAGTCGAAGCTGGACTGAAGGACATCCCAGGCTTGCGGGCCGTTCAAGTGTACGAAGGGGCCGAACGCGCCGGATTCTACGGCTTTCCGATCCGCTATGTGCCGGAAGAGCTGCATGGCCTTTCCTGCAAGGCCTTTTGTTGCGCGCTGAACGAGATGGGCCTCAAAGTGAGCATCGCGCCGTATCCAAACCTGCACAACCTGCCCCTGTTTGCCAAGGGTTTTGACGTGTTCACCCGCAATCGCGGTCCCCTGTGCGCATCGGAGGGGTACGCCGGCTACCGGCGCGGCGACTTCCCCAAGGCGGAGGAAGCGGAAGAGAACACGCTATTCCTTCCGCAACTGGGCGACCCCGTGCCCAACGCCGCGGAGCTTGTTCTGGGGGCCTTGCGCAAGGTCGCGGACCGCGCACCTCAGCTTGCGAAGGAGTCACAAGCGCAAGCGAGCGCGAAGCAGTAGCCATATTGCTCGTCGATAGAAGGCGTGTTCACGGTTTTGGACTCCACAGAAACGCACGCCGATAGAGACCGCCCCGCGGGCTGCGGTCCGCCGGGATCGTATCGATCAGCACGGCAATGCAGTTTCTCTCGCCTGGACGGAGGTACGCTGTCACGTCTAAATCAAACGGATCGCGAGATCCCTGTCTCTCGCGGTGTTCGACCAGCATCCCATTGATCCAAATCCAGAGCTTGTCGCTGTAGACGCCGCCAAAGGTCAGCCGAACGGGTTTGTCTTGCGTGGCCTTAGGAACGAAGACGTCGGCGCGATACCACGCCTTTCCCGCATAGGCCCAGCCTCGGGCATCCTGATAGCCCTGCAAGTCCCAATAGAGTGTGCAGTTGATCTCATCCCAAGGCTGGCCCGAGTCCGGATTGTACCATTGATAGATGGTGCCAAGGTCCTCCGGATCTGTCTTGAACTCCCAGCGTGCGGGCAGAAGGGCGACCAGTTCTCCGCGCGATCCACCAGCCTGATCGGCGAGACCCTGGTATGTCTTCTTGTACCACTCCGGACTGCCGTGGGTATCGCGGCACCATTCCGGGGTAAACGGAAGCAGCGCCGAGTCAATCTTGCCAACTTCCTCTCGAATTGCAAGCATCCTGTCTGCGCACGAAACCGCGCCCGCAAAATCGCCGCGCCCGGCGGCATCTTCCATATTGAGGAACGCGGTCATGTTCTCGTGAACGAGTTCCAACACCCGGACATGAGTCTGGTCCGGTTCATGGTGCACCTGCGCCTTGGCGCGCGCGAGCGCGGCATTCAGCCGCCGCACCACATCCGGCGTGAGCACGGCCTGCCAAGACACGAGGCGGCCCCAGGTCTCGTGCACGGGTGTCGTGTCAATGGCATCCTCTAGAGTCCAGATATATTCTTCAACCGAGTGGCCCGCCGGGCCGTAGAAACTCTCGCAATAGTCGCGGACCAATGCCCTCACATCCGCGTCCGCATCCCACATCAGCCTGCCGCGGATGTAGTAGTTGAGGTGTGTGACCATCCAGCAATTCTGACCTTCGGTCCAGAATCCCCAGAGGTTGCGCTGTTTGAAATAGGGGAAGTCGCGCATCAGATTGTGCAGCATCGGAAACGGGAGGCCGTCGAGGCTCTTTCCGGGGTCATAGTCGTAGATGAAGACGCAGTTCAGTTCGCGGGTCCAGCGGTCCAGTATGCCTTTATAGACTTGCCGCTGCCAGCACCGTTCGTCTCCGATAGGATGCAACGTGCACGCGTCGAGGAGAGCGGACTGAATGCCCAGATTCGGGCTCAGCGGCCCGACGCCCTCCGGCGGCAGCACGCGGTTCGCATACCCGTTCGTCAACAGCCAGCGATCGGGGAATTCCTTGTAGACTTCCTTGGCTACTGCGTTCGCGAAGCGGAACCACTGATCGCTGAGGCTGGGCTCACCGTAGCCTTTGCCCGAGAATCCCGGAATCGAGGCTTTGCACTTGTCGCAATAGCATCTCGGATGGCCGTCGGGAGGCGCGAAGCCGAAAGTCATGCTTTCGGGATGCGCCCGGAACTCGTCTGTAATCGTCTTGACCGCGATGCGAATGGCCTCCGGCTCTGATAGGCAGAGCATGTCCTTCATGCGCTCACCCTTCTCATTCAGCGCGTAGATCTGCGGATGGGACTCGAAATGCTGCTCTGCTGGCGCGAGCCGTGTGATGGTTCCGTCCCCGGGCAAGCTAAGATTGGAGAGACTGGTCATTCGGTTGCGGTTCAACCACGCGGCCAGGTTCTTCGAGTCCTCCTCGCGTACCGGCATCCATCCTGAGTACCAGATATTGCGGAACCGGAAGTCTGGATGCTCTGTGCGATTCACGTTCGGGATCGCAATCGTCTCGCGCTTGGGAATGACCTCCCCGTACGGGCCCGGAAAATACCAGCGGCTGCCGAGGCTCTCCAGGAAGTCGTACACAGCGAACAAGGTGCCGCGATAGGGCCCATCTTCATTGCCCGCGAGGATTAGAGTGGAGTCGATTGTGCGAATGACATAACCTTCCTCGTTCATGTTGCTGGTGAAACCAGAGGGCACCTCCACGCCGAGATCACGGACGGCCTGACTGGGTCCCACCAATATGGCAGGTCCCGAGATGCTTTCCTGACCGGAGCGAATATCGAGGCGCGCCCCGCTGATACGCTCGATGTACGCCTGTAGCTCCTCCGCGGCGTGCCGGGTCTGCTCACTCGCACCTGAATCGATGACAATCGTTGCTAGCGGCTTGGAGCCGTCCACGAGGATCAACTCAGCCCTCGCGGTGTGTGCCAGGACCACGGCGACTGTGCAGGCTATCAGGAAGGATTTTGGAGTTCTCATCATGGTGCCTTTTGGAGAATGCATCTCCCGCCCTACAGAGAATGTCGAAATCGCACGCCCATACTCCGGTCAATCCCTGCCACGACCCGTAGAGACGGCGAAGCGCGCCTCAAAGCTCCACGAGGTGCATGAATTTCTGGGAGAGCCGCTCCACGCCCATCTTTGTGACGCGGACGCCATTCTCCCAGCGCAGACCGAAATCCCTGTCGTAGAAGAAAGTGTCGACCTGGAACATCATGTTCTCTTCGAGCGTATAGGTGGAGGTGGATTCCATCCACGGGCGTTCCACCTCCATCATGCCGATCCCGTGGCAAGGACCGTACAACATGTACTTTTTGAAGCCGCGCTTCTGAACGAAGTCTTCGTATTCGCGCACGACGTCCGCGGCGGGCTTGCCGCCCCGCATCAACTCCATCGTCTTGAGATGGGCTTCGAGTCCGAATTCGACGAGGCGTTGCTTGCGCGCGGGCAGTTTGCCGATCGAGCACGGCAGGCCAACGCTGGAAGAGTACCCGCCGACCCGCGCGCCGATGTTGAGCTGGATGATCTCGCTGCGCTTGATCGTGTTGTGCGTGGCCCGTGAGATCGCGTGCTTCGTGGCGGGTCCGCAGAAGCAATACAGGGCATGGCCCTCGTATTCGCCACCGTGCTTGTAAATCTCGCGCTGTGCGATGCCAATGACCTGGAGTTCGGTCATGCCCGGCCGCATTTCATTGAGGATGGCGCCGATGGCAAGCTCGCTGATTTCGTAGGCCTTCTTCATCAGCTTGATTTCGGTGGGACTCTTCTTCATTCGCAACGAGAGCAATGTGGCGTCGGCCTTGACGAGCTTCACGCCGGGCAGTTCGCGGCACAGGCTGTCATACACCGGCAGCGGCAACACGGAGTACCCCACGAGCCCTAGCCGTTTCAGTTTCTTTCCGGGCATGGCCTTCGCTACGACGTCCTTGAAGTGCGCCACCGGAATGCCCGGATACTCGGGCTCCGCGGACTCCCGGTACTCGACCATCATCGCAATTGGGCGGATCTTGCTCCGTGTTTTCGCGTACGCCTCGCTTTCCGGTCCGATGATGAGGACCGGCTTGCCCTCGGCAGGTACGAACACGCCTGCACTTTCAAAAGTCGGCCAGTATTCCGAAAGGTAGCGCACATTGGCGAATTCGCCTTCGCTCGCGTGAACCAGGGCAGCGTCCAGGCCCGCCGCCTTGATATTCTTCTGAAACTGTTTCATGCGGGTCTTGTATTCACTATCAGCTATCTTGAGCACGGGACTTCTCCTTCCGCTGCAGGTCGTGATGCGTTCCCACGCCGGGACGGATCGACTCTAACAAATACCTGTGACCCATAGCCAGCGCTCGAGCCTGTCCTCACGCTGCTCTTGAATAGCGGGTTTCTCCAATGCCAGAATCTCGCGTAGCTGGGTCTTGACGTGTGGCGTGGGTTGTGGCGTCGTAACCAGCGGTGCGGACTGTTTGGGCTGCATAAGGAAGGGGGTTGCGCGTGTCTCACTTTACTTTGATAGATGGCGGCATCGTGGGCGTGTACATCATCGCCACGATGATTGCCGGCATCGCGGTTCGCCGTTACGTAGTCAAGGTTGATCATTTCCTCCTCGCGGGCCGCGAGATGAACCTGTATCTCGGCATCGCGTCGCTCGCCGCCACCGAGTTCGGGATCGTGACCTGCATGTACACGGCGCAGAGCGGCTTCAAGAATGGCTTCGCGGGGGCCACCCCGGGCATTCTCGCGTTCTTCGCCATGTTCATGGTGGGGTACACGGGGTTTTGCGTGAAACCACTCCGCGATGCTGGGGTCATGACCATCCCGGAACTGTTTCAACTGCGTTATGGTTCGCGCATCCGTTGGCTGGCCGGTGTGGTCATTGTGCTGGGCGGCCTGCTCAACATGGGGGTTTTTCTGCGCACGGGCGGTGACTTCCTGGTGGCCGTGTGTGGATTCGATCTGAAGTATCTTGAAATCACCATGACGGCGCTCCTGCTGTGCGTCGGCATCTATACAGTCTTGGGCGGCATGTTATCCGTTCTCGTCACCGACTTCCTTCAATTCATTGTCATGAGCGCCGGTCTTCTCGCAATGACCATCCTGATCCTCGTGAATGTGGGATGGGACAAGATGGCCACGGTCGTTGAGGCGAAGTACGGCGCCGGCGGATTCAATCCCTTCGTGCATCCCGAGATGGGATGGGAATATGTCGTAGCGAATGGCCTGCTGAGTGTCGCCATGGTGTTGACCTGGCAGACGACCATTCAACGGCTCTTGGCGGCGAAAGACACGCGCACGGGCCGCCAAGTCTACACCCGCACGAGTTTCTTCTTCCTGTGCCGGTGGCTGATTCCGGTGATCTGGGGAGTCGCGGCCTTGGCGATCCTCACTCCCGAGGAGGTCGGCGACAATACGCTGCTTGCTATGCCCAAGATGCTCGGCCAGATCGCGCCCGTCGGCCTCATGGGCATCCTCGTGGCGGCCATGCTTGCCGCGGACATGTCGACGGACTCTTCGTATATGCTGACGTGGTCCAGCGTTATCTACAACGACATTCTCGCGCCTTTCCACAAGGGGAAATGGTCCGAGAAGAGCGGCCTTCTGATCAGCCGCAGCATCGTGGCTATGATCGGTGTATTCCTGCTCTTCTACGGTCTGTGGTATCCGCTCAAGGGCAACTTGTGGGATTACCTGACCGTCACCGGCAACATCTACCTCTCGAGCATGTCCGTGCTTCTGGTCGCATGCTGCTACTGGAAGCGCGCAAACAGTTGGGGCGCCGCCGGCGCCATCATCTGCGGTGCGACGATTCCTGTCGCGTTCCTGGTGATGGAACAGCTTCCAGCGACACAGCATTTTGCGCGGGACATCGTCGGACCGCATTTCTCAAACATTGCGACCTACATCATCGCCGCCACCGCCATGGTGGTCGGTTCCCTGCTGAAACCGCAGACGGCGAGCGCGTAAGCCCGGAAGGATATTGATATGCCTGAGCACTGGTTCTGGTTTTTGCTGACGTTGGCATGCGTTCTCTGGTACTCGACGATTACGGTATACGTCGCGGTCCGCGGAGTGAGCGACATCGCGGGGATGCTAAAACGCCTTTCCTCCAATGGCGAGGAATCCAACGATTGACGCGTTTCGCTAAGCGATGCGGGAGCGATAGCCGCCTCCCGTGCGGCCATTGGATACGCGCGAACCGGGTACATCATTCAGATCGATAGGGAGAGCGACCATGCGTCGATGTCTTCGGAGTTCCCCGTGCTTTCTCCTGGCCACCGTTCTTGTGTGCGCGTGTTCAGCGTTGACCGAGCCCTGCGCTGCGCAAGAGCTGAAGCTGAGCAGCCTCGAGTTTCACTCGCCATGCCCCGCCGTACCCTACTACCACTTCACCGTGACGCTCGGCCTCCCCAGGGTCGATACGGTTCATATTCAGCAGCTTGAGGCCAATGCCGCTCCCGTGCTTGACTACTTCCTCCTGTCTGAGGACGAGCCCTTCGATTCGGATGTCCCTCGGGAACGGCGGCGCATGGTGATCGCCCGGGGCCTGAAGAGCACGCGACCGGAGACGACCTACACACGTCCTACCCTGGTCGCCCGCTTGGACTGGCGAGAAGGCGTGTCGTACGCGCTTTCCGTGACCTTGAGTTTGGGAGGCAAGGACGGCCCGACGTGCACAAGTGCCATCGAAGGGAAGGCGCCAGCGAAGGGCGGCTACTGGAATCCTGCCTGGACGCATTACCAGAGCGTCGTGGTCAGCGAGACGGCCGGAATCGCGCGCAAGAATGAACCCGTATATGCCAGCTTCCTCTTCTATCCCGACACGCTGACGGAGCCCAGCCGCGAGCTTCGCGTGGTGCGTTTCGACCATCGCGCCGGCACGCACACCGAGGTCCCGTGTCAAGTCGTGGATACGTCCATGGTGGATTCCGTGGAACTGCCCATGTACGACGAGAAAGGCAAGCAGAAGCCCGCGACGTACGTGCCAACGAAATCGGTCACTGTGGTTTTTCCCGCGAGTGTTGGCGCGCGCGAAAGCGCGGTATATCTTGCGTTCTATGGCAACGCGCACGCCGCAGCGCCCGATTTCACGAGCGATCTGAAGGTGAATGGCGAAGCTCCGGGCCTTACCGTCGAGAATGCGTTCTACCACCTCAAACTGCACAAAGACAGCGGCATGCTGGATGAACTCACGCTGAAATCCAAGCCAGATGCCACCTTCAAACACAAGAAGGAGACGAATGGGGCCATCCAGTGGAACCCGGACTGCTACGCCCCGCCTCGCCCCTGGGTGCATCTGTCGGACTGGCTGCCCGGCAAGTACGACTACGAATACGAGGAGCTTCGCGGACCGCTCGTTTTTCGGACGCGGCGTTGGGGCGAGATGCCGATGATGCCGGAACTGCTGTGCTCAATGGAGTACGAGTTCTACGCTGGCCTTCCCTATTTCCGCATGCGCTCGACGATGGAGGTTCGCCATCAGGTGGACGTCGAGGCGTTGCGCAATGCGGAGGTCGTGTTCGCGCGTGAGATCTTCACCGAAGCGGCGTGGTGGGACCTTCTTGGACGTCGCGTGCAGACGCGCGACCTGCGTCCTGCGCCTGATCTGACCGAATGGACGATGCCCGCCGACACACCTTGGCTGGCGCTGTTGGATCGCGATCGTGGATATGGATTCGCGGGGATTCAAGTGTCAAGCGCCAGCGCGGGATTGGAAGGGCGTTTGCGCACGTTGAATCCGTACATGTACGTTACCGTGGGTCCATGGATCTACTGGACCCGAGCTCTGGCCTATCCCTACGGAGGCACAAACCCGCAGCAACTCGTTCGCATCGTGCGCGGCAGCGTGTTTGCGGAAGAGTGGGCGTACCTGCCGTTCGAGGTGATAGGCAAGGGCGATCGCGTGTTCGCAGACGTGCAGCGCCTGCAGGAAGCTATCACGCATCCGCTTCACGTCAAGGTGGATGCGCCCATCGATCCGCGCATGGAAGTGCCAGAAGAACTCTACATAGAACCAACGGCGACGGGCTGGGAAGAGAAGTAACGCTCGCTTCGCGTGGTGCGGTGAGATATGCGGGCTAGGCGCATACAAACGTTACGCACGGTCCCTTTCCTTTGGCCGCGGCGGCGCTGAGCCGCCGTAATGGCCTGAAGGGCCTAGGTACTCGTAGCCCTTGGGTTGGCCCGCGGCACGCGGGACTACCCAGGGTCAGCACGTCCCCAGAGACTCCCCTGAAAGGGGTCCATAGCATAGGTTACAACTTGATGATCGGCATGCGCGGGAATTATGAAACGCTGACTATGCAACCCCTTCAGGGTAGTGAAGACTCGATCCTGTACCCAGGGCAGGCCTTCGCTGCGCTTCGGCCAACCCTGGGCTTTCAGTACTCTGGCCCTTCAGGACACAAGAGTGAATGATGCATTGCACAGGGTGCTTGAGTGATGTCGCGATCCTGCTCGCGGTCGCTTGCCTCGATTCTCATCTGCGTTCATCTGATCCATCTGCGGCCGTAGCCTTCGTTTGGTTTCGGCATTGGCCGCGCTGTTCGGTCCATGGCAAAGAAGGGTTCCCGCCTGCGTGGGCATGACGTGATTGCCCTTTTTGCGGCCATACTGAGTCCGCCTCTTCTCCCTCGAGAGAACCAGGCGCATTCCGGAGGAAAACTTTTCGAGAGGACGTCACCGGGTGTTCACGTCGATTTCATAGACGAAGGCGTCGTTCTCACTCCACGTATCGGAGATGGTGTTGCCCTCTACGGTCATTGATCCTGCCAGGTCGAAGAGCTTTTGCACGCGCATTCCTTCAATCCCGTCGATAGTGATGCTCGCGTGCTGTGCTTCGGTTGTCGAGTTTGCGGTGAGCAGGTAGAATCTTCCGTTCCATTGTTTGAGCCGCATCTCAACCGCACTGTCTGCGGGCGTGATGGTGACGCGGTTCGCCGCATCATCCTGCACGAACGCGGGCCACAGGTAATTGAGTTCATGGAACCATCCGCGAAGTCGCTGCAATCCACCCTTCTGCACGCAGAGGTAGTGGTATAGCCCGTTGGCCCCCGCGATGATTGCCTGATACGACTCGCAGCGCACGCCACGCCAGTCATCGGCGCGGATCGAGCAGTAGGTCTTGAAATGTTCGGGGACGATTTCATCATCGTGCCAGGAGACGTAGTAGTTCACTTCGCCCAGCTTGAATCGCTTCGGGTCGAGTACTTCTTCGGTCTCTGTGAGGAACGGCGCGTTGCGCCACGCGGGGCCGGGGCGTCCCATGATCTTCGTGTAGCAATAGCCGACCGGTTGGCCGGGAGCGGGCCAATCGGTGCGCCCGAGGTCATACAGGAAACTCGAATCGTGATGGCCCCAAACGAGGAGCCTCGGCGCCGGCGCCGTCCCCATCAGCGTTTCGACCTTCTTGCGGTACTCGACGGATTCCGGGGTCGATCCCCAATAGTAGAACTGCTTGGCGTAACAGCCGAGGAATCCCGGATGCGTGAGCAACGCGTCGCGGTCTACCTCAAACGTATCCACGGACTCCGGCCCGGGCCCGATGGTGAGCGTATAGGCCCCCAGGTTCCACGCCTCGTTTGTGTCTGCGAAGATGTCCTGCCTTTCCACGCCGGTCGCCTTGTTCTTGATGTAATACGCGCGCTGAACATTCGCGCCGAGCGCGAGGGCCTCTCGCCAGTCATCGGAAGACAGCGAAGGCACGATGGGGAAGAACCGGAAATCGTCGTTGATGATCAGACGGCCTTCTTCATCGACGGACACCTTGCTGATGGGAGGAAGGGGTCGCCGTTCCGCGTGTTCGAGGCGGCCCAGGCGCGCGGTGCGCGACGCGATCGGCGCACCGTCTCCGTTCACATAGGTGATCTCCAGGACGTAGTCTTGAATGGGAAGTGGATTGACTCGGAGACTTTCAAGTGGAAAGGAGAATGTCGAAATCGGCTCGGTCGCTTCCCGCGTGAAGTCGGCCACGGCCGCTCCAGTGATTTCGTCCTTGACGATGATTCGCATGGAGCCGCCGGGAGGAATCGGACGAAGCCGGTTGTGCACTTCGACGCGCGCCTCGGCTTCCTCGGGGAAATAGAACTCCTGATCGAGCACAAGCTCGATCACCAGAGGGATCTCGATCGGAAGCACAACGTTGACCGGCTCGATACCCTCGCCGCGCAACGACACGCTGAACTCGCTGACACCGGCATCAGACCCGGCATCGTAGGTGAACGTAAGGCTCTGCGGTTCTCCCGCAACGAGATCGCATGTGCCCCGGAAGGCCTCCTTACCGGTCACTCCCGCGGAGATGTCCACGTGCAGCGGCCTGTCGTGGCTGACCAGAGTGAGTTCTCCCGAGTTCATGCCCGCATAGATGGGGGGATGCGTCACAAAGTCCTGTGACTGGTCCGGGTCCAGTTCCCAGCGATTGCCCAATCGCAGCGATTGGATTTCCAAGCCGGGAGGAGGCGCTGTGACGAGTCGCCCGAGCTGCTGTCTGTTGATAGCCTTGCCGGTCCACAGCAGCCGCTCGTCGCCGGAACGCCATTCGATATTGAAACCCATCGGCGACTGCGGCGGACCTTCCAGTCCGAGCAAGCGGAAAGGTATGGTCAACTTGTGCACCTCGGTACTGGACTGTATGGAAAGACCCTCAGCTTCGCCATACATCCCGTTGGCTGTGTATCCCTGCTTCTCCGCGACTTTCGCGAATGAGGCATGGCCATTCTCATCAGTTTTGATTACGTCATAGAGAAACCGGCGATAGTCCATGAAACCGTCTGATGAGTGCGCATTGAGATAAACCAACGTCTCGGGCTTGCCGGACACGCGAGGAATGGCGACATACACATTGTTCAAATCATTGGCGGCGTGAACGCCCCGCTGTCCATCAGGCAGAGTACCCCACTCCGCAAACAGGGTGCGCGGCGGCGCGTAACGCTCACTAGGCAGAGGTGTTCCGTCGCCGAGTTCGCACATGCTGACGTCGTCAATCCAAAGGCTCGTCGTGCCCTCTGAACCCAGCAAGGTCACTTGAACGCGTACCTTCTCCACGGGCTTCTGAGGAAGGAAACCGCCACGAAGATACTCCCACCCGTGATCGCTCTCACCGAGGCTGAACGTGGGAGAAACCTCCTGCATGGTGCCGTCGGTGTGATAGACGTAGAGCGTCAGATTGGGGAGGTTGTCCGAACCGAAATATCCGGGCGGGCGGTTCCCCACGGAGTTCTCGAGCCGCGACCAGAGACTGACGAGCACCGGCCTCACTGCGTCCTGATCCAGACGGACCTCCTGAGAGATGCCCGAGACATCCGCGTACACGACATCCGCCCTTATCGAGTGTGCGCCGCTCCGCGCAGAACTGGCCACGCGTTGCGGCGCACGGAAATGCGCTCCCACCCAACTCACCCACTCGTCTTCGATGGGTTCGTCCCACGAGGCGGGCCAATCGCTTTGTGGCGCGCCGTCCTCAAAGCTGCCATTGTGCACGAGGTTAATGGCGTCAGCAGGTTCCTGCATGAGTTGGACGTCGTCTATCCATACGCGCCGTAGTTCCTGTGCTCCGCCTATCAGCGTGAAAGCCACCTTCGCGCCCCACAGCAACTCGGACGGCGTGAAAGTGGCCTGGTACTCCTTCCATTGCCCGGAGGGCGCCAATGCCACTTCGTGGGTTTCGGTAGTCAGGCCGGTAATGGTCCCCAACGTGATTGTCGCACTCAAGGCATCTTCGGCTTGCGCGGTTGCTGTCTTGTAGAAGAACGAGATGCGCACCTCCCTGCCCGGAACGAGCGGCGTGCCAAACGGCATGGCAGGATCTTTCACTCGCCAATAGTCAGACGCGAGCGTTGCCGTGGCGGGCTGCGCGTCAACCTCGAGCTGTAATGCGGCTTCGCCCGCGTGCTTCTCATCCCGGCAAAGGCTCACGCCTTCGCTGACCTGCCAGCGCGCAGGCACGCGGCTATCGCGCGCCTCAATGTGGGTGGCATGACTTGCCTCCCGGCGCAGGAGATTCACGAATTCGTCTTCCACGTCTCCATTGGGCAGCAGATTCTGTCCAGAAGCCACTCCGAAAGGAGTGAGAGTGAGCAGAATGAACAACGCGTAGCGGCCAGCTTCGTGCATGTTGTGTCTCCCCGTGATAGGCATAGTAGACGGTGCCCCGAGGAGACTTGTCAATCACTTTTATTCACCTGCAATGCGCCGGCCCTGCAGGGCAATCGCACTAAAACTGCGGATCTACATGGAGGGGACCCGTGTGACCCAACGGGCCTCAGTAGTCACAGCCCAGGTCAACGGCCTTATCACACTCTTATGGCCTGAAAGGCCAATGTACTCACAGCCCCGGGTTGGCCGAAGCGCAGCGGAGGCCTACCCTGGGTACGCAGACCGATTCTTACTACCCTGAAAGGGTTGCATAGTCTCCCTGTGCCAATCCCCAACGCACCGTTCATCACATTGTCTTATGCTATGCATCCCTTTCAGGGAACTCCTCCTGGGACGTGCTGACCCTGGGTAGTCCCGCCGTTTCGGCGGGCCGACCCAGGGCTATGAGTACATAGGCCTTTCAGGCCATTGCGGCGGCTCAACGCCGCCGATTCGCAGCCATCTTACCCGGGCTCAGCCCAATCGGCATCACAATCGACCTGCGGTAACTCCCAAAGAGGGGCGATACCGGCCGGACTTCGTGACGGTAACGAAATGGGCAGTTTTAGTGCAATTGCCCTGGCCGGCCCTGCTCGCAGAGGTCGCCTGATTCTTGCGAATCTGCTACTCTTTCCGGCAGGGGACGAATCGCGGCGTATGCAGTATCCTACGTGTATGAATACTGCCGATGCCGGGACTGGGGGTGCCTTCATGCTGCGTCCTGTCTGTCACTCGTTTTCCGTTTCACTGTTGGCTTTGGTTTGCGTGGTAACTGCGTCTGCAACGGAGCAGCTTGCACCGCGAGGTCCGGTGCCCGAGCGGGCCGCGATTTCCATCCCGCTCATCGATGCGGCGCCGCGTATCGATGGGACTTTGGATGATGCCGCCTGGAGTGGCGCGGTCAGCGTCCGGCAATTCAACCTGAGCTACGAGTCCCGCTACGCGCCCTACAAGACCGAAGCCCGCCTCGTCTACGACAAAGACAACCTTTACGTGGGCTTCTGCATCGCGGATCCGGAGACGCCCGGCGATGAATCCCTTCCCTATCCGCCGGACCGGGACCCCAACGTCGCGGAATTCATCATCGCGGCGCCACAGGAAGAGACGTACTACAAAGTCGCGGTGACGTCGACAGGAGAAGTCCTCCTGGAGCAACCGATGGGAAAGACCGTTGCCTGGCGCGTGAATCCAGCCGCCGCCATCCACCGCGGCGAAAGCGACTGGACGGCCGAATTCCGCATTCCGTTCGCCGGAGTGGACTTGCAGCAACCCACGCCGGGCGTCTCGTGGCGTGTGAACATCGGATGGCGCACGAAGAAGTGCACAAACTACGTGGCTTGGGCCGTGACCCACGCCTGGTTTTACGAGACGCAGTTCTTCGGCGATCTGCGTTTCGGCGGTCCGGATGCCTTGACGGCAGAGTTGACGGCTATGCCCGCGCCCAAGCTGGGCGAGAACTCCTTGCCGGTGTCCATCGTCAATCGGCGCGGCGCGCCGGCACTTCTCGAAACGGTCGTCACGGTGGAAGATGGAGGTGCGGAAGGGGTCAAGGAGGTCTTTCGTGCCGAGACAGAGGTTCCTGCTGGGACGTCCGTTCCGGTGGCTGCGGGATACCGGCTGGCCGACGGCTTGACTGGCGTAGCCACGATCATCGTGCGAGAGGAAGGCAGTCTGGAACCGCTGCTCCGGCATTCCGTGCCCGTGGACCTGGCCCCCAACCGGAAGACGCTCCGGGATGTCCAGTCTACTCTCGCCGCGCTGCCTGTTGAACTGGACGCGGCGCTCGCGGTTGAACGGCAATCCATTCAGGCCGCGCTCGACGGCGTGAAGGACAAGGTAGGTCTGGACGCCCTGACTTCCGCGGAGCAGGTGGCCTACGCGAAGGAACTCGAAAGATTGGCCGGCCGCACGCACAAGCTCTTGTGGCGTGCCGACAACGCCGCCGACCTCGGAGAAAAGCCGTTTGCCGTGGGCAGTTTCCACAGCCTGCGCAAGATACATAGAGATGAAGCCTACCGCGGCGATCCGGTCAAGGTCCTCACGCTGTCCGCAGCCCGGGGCGAATCCGAAGGCGCGCAAATCATGGTTATGCCACTGGCTGGGGCGGTGGACAAGCTCGACGTCGAGATACGAGCCCTCGCAGGGCCGGAAGGCGCGACGATACCCGCGGACTGTTTCCAGGTGTTTTGGACGGACTTTGTGGAGAGTCGACCTCCGCGCTATCCAATCGAGTATACGGGTTGGATTGCCGACCCCCTGATCCCGCTTGCGCACTCGCCGCGGTCGGTCCCCGCCGTAGCACTGCACCAACCACTGTGGCTCACGGTGTGCGTGCCCGCGGGAGTCCCGGCCGGCTGGTACGATGGCGTGCTGACCGTGCGCGCCTCGGGCGGCGAATGGCCGGTGACCCTCCGGCTGCGTGTGTACGATTTCGATCTACCGAAAGTTCCAGCGCTGAAGACCTCCATGTGGTTGAATCCGGACCGCATCAAGGACTGGTACGGCTGGAAAGAGATACCGCAAGAGGTCTTGCGCAAGGAAATGGCCTTTCTGTTTGCCCACCGCCTCAATCCGGCATGGTTCGGACCCATTGGCAGCGACGCCGATATTGACTGGCAACTCGAACAGGGCTTGAACCTCGTCATGCTCGGCGTCGCCGCGCAATGGCCACTGCCTCCGGAAACGGAAAAGCAGCTCACCCGTTACTATGAGTTCTTCAAATCGCGCGGCCAACTCGACAAGACCTTCATTTTCGGCCAGGACGAGCCCAGTGCACGCGACTATCCCAAGGTGCGCGACACCCTATCCAAGGTCGCTGAACGCTTTCCAGGGGTGCAACGGGTGTGTACGGCGTACCCGCCGGTGCCCACGCTGGAAGGCGCCGTCGACACGTGGGTCGTGGGACCCAATCTCTATAACTACGGGCCCGTGGCCGAGCGCGTGACTTTGGGCGACGAACTCTGGTTCTATCTATCTGCAAGCGTGCGGCGGCCTTACACGATGCAGTTGTACCTGGATTACGCAGCTTTGGAGCACCGCCTGATCGGCTGGTATTGCTGGAAGTACAATGCCACGGGTTTTCTCTACTGGGGTATCAACGAGTGGCACTCGAACAACCAGCCCTGGTCCGGCCGTCCGGAGATTGACGACGCCATCCGCTCGGGCAAGTGCTGGCCCGAGGTGCCGTGGAATACCTGGACCTACCTGAACTGCAACGGGGATGCCCAGTACATCTACCCCGGCCCCGATGGCGAGTTCTGGAGCAGCGTGCGACTGGAAATGCTCCGCGACTCTTTTGAAGACTACGACTACCTGGCCCTGTTGCGCGATGCACGCAACAAGCTGGCGGCGGCGAAGATACCGGACACCCAGGCTCTCCTGTCCGATGTGGACGCTCTGCTCACCATCGACCCGACGTTGATCAGCGACCTGACGGTTGCCACGGAGAATCCCATGATGATCCTCCACCGGCGGAATGCCGTGGCGGAAGTGCTGGAGCGCGTGAATGCGACGCTCGATTCCTAAGGAAAGACCAGAGGACTCTTCGGGCGTGGCGTGACTATATATACTATGCAACGTGCGGACACATGGAGGAGCCGATCACGGAGACCACACGGCCTACAAGACGATTCTTGATCCCGCTGCGGTGGTGGATCGGCATCCTGCTCTTCATGGTCACGGTCATCAACTACATCGACCGGCAGACTTTGGGAGCGCTTTCACCGTACCTCAAGGAAGAGTTCGGCTGGAGCAACGAGGACTATGCGTTCATTCTCAACGCCTTCCGCGTCGCCTACACGATTATGCAATCCGTTTTTGGGCGCGTCCTGGATGTCATTGGCACCCAACGCGGCCTCTTCTACACGGTGATCTTCTACAGTACCGTGGCTGCCGCGACTGCGTTCGCTCAGGGCAAGGCGAGCTTTGCCGCATTCCGCTTTCTGCTCGGTTGCGGTGAGGCGGCGAACAATCCCGGCGGCTCCAAGGCGGTTTCGGAGTGGTTTCCCGCCAAGGAACGCGCCATGGCCGTGGCCCTCTTCGACAGCGGTTCGTCCATCGGTGGGGCCTTGGCCCCCTTCATCGTCGTGGGGATATACCAGTACTTCGGCACGTGGCGCCCGGCCTTTGTGATCACCGCTTCGCTTGGTCTCATTTGGCTGTTGCTTTGGAAGTGGCTGTACCGGCTGCCCGAAGAGCACCCGTACATCACCGAAAAGGAGCTGGCCCATATCAAGGCGGGACGTTCCTCCGACCCCACCTCGAAAGAGAACCAGCCCAAGGTGAGGTGGCTACGCCTTCTCAGCTACAAGCAGACCTGGGGCATCGTCCTGGGCCGATTCCTGCTTGACCCCTACTGGTTCTTCATGGCGGAGTGGTTCGCCCTGCTGCTCAAAAGCAAGGGATTCAGCCTGGAAGCCAGCGCGCTGGGGTTCTGGGCGCCGTTCCTCGGCGCGGACCTCGGCAACTTCTTCGGTGCCGGATTGTCCGGGTGGCTCATCAAGCGGGGTTGGCCCGTGGGCCGTTCGCGACGCTTCGTGCTGTCGATCTTCGGGCCCAGCATGCTGATTCTGGCGGTCACCGCCTATTCGGACAACTATTATGCGCTGCTGCTGGTGTTTGCTTACACAAGTTTCGCGTACACCTGCTGCGGCACCATGTTCTTCACCCTTCCCACGGACGTGTTTCATTCGCGCGCCGTCGGCACGGTCATGGGATTGGGCGGAACGGGCGCCGGACTTGGCGCGCTGATCTCAACGTATCTGATAGGCCGATTCTCCGAGAGCGCATCCTTTGGACCCATCATCCTGGTGGCGTCTGTTATTCCCTTGTTCGCTACACTGATATTCGTGACCATGGTACGTGCGCGAAAGCAACCCGATCCGGAAGGGATCGTGTTGCACTTCTGAAGGGAACTCATGACCACCGGTTTGCCAAGAAGCATCGCTATAGCAGGCGCATGGGGATACATCGGGCGGAAGTTCCTGGATGCCGCATTGGCGCTGGGCGTTGAGCCCTACGTGCTGGATCCGGCTCCCCGTCCGGCGGATGTAGATCCAGGCCGCGTGCACGTCATCGGCGACGCAGCGCAATTCTACGCAATGGACGCGGACCTTTTTCATCTCGCCCTACATCCCGATATGCGCGAGCGTCCCCTCGCCACGCTGTTTGACCGATGCCGAAGGGGAACGGGACCGGCCATCCTGTGCGAGAAGCCCATGACTACTCCGGACAACCCCCGGTTCTGCGATTGGATCGTTGCGGAGTCAGAGGCCGCGGACGCGTCACTCTTCTTCGATTTCCCCGAACTCTTCGACCCAATCGCACGCCATGTCCACGCGTTTCTGTCTAAATTTGACTGCGTTCGATTTGACGAAATCCGGATGGAACGTTCGAAAGACCGCGAAGCTGCGTCGAATCCTCGCAACTACAAGGTGATGGTGCCAATCCAGTATCAGGAAACCGTCCACAGCATCGCCTATGTGTTGAATCTGCTTGCCGGTGGCCGCGGCAGCTTCGGTCACGTGTGCCGGGACATTCGTGCGGAGGGAACTTCCGAATTGTACCGTCCGCCGAATCCCGAGGCCTACCCTAGTCCGGTCGATGGCCGGTTTGAGGGGACGCTCACCCTGGATGGTACAACGGCCCATCTCAGCACCAACTTCAAGGCGGGCGCGTCCTGGACCAAGCGCCAAGTCATCCGGGGCCTGGGCGATGGGAGACCCTTCCTGATCGAGGCGGAGTTCCTTGAGGGGGCGAAATACCTCCGAATCAACGGAGAAACCCTTCCTATCGCGCCCGACTCGGACTCCTATCAGAACGTCATCCGCCAGCTTTGGGAGTGGCACGCTGAGATTCCGGCAAAGCAGCGGGCGGCCGGATTGTACCCAAACGCCCGTTTGGCGCGGTGCACCTTTCTGCTGTCGTGCATGCTCTGGGAAAGCTGCGCGAAGCGCATTGCGGTGGAATCTGCTGACCTTGAGTCCTACGCCGCATCCATCAATTTGAATGCGGCAACTGAGCGGGACTGACCCCGTCTTTCGCGAAGGCTTTGCGCAGCGAAACACGGGGTCTGTCCCTGCCGCGTTGTGGGCTATTTGACGAACGCGTCGCTCCGCACGTACGCGATCATGGCGTCCAGAAGGTATGCGGCCTCGGGCGTATCGGCGAGGAGGTCCATGCCCTGGCTTATCAGGATGCGGTTTCCTTCAGCGTCCGTTTTGCGCACGAGATAGGCAAAGTAGCGGTCCTTGCCTTCGCCGACGGCAAGATACTCAAAAGTGCCGTATTGGGGATCGATGGGGAGTGGAAGGCCCTGCTTGATGAGCCGGAACCAGAGCGGCGACATGGACCCATCGTGCGGGAAGTCGCCGAACACGGGATGCTTGGCAAACGCGGTTCCCAATTGATCCCCCAACGACCACCAACCCAGCGAGATGTTGGGCTTTCCATCGGCGGGCCCAATCATCAATCCTCTGGTGCCTTTCTCCATGGCCGCAATGAAGTCAGGGTGATCCCAGGAGCCGATAACGAGTCGGGCGGACTGCGCTTCCGCGGTTCCCGCCTTTACCAGGCCTTCGTATCGTCTTGAGAGAGTATCGAAAAGGTCCTCCGTTACGGCGATACCAGCGCCCTGAACGGTAGACCGTGCGGGGAAGAACCAGAAGTCCCAGGAATTGGATATCGTGCGTTCGTCGAGTGATGCTTCCAAGGTGGCCTTCACCGGTTTGTCGAGAGTGGGGACCGTGAACTCGCAACGGCCCACCTCCTTCACGTCACCGGGCGTTGCATCAAAGGGAGGCAGCGTGCCGGATGCGAAGACCGTTGAACCGGCTTTGAGGACCCAGGAAAGCGCCGCTTGGCCCCAGGTTTCGGGAGTGAAATGGGAAATCCAGAAGGGGATCGTCCGCGTGTCGCCGGAGCAGGCAATGGCATCGCCGGATCCAAAGTTCGCCAGGAGTGCCGTGGTTCCGTTGAAGTCGTGGAACTGGCCGGGGGTGAGCCCGCCTTGTTTCACCTCCCAGAGAGCATTGAGAAAACCCTGGCCGGTGTACGTGCCGGCCTGCTGGACCATGACGTCCACGATGGTCCAATACGAATAGCCGTCGCAGGCGGGGTCCAGTCTGGCTTGTTCGATCCCGCGCTTCTGGTAGTAGCCCTGCAACGCGTGGGCGGAATTCAGACAGGCGTCGCCCCAGGCGCGGTCGAGACCGGCGGCACGCAGCGATTCCTCGTAGGCTTCGAGGCTCCGCGGGGCAGGAATGGCGCCGGTGAACTGCGGGGCGGTCCGGGGGTCCATCTTGATGCCGAGGTTGAGATACTCGTGCGCGACAAATGGCCGTCCCAAACCGTCGAAAGTGCCCGGCGTCCAAGGAAGTATCGAGGTAGCCAGCCCGTAGCCGTTGGGCGTCGAGTAGTCCGAATTCTCCACCGTGTTGCAACCGCCATCCTGGTGCTGAAAGATGCGGTCCGGGTCGGTCTGCTTCGCCCACTGGTACACCTGCGCGTCCAAGGGACTGCCCAGGTGGCCCTCGTTGCCCGTCGAGTACGACGCGAACGAGACATAGCGCCGGTAATGCCGGTAAAGCTCTTCGATGTCGCGTTGCGGGTCGAACTCAAAACCTTCCGTGGTGATGTCGTGGTAATACGGCAATTCCGGCTGAATCAGGATGCCGGCTTCATCGGCTGCCTCAAAGAACTCGGGGACCTCGCAATGTGTATGGTGCCGAACATAGTTGAACCCTGCTTCGCGGGCAATCTTAAGGTGCGCTAAGTGCGCCTTCCGATCCGGCGGTGAAATGAGTGTCAGCGGGTAGATGTAATCATCCCCGTATCCGCGAATCAGGAAAGGCTGGCCGTTGAGGTAGAACCGATCTCCGCGCACCTCGAGCTTTCGAATGCCGAAGCGTTCCGACCAGCCGTGAATCGGGGTGTCTCCCGCAAGAAGTGTCACGTCGGCTATGTAGAGATGCGGCGTCTCAGGTGTCCAGAGATTGCACTCCTCCAGAGCGACCTCGCATACAACGTCGGCTTGGCCTTTCGAGTCGAGGGCAAGCGCTTGTCGCAAGGAACCAGCCGGTTTGCCGTCGAGCGTACGGACAGCAATGTCCAGCGAAAGATTCGCTGGGATGTCCTGGTCTTCGGTGCGGACACTGATGTGAACGAACGCGGCCCCTTTCTCGATATCGCCGCGGACCCAAACGTCATCGATGCGCGTGGATGGCGTCGCCTCCAGTTCGATGTCGCGGTAGAATCCCCCGAAGCGATGAAACGCCGCCATGCACCCTTTCCGGCTGGGGGTGTCGTTGCGGACCGTCGCGACGATTTCGGCCGTCTCTCCGGGTTTCACGAAATCGGTAACATCATATTTGTACGCGCCGCAGTAGGTGTTGAGGTGGGCAACGCGCTGCTGATTGACCCAAATCCACGCCTCGGTGCGTACGCCGCCGATTTTGAGCCAGATGCGTTTGCCGCCCCAGTCGCCGGGGATTTCGACTGAGCGCCGGTAGCGGGCGGTTCCCATGTATACGTGATTGAGGGGCCTGGGGATGCAGTCGAACGGGAGCGACCACTCGCGGCTCATCCCCGGCTCGCCCACGCCCTGGGCCTCCCAGCAGCCGGGGACATTGACCTTGCGCACGCCGCTCCAGTCCGGTTCGTTCCATGCAGGACCCTTGCCCATGCGGTGCCGCCCCATCAGCATGGGGTCCGTCACGAAGTCCCATTCGCCCCGGAGTGAGATGACTTCCTGAAGCGGAGACAGCATGACCGGATTCACGACAGCCGGAGTTGCGGGGCGCGGCCCCCAGTGGTCGACGGCCTGCGCGTATAGGCTGGATGTGGCGAAAAGACAGGCAGCAGCAACAATGGAACTTCTCGTGAGGCGCATCATTCGGCAACTCCTGACATTGTTTTGGCTGCCGCTTTAGCGCGAGCCGTCGTGCACGGCGCCGCGCATAACGGCGCATGCTTGTCTGGCATGCCTCGGATTCCCGGCACGCCAGGAGAAGTCATTGTAGGAAGGGGAAAATCGATCGTCAATCGGTCACGACCGCAATCTTCGGGGTTCTTCAGAAAGACCGGGGCGCATTGCGGAACATTTATCGATTTTCAGGTATAAATAGGTAACAGTAGGGCCTGTAGTAGAATGGAACACCGCACGGACACTTCGACGGACACTCACACCGGACGAACGCCTAGGAGGGGCGCCACCATGTCATCACACACACCACGCACACTCTCTCCACTTGCTGCCGTAGTCATCGCAGCCGGCATCTTGCTGGCTTCCATCGCAGGCGTGGTGCTCGTGGACCGCGGAGGGCAGGCAGTCTCTCTTGCCGCGACCGGAGAAACCCCCGCGGACGCTCCTACCAGCTTGCCGCCTCCGAAAGTACCGGGAGGGACTCCCGCCATAGCCCAAGCGCCCGTAGCGGAACTGGCCGCCGCTAGCAGCGACATGCTGAATGTCATCGGCATGGTGCCGCTGCCCGGGCGGAAGCTTGAGAGTCAGATTATCCTGTTCTTTGACCATGACATCGTTCTGCCAAATGCTCCGGATGGCGCCGTTGCCCCGCCTTTTGAACTTTCCCCAAAGCTGGATGGTGAATTCCAGTCGGGCGCGAATTACGCCGCATTTACCATCGCAGACGAGCAGACCCTTCTGCCCAACCAACTGTACGATGTCCGGCTGACTCCAGGCATCGTTTCCAAGGATGGTAAGGAACTTAACCCGCAACACCGCCTGTTGCGCGTGGCCACCTACATATTCGAGCCGCAACGCGTTTGGCTGCTCGAACGGGACGATCACGACGATATGGTTCTCGGAATCCTGTTTCCCACCGACGTTGACCTTGGTGCGCTACGCGAGCACCTGGCGGTCACGGATGCCGTGGAGAAGGCAGTTCCGTTTACCCTGGAGCGGGGCTCGTCGGAGGGTTTGTTCAGGCTCGCCGTGAGCGTGGACGCCGAGATTCCTCTCAAGGTGTTGATTCGGGATGGGTTGAAGGACTCCGCCGCTCAATTCACGCTTGCCGGCGATCGCACCTTTGCCTACCCGGTGGAACCGTTCTTTCACGTGACGGGTGTGAAGTGGGGCGCCCGCACGGGCGATTGGTGCGACATCCTGGTCAGCTTCTCCAAGCCGTTGAATGCAGATGACCTCAAGTGGCACGTGTCGCTCACCCATCTGCCGGACCAGGAACGGCTCGCGTTCGACGTTCCTGAATCCAAAGTGGACAGCTCGCACATTATCCGTGTTCAGCGCGGCAGCCCCATGGGTGCTGTCCGGTTTGGGCTGTCCAAGAAACTGCACGGAGAGAACGGGTCGCGCCTGGTGGATGACTACGCCTGTACGCTTCCACCCACGCCCAAATCATTGACCGTGAAAGGAACGCAGTGGGGCCCGTCGGAAAACACGGCGTACGTGCTGTTCATCGGTTTTTCAAGTCCCGTCGACTTTCAAGACCTGGAGAAGCACCTGAGCATCCTCGATGAACGATCCAATGCCCCGATCGCGTACACGATAGATACCCGCTCGGTCGAGAAGGACCACCGGATTCGCATCGTCCACCCTGCGCCGGAAGGGCCGCGTGTATTGGTCAAGGTGTCGGATGGGCTCATAGCCCCCGACAAGTCCGTGCTCCTGGATTCGTTTTCGTCCTCGCTCACCTGGACTCACCGGAAGCTGTACATCACCGGCGAACCCATCACAAAGGGCCGTGACGGAATCGTCGTCAACATCTCATTCAACACGGCGATAAACGTGTCCGACCTCCAGAAGCATCTTGTGGTGTCGCCCAGCGCTGGCGACCTCCGGATTGTTGCCGAGAGCAAGACACAGTTCACCGTCTACGGCAAGTGGAAGAAGGGTGTGCAGTACCAGCTCACGGTGACTCCCGGCGTCCGCTTCTCCGACGGCACGGCGTGCACGGTTGAAGCCAATTGGGATCTCAAAATCGGACACGTGGCGCCGGTGTTGGAATTCAGTCATCCCGGCAAGTGCTATTTCACCATGCGGGAAGGCTCGCCGTTGGGCGTCGTGTATATGGGCATTCAGAATGCTCACATCACGGTTCACCGCGTGTTTCCGTCCAACCTTGTCTATGCACTGGGCGGCATCACCCGAGATTCGAGGCCCGTCGACTACTACGAAGGCCGGCGCGACATCGTGAACGCGCTCATCACGAAGTGGTCGGAGCCTATCCACGAAGGTGAACTCAGCCTGACCGCCAGCCCGGATGAAGTAGCCCAGGCAAACCTGAACGTTGGAGAGTGGTTTCCCCCGGACAAGCGAGGCGTGTTCTGTGTCGTCGCGGAACACGGCTCGGGGCTTCAGGCAAGCAAGCTGGTCGCCTTGACGAACGTCGGCGCCATCTCCCATTGGCAAGATGACAACCTGATGTTGTTTGCTCACAACCTGCTTACGCTTGCCCCGCTGGCCCACGCGCGGGTCTCGATCTACTCGACCAAGAAGCAGCTTCTTCACATGGGCAGCACCGACGAGCGCGGGATCCTCAAGGCGGGCGGTTTTGACCCCGATCTGGGCCTGCCAGAACTAGCCGTCATCGAGTACGAGAATGACGCGACCTTCCTGGAGTTGATCCCGCGAGAAGACGAAACCCCGGAAATCAAGGCTGGGATGCCCCATTACGACAGCGAGGAATACGACGGCTATCTGTATGCCGACCGCGACCTGTATCGCCCGGGAGAGACCGTGCACCTGCGTTGCCTGGCGCGCACGAACTATGGAGACGCCCTTGCCGATGTTCCGCTGGAGTTTCGCATTCGCGATCCGAGGGATTCCGTAGTGTCGACCCAACCGATAAAGCTCTCCGCATTCGGGAGCGGCTCCCTGGATTTCGTCACCAAAGATACGCATCCGACCGGGCTATACACCGCCGAGATTCGTATACCGGGACACGGCAGCGGGGCCATCGGATCGTATGCGTTCAAGCTGGAGGAATTCGTTCCGAATCGTATGAAGGTGACGGTGAATCTGCCAGCAAACGTCCTGTTAGCGGGTAGGGAGAGCGAGTTCTCCCTGAAGGCGGAACACCTCTTTGGCGCCAATGCGGGGGACCGGAAGACCTCGTGCGAGGTCGTGCTCGAAAAGGGCGCGTGGAGACCGGAAAGCCGGGCGGACTTCACGTTCACGAATGACGTCTCGTTCACGCCCGAACGCCTCAACTGCGGGGAGCAGCAGACGGATGGAGCCGGGATGGCCACATTCAGATTCTCCTATGTCCCTCCTGCGAGCGCCTCGTTTCCGTTGAAAGCCACTGTCGTGGGCAGCGTGAGCGAACTGGGCGGGCGCGTGGTCACGAGTATTGCCGAAGGCACCTTCTTCCCCTCGGACATCTGCCTCGGCCTCCGCGCTAATGAGCGGCAGGGTGGAGGGGGTGTCGAAGTGCAGGTTGCGGCGGTCAAGCCCGATGGCACACCCGCTGACCTCGCTTCCGTCAAGGTGACTCTGGAACGCGAGGTCTGGAACTACTACGTCCGGAGGTACTACAGCAACTACGAATCCAGATGGACGGATACCTACGAAGAAATCGAGACGCGCGACGTGCCGCTTCAGCAAGGCATGGGGTCGCTGGCCATGGAGACCAGAGGCTATGGCCGGTTCCGCCTGCGGGTGTCTTCCGAGAAGACTCCCCAGTTCAGCACCCTTACCTTTCATTCCTATTGGCACGGCGGGCGCTTGTCGTTCGGGCCGAGCGACGGGATGTCTCTGCTCAAGGTACGCCTGGACAAGAAGGCCTATCGTCCCGGCGAGGAAGCGACCGTACTGGTGGAATCGCCGTTCGATG
This sequence comes from Candidatus Hydrogenedentota bacterium, assembly GCA_020849535.1. GTDB lineage: Bacteria > Hydrogenedentota > Hydrogenedentia > Hydrogenedentales > SLHB01 > JAHDWY01. The sequence goes on from JADLGB010000238.1 coordinate 36,776, forward strand.
GCCGCGGCATCCTGGTTGTCCAGGGTGAGAAGATTCAGGAGATGATCCCGTTCGAAATCTTAAGCAACAAGGCCGAAATCAAAGTCGCCGTGACCGAAGAGAAAGTCCCCAACCTCTGGATTGAAGTCACGGCGCTCCATGAGGTACAGACGGACCGCGCTCAAGTCTATCCATTCTCGAGTTTCGCCATGATACCGCTCATGGTGGCCGACGGGAAGCGGATATTGAATATTGCCTTCACGGACCTTCCTTCGGAGATCAGACCCGCCACCGAAGCGCGCTTTGATTTGCTCGTGAAGGATGGCAATGGCGTGCCGGTGTCGTCTGAACTGACACTGGCGGCCGTGGACGAGGGCATTCACGCCATCACGGATTACTCGAATCCCGATCCGTACAGCCACTTCGCACGTCCCCGCCAGCCGGACTATCGGCGCGCCCACTACTACGACAAGGTCGCCTACGACTTCGACAAAGCCGGTTTTGGGGGCGATGGAAGGCTGGTCAAGCGGGCCATCACGATCGGCGAGAACTGGATCAAGCCGCTGGCGCTGTGGTCGGGCGCCGTCACCACCGACGCCGAAGGCAAAGCCTCGGTTTCCATGCAGCTTCCGGAGTTCTCGGGCCAGTTGCGGCTCGTCGCGGTGGCCTGTACTGGCGTGGCCAGTGGGGCCGGCTCCGGGAACGTCTACGTCCGGCGGCCTTACGTGCTTCGCACGAGCATGCCGCGATTCCTGCTGCCCGGCGACGCGGTCGAGTGCGCGGCCGCCGTGTTCAACACGACGGAGCAGCCCATGCGCGCGCTGCTAACCTGGAAGGTCACGGGACCGCTCACGACCGAGACGGGCGAGCAACACGTGGAGCTTCCCGCGAAGGGCGAGGCTCGCGTGACGGCCCGGTTTGCGGCCATGCAGGCCGTGGGGCAAGGTCACATCGAGTGGCATGCCGTAATCTCTGACCTGGCCAACAACACGATTGAGGATCTCAAGGAAGATGCCCCCATGCCGGTGCGCCCATCTTCGGGCTACCAGAGCCGCCACGATTTTTTCGTGCTGGACGCGGGGAAGACGGAGACATTCGGCAACTCGCTCTTCATTGAAAACGAGTACATGGAGACGGGGATCTCCGTCACCGCAAACCCCATGGCCCGCCTCGAACGGCCGCTGAGCTACGTGGTGGGCTATCCCCACGGCTGCGTGGAACAGACCGTTTCGAAGCTGATGTCGATGTATTTGTTACGGTCGAGCCGCGAGATGACGGGCCGCGCGATTGGCGATGGTAACGATCTGGACAAATGGATCGATGCGGGCGTACAGAGGATCTTCTCGATGCAGACATCCAATGGCGGGCTCGCCTACTGGCCCGGAGGGCACGATGCCTACACCTATGGATCCATCTATGCCCTGCATTTCCTGACGCTGCTGAAGAACGATCGCCAATTCTCCATCCCGGAGGCGCCGTACGAGGGGTTACGGCGCTACGTGCGCTCGGCCGCCGCGGACTGGTCCGATCAGTCCTCGTCAAACCAGTACGCGCGTGCCTATGCCCTGTACGTATTGACCCTGAGTGGCGACACGGACGCGGTGAAGCAGATCCGCCGCTTCGACACTATCGAAATGCCGCAGCCGGCGCGTTACTTGCTCGCAGCCGCGCTCGCCAAAGCGACACAGGATTTCGATCGGGTGAAGATGTACCTGAGCGAGATGCCTTCGGTGCCGTACGCGGTCGTTGAACGGACGGCGTGTTTGAGTTCCGACATCCGCAACACCGCCGTGGAACTCATGGCGCTGCGTCAAATGGGAGGCGACCCGGCCGAAATCCACAAGAGGGCCGAGACCTTGATCCGGTTCCTGCAACAGCGCGGACATGGCAATACACAGGAGACCGCCTTTGTGGTGACGGCGTTGTGCGAGTATCTCGCCGAACTTGCTGCCAATCTCGACAACGCGTCCGCCAGCGTCGTGGGGCCGGCTGGGGCGAAAGCAGTGGGGGGGCGCGAGCGTTTCTTCGAGAACGGCAGAGGCGCAGGGCGAAGCTACGCCGTTACCAACACCGGGCAGGCGCCCATGTTCGTGAATCTCACGACGGCGGGTTTCCTCAAGGAACCACAGACCGCGGCCGTGCGGGAAGGCATCGGCCTCGAACGCGTCGTTCTGACGCGAGACGGAAAGCCGCAGGAGGGCGGCGAGTTCCGGCAGTCGGATACGTACATCGTGCACCTGACTATCCATTGCGATCGGAGCACGGACAATGTGGTCGTTGTGGATATGCTGCCCGCGGGATTTGAGATCGAGAATCCGCGGCTGACCAAGAATCTGCCGCAGCTCGATTCCGGGCAGAGCGTGACGCCTTCGTATACCGACCTTCGCGACGATCGGATCATCCTGGCGTTCGACCACATGGCGACGGGCACGTACCACTACCACTACGTGGTGCGCGCCGTCACCCCGGGCGTGTATCAGTACCCGGCGGTGGAGGCGGAGTGCATGTACGATGCGGAGATCCGTGGAGCGTCAGAAGCGAGCACCATCACGGTGAAGCGCGCGGAGTAGTTGCTGGTGGACGAGATAGAAGCAAAGAGAGGCGCGCGAGCGAAGGCCATCACGAAGCGGTGGCGGGGCATTGCCCTGGCCTTTGTTGCGGGATGTGCCTTGCTCGCCGCCGTCCTGCTGTGGCCGATGAACACCGCCCGCTATCTGGCCGTGGACGCTTCCGGAGAGATCGTGGATCGCCGCGGCGAAACGCTCATGGCGTTTCTTAATCGAGAGGAACAATGGTGCTTCCCGCGTCCTCTGAAAGAGATCAGCCCGTATTTGGTGAAGGCCACGATCGCCGCGGAGGACCAACGGTTCCGGGAGCATCCCGGCGTGGATCCTATCGCCGTGATTCGCGCCGCGAGCCAAAACCTGCGCTCGCAGGGCGTGGTGTCCGGCGCGTCGACGTTGACCATGCAAGTCGTCAAGAACGGGCCGGCCTCGTCCCGCTCCTGGGTGGGAAAGGCGCTTCAAACGATTGACGCGATTCGGCTGGATGCGCGCGTCAGCAAAGACCGCATTCTGGAAACGTACCTGAATTCCGCGCCGTACGGCCTGAACCTCGTGGGCTGCGAAGCCGCCGCGCGGAGGTATTTCGGGGTCCCGGCGCGTGAATTGGATATCGCCGAGGCGGCCCTACTCGCTGGACTTCCGAAATCGCCGACGGGGTTCATGCCGCTGGCGCATCCGGAAGAGGCGCGCCAGCGCCGTGACTATGTGCTGGGCCGCATGTTGGAGGAAGGATACATCGACCAGAAGGACTTCGATCGCGCGATTGATACGCCGTTGGATGTTTCATGGCACGAATACCCCATGTTGTCCCCGCATCTCGCGATGCGCCTGGAGCCCCGGGCCCACACTCAGGGACGCGTCATCACCACCTTGGACCTGACGATTCAAGCGAAGGTGGAGTCCATCGTGGCGGAGCATATGGCGCGCTGGAGTGGCGAGATTACCAATGCGGCCGTGCTGGTCGTGGATGTGGATACGGCCAGCGTGTTGGCCCGTATTGGCTCTGGCGGTTTCTTTCACACGCCCGGCGGCGGACAGGTGGATGCGTGCCGCGCGCTGCGCTCGCCAGGCTCCACGCTAAAACCCTTCATCTACGGCTATGCGATGGAAAACGACCTGGTGTATCCCTGCGAGACTCTCTACGACGG
>JADLGB010000239.1 GCA_020849535.1 Candidatus Hydrogenedentota bacterium
CCGGGGGCTCCTCTATTCATGCTAATAGAGGCAGGTATATGGGACTGACCCCGTCTTTCGCGGAGGCTTTGCGCAGCGAAACACGGGGTCTGTCCCCAATCCACTAGTCCCCAACCCGCTATGAACTACTTGAGGCGCTGATGCCGGGATGGCGCTTTGACGCTTGCCCCGCACGCTGCTATGATTCCCAATGCTGCAACGCGGAGTCGATCAGCATGTCGGAAGTGATCATCGAACAGCCCGGCGTGACGCCCATCACCTTCCCCATCTCACGTCCGGTCACCCACATGGGTCGGGCCGAGGATAATGACGTGGTGCTGGTCGCGGATGAGGTGTCCCGCCACCACGTCAAACTCGTGCTTCGGGCCGGCCAACATGTGCTGTACGACCTCAATAGCCTCAACGGGACCTACGTGAACCGGCAACGCGTGGTCGAACGCGTCCTCTCCGACAAGGATGAGATCTGGCTCGGCAGCAAATGCCGCATGTTGTTTCGCGCGGGGGCGGCGCCCGTGCCCAAGGCGGCCGACGGCCGCGATTCCGCGTTGATGCAGGACCTTAACAAGATCCGTGCCGAAATGGAAGACGTCGGCAATAGCCTCACGATGATCGGAAGACGCGCGAAGACGCCGGTGCCGGCGGGCGCCCAAGGGATATCCGAGGCGGATGTGCTGAAGATGAGCCGCGCCTTCCGCCGGCTGGATGCGCTGTACAAGGCCAGCAAGCTCATCGCCTCGGATTTCGACCTCCACAATCGCCTGTCGGCCGTGTTGGATACCGCGATCGAGGTGATGGACGCGCAGCGCGGCTTCATCATGTTACGTGACGAGACGGACGGCTCGATTCGCGTTACGGTCGCCCGAGAAATGGGGCAGGAGCTTCACGCCAGTTCGCCGAGCATGGGCATTGCCGGACGCGCCGCTATCGACGGCGAGCCGGTGCTGATGGCCAACCGCAATCACGATGCGCGTTTCGGTGGCCGCGAAAGCATCATTCTCCAGCAGATTCACAGCGCCATGTGCGTCCCCTTGCGTGTCGAAGATCGGATCTTCGGTTCGATCTACGTAGACACCCGCAGCACGACCCACGCGTTCAACCAAGAAGACCTGGAACTCTTCGCGTCGCTCGCCGCCCAGTCGGCCATGGCCATCGAGAATGTCCAGTTGTACGCGCGCATGGTGGCCGCCGAAAAGAAGCGCGCCAACCTGGGCCGTTTCCTGTCGCCATCCATCGTGGACGAGATCATGAAGGAGGACTCCGTCCTCGAATTGGGTGGCCGCAAGCGCATCGTCACGACCGTGTTCTGTGATGTGCGGGGCTTCACCCCCATCGCGGAACGCCTGTCCCCCACAGACCTCGTGGACATGCTAAACGAGCATTTCACCGCCATGACCCGCATTATCTTCGACAATCAGGGGACCCTCGACAAGTATATCGGCGACGAGATCATGGCGGTGTTCGGCTCACCGCTCAGCATGGACGACGACGCCCTGCGCGCCGTGATGGCCGCACTGGCCATCCAGGCCAAGAACGCGGAGTTGAACGTTGAACGGGCCCAAGACGGACGCCCGCTCTTCGACCTGGGCATCGGCGTCGCCACGGGGGAAGCGATCGCCGGCTATATCGGTTCGCCCGAGCGCATGGAGTTTACCGTCGTCGGCGACAAGGTGAACACCGCCCGCCGCCTGTGCTCGCTCGCCGAACCCGGTCAGGTGATCGTCTCGGAAGAAACGTATCAAGTTGTGAAAGGAAAGGTCGCCGCCACCCCGATTGGAACCGTGATGCTGAAGGGAAAGGAAGCGCCCGTTCACGCCTACCAGATAGACGGACTCAGCGGGTGAGGGCGGGCTAGTTGTTCCCGCCGAGGACCATCAGCTTCACGATGATACCCGCCAGTACGAGGCCCCCAAGCACGAGCGCGATCTGAGGCCCCCACAGGGTAAGAAATGCGGGAGCGGTTGCCTCCCCTTCCGGCGCCGCATCCGAAGTGGGCTGCTCGGCGTCAAGAGGCGGGTTCATGCGCGCTTGAAGTTCCTCCGTCTTTGCGAGCGCGCGCCGGGCAAACTCGTATTCGTCTTTGTGGATCCAGCCGGTCATCGTAGGAACTTTAACGAAACCTTTTTCCGTGAAGTACTTGTCGAACCGGACCTGCATGGCCTCCGCGGTTTCATACTCCCAATCAAAGATGGCGTTTCGGTTGTACGTTTCGGTGGTCCTGTTGTCGGGTTCGTTCCGCTGCAACTGCCAAACCTCGTTGGCGTGGCCGCCTACATTCACGCACTTGGCGTAGATGACTGGACCAGGCTTTCCGTCCTCCTTGAGGGTGACGACAATGGGTTCCTGCAATTTGGGAGCTTCCAACTGCGCCAGGGTACTGGAGAGCATGAGTGTTGCCAGGAGTATCATGCAAGCAGTATAAGTGCTTCGACAGCCGGGGGCAAGTGAATGGACGCGCCGCGAGCCCGCCCGGCGAACGAGAAGGAAACGCATGCAACAAGAGTACGTTTTGCTCATTACGCTTGCCACGGCGGCCCTGGGGATCGGAATGGTCGTGACGTGGGCGCTGCGAAGCCGGCCGAGTACCCCCGGCGCGTTGGGCGTTAGAGGCGGGGGTGCCCTGCAGATGCCGTGCACATCCTGCAATCGTCCCCTCATGATCGCGAGGGAGGAACTGATCCCCCTCTCGAAACCGGAGATCGCGTTGTGCGTGCGGGTCAAGCCAGAGCTTTCGGGCATGAGCCTGGCGGAATACGTTTGCCCCTATTGCGAGGCCTCACATTGTCTTGCCGTGACGAAACGGACCATTGAGTGGGTGGGCGCCAATCTCTATTCGCCACACCGCGGCGCGGCGCGTTGTATGGATTGCGGGAAAATCCTGCGCACACCGCCCTGGCCGAGGGGAGCTTACGATGGGCGTCTGAAAGAAGCGCCGAATCTACTGCCAGACCATGGGCTCGTTTGCTCGAAATGCCAAGCCGTGGTCTGCGTTGCGTGCACCGAAAAGGCCACACGCAACCGGACTAAAGACGGGTCTTATGTATGCCCGAGATGCTCTCGATCACCGGTGGACCGCACTTATCACCCCGCATAGTTGCGCAGAATCCTCATATTCCCAAGCCCTGCGGAGTGCAACCTTGCCGCGGCTCCAGGGATAGGAGAAACGCGGGGTATTGTGTTCCATACGGAGGAGAACGCCATGAAACCGTTTCGTGTTGCCATAGGCGCCGCAACAGTAGCTCTCGTGACCTTGCTGGCCGCCTCCTGTGCGACGACGGCCAAGGAGGCGGGGCCCAAGGACGAAGCAAGCGGCAGCGCTCAGGAGACCGCCACTGTTGCTCAGGATAACAAGGTAACTGTGACAACGCCCCAGGGCAGCCTCGGGGATGCGGTGCGGGCCGTGGGCGAGTCGGCTGGCGGCAACCTGGTCTTGATGGGAGGGCTGGAAACTCGTCCCATCGCCGCGCTTACGTTCAAGTCAGTCTCCTTGAACGAGGTCGCTGCTACATTCGCAGCCAAGAGCGGTCTCGCCATGCAGGAGACTCCCGAGTACTGCTTCCTGTTTCCAGCCGGATACGAGCCTCTCGTGCAGGTGTCTTTGAGCGGCAAGTTGTCTCCCGCGGACGCTGCCCATCGGACTGATGTGGTCTTCGGGTCGGGGCTAAAACTGTTCACGGTGTTTTCGTGGATGAGTCTCGCGCTCGACCGCACGATCGTCGCGGACAACGCCATCTCGGAATCGCGCTGCGGCGAGCTGGCGTTGAAGCAAGTCCCTTTGGAAACCGCCCTGGAGGCCATTCTGAAATCGGCGCGGGTCGTGAACTTCGTGGTCGAGTGCACGGATGAGTACATCCTGTTCCGCAATCCGAAGAACACCAATCCCGAGTCCGCAATGCTCAACACCGAGCCATTGGAGCAGGCACAGGCCGACGCCCTGGATCGCCGTGTGACCGTTACGCTGCCGCATTCCGCGGATGCCAAACACCCGCTCGAAGTGCAGCAGGACCCGGTTCGCTTGGAGGAAGTGATTGATTCGCTTTCCCAGCAGGTGGGCGTTCCGATCATCGCGGAGAAAGGGCTTGAAGGATTGCCCGTCACGCCCACAGTCATGGCCAACGTGCGCGTGCGCACGGCCCTGGACCTCCTGATTCGCCAGTGGCTTCTCCCGGACTACGGCTATCAGGTGACCCCCGACCGTATCGTCATCCGGAAACGGTGAATGGACGCGCAGGCAATGGACTCTGGAGCGGTCACCGCTCCGTCAACAATCCGTAGGTTGAGACGAGATAGAGAACAAGCTGCTCGAGTCCCCGCCGCGAGTCGAGGGAAATCCCAAGCCGGGACGCGATGTGCCCCGCATGCTCGCGCATGAAGCGTAACTCCGTCTCTGTGGTGTCGTAGCCCTCGAAGGGACCTACCAAGGCCTCTTCCGACACTGCGGCCGTCAAACGCACAAGGTACGAGGTGATGGCCGCCATCTTCGCATAATTCAGCTTTTCCGGGGTATCCGTTGCAAGGTGGTAGTGTTCCCACTGGCCGCAGGAGAGAAAGAGGTAGGGACGCTCGTTCAATCGAAAGACGTGGTGATCGCTCATATCGCCAACGTAGCGGTTCAGCGTCATCATGGTGCGCATGCCGGGCTCGGCTTCGCATTCGCGCACGACGCGTTCCAACCCCGGGTCGCTCTCCATGCCCATGATGAACACCAGATCCTCCATGCCCGGCACGGGCACGTCGTGGCCCAGCAAATCCAGCACAAGGGCGCAGTGCACCGGGGAAATCATCTGGTGCTCAAAGAAATGGGTAGAACCCATCATCGGCGTATGAAAATGCGGCGGCTCCTCCGCATCGAAGAACGCGTAGATAACAGAACGGCGCAGGGCCCGCGCGCGCAACAGCGGCACCGAGGCCAGCGCGATCGCGATGGCAGACGCATTGTCATCCGCCCCGGGCAGCGGCCCGCAGGTATCGTAATGCGCGGCGATAAGCACAGGCGGCAGATCGGGTTCGCTCCCCGGGAGGACGGCAATGATATTCGTGAGGCGGATGTCGCCTTCGGCGTAGGCCAGCTCGTAAGACTCCCGGTGATACCCTTCCAAGCCGAGGGCTTCGCAGCGATCCAGGAGATAGTGCCGGGCTTCCACGTGCCCATGCGTCCCGACCATCCGCCCCTGGGGCGTGGCCAGGCGCTCCACATCGGTCTTGAGTGAATTCAGCATCGTGTGATTCTACAGAACCTCCCGCGGGAAATGCACGCCGGTGACTTGCGTCTTGTCTTCTCGAATCGCCAACACGGAGAGCCCAGGGTAACGCGGAGAACAACAAAAAGACGCTCTTCAGTACTGCCTCGCTCTCCGAGCGCGGCAGCACAGCGCTGCGCTTCAGAGTCAAACTTGACGGCACACGAATCATCGTTCTGGCTGCACCAATGGGCTCTTGAGTGCTCACGTGTTTGGCGCGGACGACAGTCTTGTGCTGCCGCGCTCGGAGAGCGACGCAGTACCAGAGAAGCCTTCTCGCATGACTTGGGGCCTCGATTTCACCGCCTGCAACAAGATGGCCGTTTGTTTCGGAGAAGCCAAATCCGCTACTGTACCTTCGCTGTCCGGGTGAAGTGTCCCCGTGTCATTCCATCAACCGTTCGGAGGGAGCACGGATGATCGCAGGTGAGGTGTGTCGCAGCCTTCTGACTCCGCAGGTGTTTCTGGACCGCAGCGCCGTCGTATACCGGGAAAAGGTCGCGGTGATTCACGGGGCTAAACGCTGGACCTACGGCGAACTCGCGGCCCGCGTGAACCGGTTCGCGTCCGCCTTGCGCCGGGCCGGCCTGCAGCATGGCGACCGCGTCGCGATGCTGTGCCCGAACGTACCCGCGATGCTGGAAGCGCATTTCGCGGTGCCGCTCGCCGGCGGCGTACTGGTCTGCGTCAACACGCGCCTATCCGCGCACGAGATCGAGTACATTCTCGAGCATTCCGGGTCGCGCTTCCTGTTTGTGGACACCGAGTACGCGCAGCAAGTCGAGCCCATCCGGGCAAACCTGCCCGCCCTCGAGCATGTCATCAGCGTGCAGGACACGGACCACCCGCCGCTGCGCGACAGCATCGATTATGAGATGTTTCTGCACCGGGGCAGTCCGGACCGCGTGCCATCGGCCCTACAGGATGAGATGGAAACCATCAGCATCAACTACACGAGCGGGACCACGGGGCGTCCCAAAGGTGTCATGTACTCGCATCGCGGCGCCTACCTCAATGCCTTGGGGGAGATTATCGAAACGACCTTGACGCCCGAGGCGATCTTTCTCTGGACCGTACCCATGTTCCACTGCAATGGCTGGTGCTTCCCGTGGGGTGTGACGGCCGTGGGCGGCACCCACGTGTGCCTGCGCAAGGTGGAGCCCGCGCAGGTGTGGGACCTCATCCAGCGCGAGGGCGTAACTCATTTCAACGCGGCGCCCGTGGTCCTCATTTCATTGCTGAACCATCCGGAGAGGCCGCGTCACCTGGAGGGTCCGCTCACGGTCACAACGGGCGGCGCCCCGCCCTCCCCCACTCTCCTGGAGCACATGAACGAGATTGGCGCACGCATGATACACGTGTATGGCCTCACCGAGACCTATGGGCCGTACACCCTCTGCACGCCCCAGGCGCATTGGCGCGAACTCTTCGCGGATCAGCAGGCGAAACTGCTCGCGCGCCAAGGCGTCGGCTATGTCGTCGCGGATGGGCTTCGCGTCGTCGACGAGGAAATGCGCGACGTGCCCCGCGATGGTCACGCCATGGGCGAGGTGGTCATGCGTGGCAACATCGTCATGAAGGGGTACTATAATGATCCCGATGCCACGGACGAGGCGTTTCGCGGTGGTTGGTTTCACAGCGGCGATATCGCGGTGATGCACCCCGATGGCTATATCGAATTGCGCGACCGTAGCAAGGACATCATCATCAGCGGCGGCGAGAACATCTCATCCATCGAAGTGGAGCAGACCCTGTACCGGCATGCGGCCGTGCTGGAAGTGGCGGTCGTCGGCATCCCGCACGAGCGCTGGGGAGAAACCCCGAAGGCATTCGTGACGCTCAAGAACGGAAACAAGGTCACGGCACAGGAGCTGATGACGTTTTGCCGCGAGGAGATCGCCCACTTCAAATGCCCGACCCAAATCGAGTTCACGGTGCTGCCGAAGACCAGCACGGGCAAGATTCAGAAGTACGTGTTGAGGGAGAAGGAATGGGCGGGCCACGAGACGAGGATTCAGGGGGCGTAACGCGCGTGCGGGCGGTGCTGTTCGATGCCGCGGGCACCTTGTTGAGCGTTCATCCCTCCGTCGGTCATGTCTATGCCGACGAGGCCCGCAAGTTCGGGGTCGCGCTATCTCCCCACGATCTCGACCGGCATTTCCATTTGGCTTGGACGCGGCATCGGCCTCAGACGGGACACGGCACGCCGTTTCATACTTCCGAGGCGCACGAGCGCGCATGGTGGCGCGAGTTGGTGTGGGATGCGTTCACGGCGGCGGGCGCTCCATACGACTTCATGGCCGGTTTCGACACTTTCTTTGATGGTCTTTACGAACGCTTCGCCGCCCCTCACGATTGGCACGTGTTTGACGATGTGATGCCCGCCCTGGAATCGCTGCGAAACGCCGGCGCGCGTCTCGCGGTCGTATCCAATTGGGATTCGCGTCTTCCCCGTCTACTGAAGGGGTTGGGACTCTCGTCTTGGTTCGATCTGGTGATCACGTCGGCGGAAGCGGGTGTCAGCAAGCCGCATCCGGATATCTTCCACATCGCACTGGACAATCTGGGACTTGATACTGCCCAGGCCGTGCACGTGGGCGATTCGGAGGAGGAAGACATCGCGGGAGCACATGCGGCAGGACTGCGGGCAGTGCGGATCGACCGCGACAACGCGACGACGGGAGCGTTGCATTCACTTCTGGAACTACCGGCGCATCTCGGCCTGTGATTCTGGCTTCATTCGGCGGGCGGTTCGTCCCCGGGCTTGCGGGCGTTACGCAAGGCCAGTTGTTGCGCGAGATTCTTCACCTGGTTTTCGAGGCGGGAGATCTTGACGCTGAATTGCAGACACAACGCAAGCACAAAAAAGATGCCGAAGAAAAACAGCGTTGACGAAGTGAACCCCGCCCCGATGAGCTTCGTTATCCAGACCAGAAGCTGGTAGTTTACGCTGATGACCGCGATGGTAATTCCCGCCAAAATCCACAGCCAGGCGTACTCGACGCGCAGCTTCCGCCGGCGCACCAACTCGATGATGACCAACAACAGCGAGATGCCGCAGGTCGCGGCAAGGATCTTCTGGCGAACGTCCACGGCTATTTCTCCCGGCGCAACAGGTTCAGCGGTATGTCCACGCCCATTTTGAAGAGATAATACACCGGCTTGAGGCCGGAATGCAGGGACATGCCCGATGTGCGCGGATGCATCGTGACCGGAACCTCCAGCACGCGGAATCCATGGTGATGCAGCATGACCAGGACATCCACGTCGGGGTAATCGACCGGAAAGCTGTCACGCGCGTAGAACTCAAGCACCCGGCGGTTCATCGCCTGAAAACCACTGGTCGGATCGGTCACCGTGCGACCGGTGAGACGCGACGCGACACGGCGCAGGATAGCCATCCCCAGCCTCCGTCCGGGGGGGATGGGGTAGGACTTTCCTTCCAGGAATCGCGAGCCGATGCAGAGATCGCAACGGTCCTCCGCGACCGGCCCGAGGACCGCGGGGATGCTCCCGGGATCATGCTGTCCGTCCGCGTCCATCTGGACGACATACTTGTAGCCTTCGCGCAAGGCATGCTTGTAGCCCGCCTGCAAAGCCACGCCGTAGCCGAGATTGAACGGCAGCGTCAGCACCGTGGCACCGGCCTTGAGCGCCTGCAGTCCCGTATCATCACCGGAACCGTCGTCCACGACGGTCATATCCGCCTCCGCGAAGACGGACCGAATCCCCGCGATGACGGTGCCGATGCGGCTGCCTTCGTTGTACGCGGGAAGCAGAATCATGACACGTGCATTCATGGCGTGAGTGTAAGTGGCAGGCAACATAGCGTCAACTTGCCGCGCGAGTGTTGCCCGGAAGAGCCGCGCAGTTGGGCATACATGGAAAGAGATGAAGAACATCCCCCTTGATCCCCCTTCAAAGGGGGAATTGTGCTATACTATGTCTGTAAGTTGCAGGTCGTGTTGTGGGCAACACAGAGACTTTCGGTCGCGAGAACAGGCGCAGCGAAGCGTGCGCATCTTGATTCCCCCTTTGAGGAAACGTCGAAGTATTTTTACGCTGTTGTGCATCTTGTGCCTGCGCGCTGTTTGAAGGCCCAAATCGCGTCGATGGCGCGCGAGAGGAGGCTTTGGAACCGTGTGTGGGCATA
>JADLGB010000240.1 GCA_020849535.1 Candidatus Hydrogenedentota bacterium
CTTCTAAGCCGTAGGTCGAGCGTTCGAATCGCTCCAGGCGCGCCACTTAAGACTTTGCTGCCCGGTTTCGCGTCGCGTGTCAGGTATCGCGAAGGTCATTGAAAGGGCCGGTTCTCGTTTGCCGTGGCCGGTTGGCTGCCTGCCGGTTCCCACTCAAAGAAGTTGATCATCATCTCGTCCGACGTGGCATTTCCGTGCCGCACCTCTTTCGTGGGGTCGGGATTGTCCGGATTGGCGGGCGTGTTGTCGTAGGAATGCCGGATGACGATTCTGCTGCCTTTCGTCACGAGCATGGGCTCTTCATACTCGTAGGAAATCTGCCAGTCGAAATCGTACTTTGGCACATCCAGCAGGGTCTCGATGCGGCCGTCGGCGTGTTTCAAGTAGACCGATGCCGACGCCCCGCGCGAGTGCATGTGCGGCATCAACGCCACCAAGCGCACGTCTTCGGTAAAGAGCTTGGAATAGACGAACTCCGGCTGCGAATTGGGCGGGATGACGAAATCGCCCTTCACGATTCCGCCGCTGATTACCTCTCTCTCGGGTGGAGCGGGCAACAGTTTGAACCCTATCCTCGTCACGTCTTCCACAGGAGTCCCGTTCGGGTTGTAGTGCATCTGGACGAGGATCCGCCCGTGTCGTGGGATGAGCTTGCCGTGCCCCTGCGGCAGGATCATGCATTTGCGCCCCGGAAAGTAGGAGAGCCAATACCCCTCGGAGCCACCAGTCGATCCGGACTCGCCGCGCGTCTGGGTTCGCTTTCGGGGATCATCGTCCGCGTACTCGATGAAAAGCATCGCGTGGTGGACGACTTCCGGGGCCGACGGACGTATCTCGGCCTCCGCAATCCACATGTCCTCCTTCACCTCGAAATCCGCCGGAACGATACGCCACTCCACGAAACCCTCGGCCGGGATCTGTTGAGGCTCCATTTGAATGACGATGTCGGGTTCGCTGATGCACCAGCCCGTGGACCAGGTCAGCGGCGTGGGCGCATCCTCGGGATTTCCTTTGGGGCAACCGGCTTTTACCCATTCGCTGAACATCAAACGATCCGCCTCGGACACGATGCGGGCGTTGCGCCAATGCCCGTACTTGGGATCCGCGAACCACGGCGGCATGATCTTGTCCTCCAGGACGTACTCGATCATGCCCCTCTTGGCGACTACCTGTTCGTAGGTCTCCAGCGCGAATGGCGCGGCTTCGCCGGGACGGTGGCACTCCACACAGTTGGCCTGTGTGAAGCGCGCGATTTGTTTGAAGTACGTGACAGCGGAAGGGGCTTCATTCAACGGCTCCAACTGCAGCACGCAACCCGGAGCATCGGTCACCTGATGATGCAGCTTCTGATGGTTGAGAACGGTCCGCAGCGCGTCGCGCAGATAGTCGTTGAACTCCTGCGATTGACGGACGGATCCCACCGCGAAGCGATCATCCAGCGCGCCGCGATAGCGAAGCGTCTGGGATTCGTCAATGATGAAGGTCTCGGTCGTGGTCCTCGCGGAGAGTGCGCGCGCGAGCTTCGCTTCGGCGTCGTTCACGTAGCGCCACCCCGGCATCTGCAGAGCGTGTGCTTCGAGTTCGGCGCGCGGGCAACCGGGATCGGGATTGAAGAGAAGGAATTCGACTCGGCCATCCCCAAACTCTTCTGCCAGGCGGCCAAGCGCAGGCACTGCCTTCTTCGAGATCGGACACCCAATGGATGTCATCGACACGACAAGGATCTTTCCCCGGTACTCACTCAAGGAACCGGCCTTGCCCGAGAGATCGGTGAAAGCGATGTCAGGCACCATCATGTTGACAAGCGCGTTTGCACCGAGATGCGCCCCGGTATCGGTAACGGCGCCGGCGGCATCATGGGCCTGCTGGCTGATCGCGGCCGCCATTATCACGCGCGCTTCGGCGTCACCTACCCGGCGGATCTGCCATCTGCGCAGCTTGTGCAGGACATCGCCCCCGCCGTACGCCAACGCCGCACCCGTGCAAAGAAACACCAGCGCGATACTCCAGAGGACAAACACGCGAGGCCGAAGGCCACGGAATAATCCAGACTTCAATATCGACATAGTACTCGACTTCCCAACTCCTTTGGCGCCACAAGGCACCCAATCGGCCAACGCACCAGGTGGACCCGCGTTTCGATGCGGACCAAGCCCTACACGCCCGCGGTTACTGCGTCGAGCTCTTCAGACTGCCAGCCCAGTTCCTCAAACCACCGGCCTCCAATGTCCCGATTGATCGGATATGCCTGGTTCATCACGCCTGAGAAGAGCACGGCATTGTTTCGTTCGAGGATGGCCGGTCCCACTGCGCTCAGTTCGCGTGCGCGGGTGTCCTTGTCCTGAATGCAGTCCGCTTCGTGCACGGCCGGGATCAAGGTCAGTGCGTCGTCCACTCGAGCGATGTAGTCCCGGACCACCGCCCTCGGCAGCGCGCCGTGGGCCGCTTTGGCTTCCATAAGCTTGCGGACGGCGTCGAACCCCACGTATACGAGGTCCGCGCGGCTCAACCACTTGGTTTCGTAGTTGATGCGATTAATGAGCGATGCGTTTTCCATCCCTCTCCGGTGCTCTTCGACTGTGCGGAAGAAAGTCCGATAACCGTGCTTCTCGGGATACTCAAAGAATGTGGACGCCGGGTCCAGAAAGGGGATCATCGGACACAACATTGGATTCACGTTTTTTCCGCGAAACTTGCTCAGCAGGCGCTCGCAATACTCGACCGATTCCAGCACGGACTTTTCATCCTGCTCGGGCATGCCGATGAAGTACCAGATGTCGATGTGGTAGATGCCGAGATCCAGGGCCTTCTGACACCAGTCTTCCATCTCCGCGTTGGTGTAGACGCCGCGCCCCGCCAGCCTGGCCACGCGCGGATCGTGACTCTCCGGCGACAGCGTGATGATGGTCCGCTTGTTGGACTGCGCCATGCGCTTCAGAATGTCATCCGGGGTCAAGTGATATTGCTCGTAGCTAATGGAACGCAACGGCGTGTCTTCAACAAAATCCAGGAACCGATGCATGCCGCTCGCGGGCTCGTTATACGACCCCACGGAGTAGAAGTGGTACCCATCTTTCTCGGTGAACGGCTTGAGACTGTTCAGCTCAAATTCGATCTCCGCGGGACTCTTTCGCGCCATCGCCCTCGTCCGTTTGTTGATCCTGCGAAACGCCTCGCGAGAACCGCCGCACCATCCGCAGTTGTAGGCGCACCCCGCGTTCTGGGTCGAGAGGACTTCGCGAATGGGCATCGTGCTCGATTTCGGAGGGCTCGGTTGGCGTGACCAGTCTATGCCGCACGAGTACGTGTCGGGCACATAGGTGAAATCATTGTCGTGAATCTCCCCGTGCGTGTCCTTCCAGAGTAGATTGGGGACTTCCCGCGGCGCGCGGCCATGCCGCAAGGAGGCGAGCAGCGTATCCATCGGCTCATGCGTGTCGTATCCCCGCATGACCATATCGACGAACGGGTACTGGACGAGCTGCTCCGCGTAGTACGTGGAGGAGATGCCCCCGAAGATGACCAAGATGTCCGGCCGGACCTCCTTGATTTTCTTTGCTACGGCGAGGCTTCCCTGGACATGCACCATCCAGTGCAGGTCAATACCAATCACACGCACATCGAGGCTGCGCAGCAGCATATCCACGTCGATGCGCGGGTATCGCAACAACACTGTGGAGAGGTTCAGCAGCGTTACCGCGTGTCCGTGCGCTTCCAGATACCGCTGGAGCGTTTTGAACCCCACCGGAAAGTACTCATAGAGCGGTGTGATCGGCACGTCGCCGGAAGTACCTAAAAAGGGGAAGTAGATGTCCTCGCGATAACGGAAATCAAAGAACGCCGGCGCATGCATCAACAGCAGATCCGCATGGAGCCGAGGCAGTGAGGACGTAAGGACAGACTTCTCGGACGCATCCGCGACAAGAGTAGACATGGCGGTACCTTTCCATCCAATTCACGCAATTCCAGGACAGACTCTGGCGGCAGAGTCAGCTTGCACCAGTATTATGATATGGAAGGCATGAAAATGTCCATCCCCCTCATGCGAGGGAAGGGGCAGACGCCTGGGCCCAAGCGTTCGAACCGGGTTGCCTGCCGTCAATCAGATGCCGCAAGTGCGAGCAAATAGAAGGCATTGTGGGGGAGCCAGGGTTCCGCGGATTCCGCGCCAACGGGACTTCCCGTGCCGGATCGAAGGTCGAACCAGGGACGGTCGTCATTGCTGGGGTCTCGGATGATTCCGTTGGGGATAATGCCCGGCACCGCCCCGCGTTCATGTCCCGGAATCGTGGAATAGGTGTGGTGGTAACGTATCCGCGATGAGTCGCCTTTGCCCTCGAACATGCAGAGGCCCAATGGGTTCATGCCCAGTATCCAATGCAGTTGATTAGCCGCGTGCTCGCGAAGCTGTGAGCAGAATTCAGGCTCATCCTGGAAAACCCGGGCAGCCACTCGCGCCGCCCAGGCCGTTGAGCAGTACGCGCTGTTACTGCCGCCAAACCACTCTTCACGGCTTTTGAAGTAGAACAGGTCTTCGCCCGAGCGATGCCTGATAATGCCGAACGGATTGTCTGCCATGTGCAGACTCCACTTGAAGTACTGTCGAATGCTCTCTCGGGCGGCTCGGGCGGATTCTGCTTCTGGCCATGCGAGGACGTATAGCGCCAGTGCCGCCGGAATGACACCCTCGTCTACGATGCGAAACGAGGGGGTGCCTCCCGGCGCTGTCGCATACCATCCATAAGCGTCCTGTAGACGCAACAGATTTGCGACGAGTTGATCCGCCGCACGCGCGTACTGTTCATCGTGGGTGGTCCGGTAAAGCTCGATCGCGGCAACCAGCGCGCGTGGCTCCCGGCTCTCGATCAGGTTCCGCTCATTCACCGCCCAGAGTTGCACGGCGGCCTGCAGGTAACGCGGATCGGGCACGTGCCGCGACAGGGCTGCGAAGCCCGCAATGTTCCACGAACCCCAATCGACGGGATTGCTTGTATCGATCAGGCGGTCATCTGACGTGTTGACCACGCCGTCCGTGTCGCGCTCCGGGATGCCACGGTATTCGACGTCGTTCGTGATGTTCCTCCAGCTATGGCCCGTCTTGGGGTCGATCATCTTCAGCATCCACTCCGCGCCCCACATGGCCTCATCGAGAAGATCGGCCCGGCCATCGCCATCGTGGTCGAGCGCGTCAAAGAAGCCCTTCTCGCCTTCGTATGCGTCAACCATGGCGTAGACCGAAACGGGAGTGTTGTCATCCGTGTGCTTGTGATAATCCCCGGCATTGTGGTAGCCGCCGGTAACATCCGCATGCGTTCCGTCCGGAAGCCGCCCATCATCCAGGTGGCACGGACCGTGCCAGCCGGGCACCTCACAGCCACACCGCTGGACCGAATAGAAGCGATAGGCGAGTTCCGCGGTCTCGGCGAAGTGCCGCTTAGGCGCCACCGTCACGCTGTCGAATTCGGCTCGGTGCCCGTTCATTCTTACAGACAGGTGGTAGATCCCGGCTTCGGGATCGGATACCCGCCCTTCGAAGTAGTACTTTCCCCAATCCGCGGCATCCTGCCCCTCCGCGCGGCCCACGGGCACGAGCTTCCCCTCATAGGTGTGTTGCGGTGAGCGAAGCGCGAACGTCCCCGTTTGGGTGAACACCTCGCTCTCCACGATGAAACGCACAGATGCATCCGTCGCATAGCCTGTTTGGTTGAGACGAATGACCGGCCGGGGGTCGCTCTCCTCCCGGCAGAGCAGCTCGACGGCACGCAAAGAATAGGCGCCTTCCTTCTCTGGAAAACGGATCAGAACAAGTAGGCGCTCCGCCCCGCGTTCAAACGGTACTGCCTCCGTCGAAATCACCGCCGCCCCGCTGGACGCTCCAGTAAGAACCGCATGTGATTCAGCTTCGTTAAGAAGCCCATCCGCGCCGTACTGACGCACAACGAGAACGGGTGGCTCGGAAGAGAATTCAGCGCGCGCCCGCGTCACGTGGGAGATCGCATCAAACGGACCGGTGACGGGCTCCGCGACAAGGACAAACGCCCCCTCCTCTTTCTGAACGATAAGAGCATTTCCATCGCCACGCCGCTCAATCCAAAAGCGCCCGGCAGCTTGTCTGCCCGTGTCTCCCGCTTCGTAGTGCCTGCGCCATCCTCTCGGCAGGCCCACATCCCCGATCCCGGCGGAGCGGTCATCGAGCGTTGGGGTAAGAGGGTCGCGCTGATCGAAGTCGCCGTTGACCAGACACGATGAAGGATTCTGAAGTTTAAGCGCACGCAGCAGCACGTCGCCATCCTCAACATAGAGGAGAATGTTGAACCACATACGTTGCGCGGGGCCATGGATCGGAACTTCCTGTGCAAAGTATCGCCAACCCGCAGGTGTGCCTTCGGTGATCTCAGGTTCCAGGCCGCTCTCAAGCGGCATCTTATAGCTCTTGCCGCCAGCCCCGTGCGCATCGTGGTACAAAACGACTTTGACCTGGCCCTTGCCACCCAGCAGCTTTGCCCAGGTTTCGATTCGGTACTCTCCGGGACACAGGATTGGTTGTGGCGCGTCGAATAGAGAAAGCGGCACAGTCGCACTGGTGAAGCCTTTCAACCTCAATGCGGGAATCTCATCAGAATCCTGTTCCCAGGCCGCCTGTGCGGCTGGAGGCAGGGGGAATTCGGGACTCAGCGTGAATACTGGCTCGGTCCACGCAGGCCATGCGATAACCGTGGCGACAATGACCAAATCCAACACACCAATTCGTGCTCTCTTTCGCATACTTCTCACTCGACTGCTACGTTTGCTGTTTGCGCCAGGTCATACCGCTTGCACGGCCACAGGATCTTTGTTGAGTCCCATGCGCCACCCGCGGACAGACAGTACAAGGTTCCATTGTGCGAGGGAATGAGGATGTCGACAAGCCCGTCCTCATTGCAATCGCTCAGCGTTGGCGACGCTGAGATTCGCCTGCCGGCGTCAAACTTCCACTTAAGTTCTCCGGCACTGGAGAGGCAGTACAATGTGCCGTTCCCCGCGCCGACAAGAATGTCAATGCCGCCATCGCCATCCACATCACCGATTGCTGGCGCACTCTCAATCCAGTCCCCGGCATCGAAGTACCAGAGTTCTTCACCCGAACAGTTGAGCGCGTAGAAATTGCCGCTCCCGTCTCCATAGAAGACTTCGCGGGCCCCGTCTCCATCGATGTCGCCCACCGCGATCGACGAGTCCACGCGGCCGGTGGAAGTCCGGTGCGTCCAGTTGATAGCTCCCGAGTCCCCGTCGATGCAAAACAACAGCCCGTCATCCGACGCGGCCATGACCTCGACTTTGGAATCGGAATTCAGATCTGCGATGACGGGTCCACTCTGGAACGGCGCCATACCCCTCACACGCCACCGTTCGTCTCCGGAGCTGTCAAGGCACCGCAGCGAACCGACGCCCCCGCCCACGACAATCTCTTCCACGCCATCGCCATTCAGATCGCCCACGGCTGGCGAGCCGTGCGGTCCAGGCTCATCCGCGCGGTAACTCCAGTTCAACGCACCGTCCGCCTGGCGGCTGTCCAGAAAACCTTTTCGTGAAATCCAGTAGAGCGTGGGGCGCTGGCCGGGGCTGGCGTTTGCGACTGACACGTTGCCCCATGCGATGCCGCCCGTCACGGGTACCTGCCGAATGCGCTCGCCAAGACTACTCAGCCAGACGATGCCATCCGAGCGTGTGGCGACGAGGATCTCCAGTCTTCCATCGCCTTCGATATCCGCGACGGTTGGAGTCGATGTAACGCGCAAGGAAAACTGGTCGTATGTCCACACAACCTGCCCCGCCGCGCTCAGACAAATGACCCTGCGCTCCGTGTTTGACGTAATGAGGATCTCGCGGCCGGGTTCGTCCGTAATGTCAACGACAACAGGCGACGAGTAGATTTCGCTCCCGCATCGATACGTCCATTGAACGGTAGGCGTAGGGTCGGCGAAGACCGCTGCGGAAAAGAAGCAAAGCGCACCCAACACCCCAATAAAACCTCGCATGAACCTCGGCTTCCTGCTGTTTATGAAACCCCGTTTGTCGCGAATCAGGCAGTTGAACGGGTCGCACACCGTCTTTCCCGTACATGGTGCCTGTCACTACTCCGTCCCCCGAATGCACCATACCATTTACGCACGCCCGCATGTCAATCACTCCATACCGTATGACGCGTTTCCAGCACTCAGTCTCAGAGCGTGTTTCAAGAGGAAGTACCCGCACAGGCTGTACGAGGCTGGATATGGTCCAAGCGGCCGGGGTCCGCTCATGCTCGCTGAAAGCGTGCCGCATTTCTAGGCAGGGGCGCGCTTCGCTTGCCTCTGGCTATGGTTGCATCGCGCTTTCAGCGCTCAAGGCGGCCTCAGCAGAAGGTGGTCGCAGGGAACAACGGAGTGTGGCTGCCTTGTAGCGCGGGCTCCATTGACCTTTCTCGAGAGTACCGAATTCTCCAGCCGCGCAACGGAGCGAGGCGACCGGAAAACGCATGTTTCCACCCGAGCCTCTGCCTTGGGCGATTTCAGCCCGTAAGGGCGAAAGATAATAGCCCAGCGATTTATCGCTGGGTAGCCTGGAAAACCAGAAGACGAGTCCCGTCAGGGACGACAGAGAAGGCGACGTATCATCGGACGGTGGCATTCAAGGGGAGGCTGGAGGATTGGCATGAGAAGCATGACGTGAAGTACATGGTACTGGAGCTGGTATGGACTCTTTCGCCCCTGCCGGGGCTTGGGAGGGATGGGGTCCCACGGACCCAGCGATGAATCGCTGGGCTATTATCTGTCGTCCCCATTGGGGTTTTTTCACCGAGCCTAGGCTTTGCGAGAATCGGCAAGAACTCGGAGAATGTCCGAAAACACACGGAAAGCGGCATCGGAGAACTCGGTACTTTCAAGGACTTTGTGTTCACTTCCTTTTGGAACACACTCCCAGTCTACTCCTCATAACGCGCCTTCACGGTAATCGTGCGTTGACCGGGGGTGATGTGGACTGTCGAATCATCTGGTGACACCCTGAAATCCTTCGTGCCATCGACTTCTGCGCTCGACATCCGCTTCCCCTGGGGATGGCGAAGGCGAATGACTATCTCGTCCGGTGTTTGGCGTTTTGGCGGTGTGATAGTCGCTTCAACATAGCCCTCGGCCAGATGGGACGCGATCGTGAAGCCAGTCGGTCCGAAGAATGTCGGCGCGTCCTGAACGTCGACGGTCTTTCCTTCCTCCAGCCATTGCGCCGGTACAAAGGGCGCGAGCCACAGTGCATTCCCACGCTCCATGACGAGCATCAGCCGCGATTGGTACAGGAAGTAGCCGGTCTCGTGGGTTTTGTTAAACGCGCCGTTCATGAAGTGCTCCCATAGCGAGAGGTCTTCGCGATTCAGCAGCGAGACCACGGCGTTGAAATAGCTGCGGATAAAGGGCTTCACGTCATCGCGCAGGGCGCACACCTCCGCGTTCCGCGCGTAATACGGCTGCACCTTGGCGAACCCGCCGAGGTTGAACCAGTCCGCTTTGTTTCCTTCTTCCGGATAGTAGAACCAGCCGGACTCGAGGAACTGCACGTCCTCCATATGGTCCATCATCCAGGTGACTTCCGGGGCCTTGGCATCAAGCACACCCATGGGCACGAGGTGATGCGCGCCGAGTTCGACGTCATAACACCAGCTCCGGCCCACATCATCATCCACGTACATGTCGGCGACGGGCATGGGGCAGTAGAGCTGCGTGGGGTACGGGGGCGCCCAGGTGCCATCTCGCAGCGGCAACACCGGCGCCTGCTCTTGCACATAGCGAAAAGCGCGGGCGATATCTTCGCGAAACGCCGCTGCGTTCTCCAGGATGGATTCCGCATTATCCCAACCAATAGCCGCAAGCGCGTCACCAGCGGACTTCAGGCCGGCGTAGTAATTACCGTTGAGATAGAAATAATGGCTATACACACCCCAGTCCGCGAGGACACCCGGAGGCATGAGGCCATATTCAGGCGGACGCTGACCATCGGCACTCTCGATCATCGTCTTCTTGCGTTGCGCCAGGATCCAATTGCACACGCGACTGACCTCAGGGGCGATCGCAGTCAGCCATTCCCGATCCTGGTAAAGCGCGGAGTATTCGCCGAGTGCCCAGAGGTGCCATCCCGTGCCGATAAGCGTGTAGCCTGTGGTCAGGTAGCCATCGTCGTTGTAGCGGTTGATAAAAAAGTCCAGTCCCCTGCGTGCAAAGTCACGATGTCCCATGAACTCCATGCCGCGAACGATGGAATGCGCCTCACTTTCCAGAGGGCCGTAGTGGGTGGAAGCGATCCACGGCGCGATGCGCTCGCCTTCTTCATTGCGTGCGGCCAGCATGCAGTGAACGCGGGACGCCGCGATGAGGTTGTTCAGCATTTCGTCAGGCGTGGTAATGCGTATGCTGCCTTTCATCGCGTTGCGCCAGTGCTCTCGCGTGGCTTCCAGCAGGCTCTCCGCTTCACCTGCCGGCGGCAACACTTCAGGAGCGGCTTGCCACCCAGGAATGAGGAGAACACAGCTTGCTGTGCCCGCCGCAGGTAAGGAGCCGGAGAGCGTGATGTCCGCACCCTCGACCTGCGTGCGGAAACCTGGCGCTCCCGTCGTATCCAGCAACGCGATGAACTGACCCGCGGACTCAATCACGATGCCGCGCGCGTGCTCCCGTAGCGCGAGATCCGCCTCTGCCTTGCACGACCAAGTGAGGTTCATCTCGGCGGCGTCGCCGGGATTGTTGAACGTGCACTCGGCGACGCAGAGCGGCTTGTCGTGATACCACTCAGCCTTGCCTTCTGTTTCAGTTTCTCCGCAGGGCGCCACGAAGGTGCGCTGCTGGACCGTCACGCCGCCCTGCTGGTGGGTGACAACCGGGATGGGCATCCATCCGCCATCCAAATGACGCTGAATGGTTCCGTTGGACTGACCTTCCCACTTCGGCGTGATGGCACGGACCTGACCTTTGTATTCCCCGGGTACATCAAAGCCAATCGCGCCGTTTCGTTGTACGAGGAATTTCTCATTGCCATGCGCGAGAGAAAGCAGTGTGGGGCCGTAGTCCGCCTCGGGCCGGTGCACGCGTTCGAGTGCCTGGGCAAAAGTCTGATCGGGCAGTTGCCGGACCTCCTCCAGTATCGTGCGCTTGTCCACGCACGCGGCCACGTACGCGTCCGCCTCACTCTCCCGTTCCGCGGGAGTGGCGACGATTCCTGCGCTCTCCACATACACGCAGCCGGATTCCAGCACGTCGCCGACCGCGATGCCGAAGTCGTTCGACGGCGTCGAGAATCGCAACACCGTCCGTTCACCACGAGTCCACGGCTGCTCCGCCGCGTATCGCACGCGGATATGAAGCGGTTCGGCCATGGACCACGTGCGCGAGACGCCTTCATTCTCGTCGAGAATCGTGCCGTTATACATGGTCAGTGTGGCCTCCTGACCCGCCGTCGGTTGTAGCGCGCGTAGCGTAATGTCCGCCTCTTGCCAGTCCGAATCCGTGTATGCGGAAAGCCGTTCGATGCGATGCCGGCCCAACTCGCGCGGGATGATCCAGCGAAGTTTCATGGTCTTCGGACGCTGCCAGCCGCGCGCAGCCTGCGGCACGGTTACCGACCAGCGATTGCCTTCGCACACGATGTCGGCCACGAGGCGTTCCCAGTGGCCCTGCCAACGCGAGACTCCGGGAGTACCGTCAAACGCGGGCGTCATCGCCCAGTACTCCACCGCCACGCCGACCGAAGCCGGCGCATCGCCCACAAAGTGCACTTCGGCTTCGCGAATCCGGCGTTGTTCCAGCCATTCGAGCCCGATGCAGCCCATACCCATGTCGGCGTGCGGATGCTGGACAAGCGGAATGGGGTAGGCGCCATCCTCGCCACGCGCAACAGGGCTGCCCGGGAAAAGGTCCCGCGCGGGGAACTCTTCCGTGCGCTGTGCGTGCGTACCGTCTTTGATGTAGGGATTCCATGTGAGTACGCGGCCGAACGGCGCGATGTCCACCGGCTCATACTGGGTCGCTGCGGAATCAGCCGCAGCCTCGGCGGGAACCAGCCGCAAGTTCACCCAGTTCGCGCAGTCGCAGGTGATCCCATCTCCAGCATCGGTGATCTCAAGCCTCAGAAAGTGAACGCCCGTTACGTCAAGATGAATCGGTTTGGCGGGATCCGACTCACGCATCACGCCACTCTCGAAGACCAGGGCGTTATCCGCGTAGACCCGAAACTCGACACTGCCCTGATTGTTGGCCTGCTTCTGCACGCCAACCTCGGCCTCGAATGTCACATAGCGTTTCTCGAGTGCCAACCAGGTTTCACCCGGCGAATGAAGACCGAGGCCCGCAGCGTAGTCGCGGACGCCAATGCGTAAGGGCTGCGGCTCCGCGCCGGGCGCGAACACGCAGGTGTCGATTCCCATGAGACCCCATCCCTGCTTGTGGTAGACCACGTGCTTCAGAATCTCATTCGCGGGCAGGTATGCTGTACCATCCGTCGCGGGCGGTGTCTCGGCACACACGAGGCCCGCAGCGAAGAGCATAAACGCGATACCTGTCAGTCGCACCGACGTCAACATGTCATCATCCTTTCTCGTCCATCGCACTCAGCGGCGCATTTCGTTCAGTGGGACTGACCCCGTCTTTCGCGTAGGCTCTGCGCAGCGAAACACGGGGTCTGTCCCTAGCTTCTCGGCTAACCCCTCACGGGAGGAGCGCCGCTTGCGGCACGGATGCAGGGAATAGCTTGGGCCTGCGGAATGCCTCAGCGTAATCACAGCCGGTCTGGTAACCCCGGAACCGCGATTGCGTCTCCACGAAGTACGTCGTGGGCCGGCCGTATTGGCTGACGAGCCACGCATTCTGGCTCTCGTGGCAGGCCACCATTTTGAGTTTCGTTTCCCACTGGCCGCTGATGTCCACGTAGAACTCGGGCAGGAAGTTGATGCCCGCAATCGTGTCGTAATACCAGATATCGTGAATCTTCTCGCAAGGCGGATGTTCCGTCTTGATGTTGGGAACAGTAGCCATCACGTGGGTGTCCCACACAATCTGCCCGGTGCGCGTGTGGTCGGGGTGGTAGTCGCTGTCCTTGTCGGGACACAGCACGAGATCGGGCCGCACCTGGCGGATCACGTCGATGAAATGTTTTCGCACCTCAGGACTGTCATAGAGGAATTCATCATCGTAGCCCAGCCAGAAGAAACGTGCCCCAATGATGGCGGCCGCGCTCCGGGCCTCTTTCTCGCGCACGGCGGCGATCTCTTCGCGGCTGAGCGTAGGGGACCCCACGTCGCCGCGCGTCACCACCGCGATCGCCACGTCGTGGCCCTGCGAAGCATACTTCGCGAGCGTACCCGAGCACAGAATCTCCACGTCATCGGGATGCGGACTGAATGCGATGATTCGCATCATGAGTTCTCCTCTGTCAAGGGGCGTACCCCAGGTTTTCAGCAAATTGCCCTATTCCGCCCGGAGTGCCAGATACACCACGAGCGCGTTGTCTCCGCCATGCGCGCCGGAGCCCAAGAGGTCTGCCCAATACGTGCCGAGTGCGCGATTGCGCGGATAGGCATAGCGCCGCACCTCCAGTGGCGCGCCATTTACCCACGCCCGCAGCTCCTGCACGCGAGACGGATCCAGCATGGGGAAGACGAGAATCGTGTGCTCGTCAAAAGCCGGTTCCGCGCCGATGGTGTACATGAACGGAAGATGGAACTCCGTCTGTATCCACCATTCGTGAGCGTCACTTTTCGGCGCGAGCGGCTGTGGCCGCTCGGGTTCAGGCGCGGCGCCAGACACGATGGCCGTGGTGGGCACACCTTCCCCGTTCGCAGACAGATCAATCCAGGTGTCCTGGAGTTCGCTGAAAGCATTGTCGATGTAAGCGCCGCGGAAATCTGCGAATGGGCCGTCCCCCGGAGCGATCTCGGTTCCGCCTTGGAAACCCTGAGGCCAGTTCTGAGTCTCGCCTGCGGGAAGATCGCCGGGCATGAAGCGCCAAGCACGCAATTCCGAAGGGGCCGCGTTGCGACGGTAGGTGATCTCGTACAAGGAATAGGGACCATCTTGTCCAAGCAGCCGCAAAGGAGTCTCCGCAAAAAGCCGTTTTGCCTGCTTGGGCGCGTCTTGCCGGACAACGGCGTTGTTCAGAGCCGCCTCGCCTTCCGGCCTCCGCACAGCGAAACGATGTGTCGTTCCCTGCGGACCAGCGGTTTGCAGCATATAGCCTTCAGCGGCGCGCTCCACGCTTCCTGGAATCCCGTAAACACGGGGAGCCTCGATGGAAGCAGGCGCGGGCCGTACTTCGAGAACGCGCACTTGCTGCGCCGGGGCTTCAATCGTCACGCTTGAACCGAATGGCGGTGTGGGCCCTTGCTCCGTCAGCAGCAGGTGGTCCACCGGATACAGTTCTTGGATTTCGCAGGACCCATCACCATGAAAGCCCAAGCGTTGATCGAGGGGCACTGCGACGGTCTCAGTCCAATAGTTTGGGTTGACGACGAAGACAAATCCATGATCGCCATCGGCGTGGCCATACACCTCGATACCACCGGGTGAGGGAGCGTCGCCCACGTGATACGTCGATTCCCAGAGCGCGAAGTGATCGCGCAAAAACTGTGTCCAATGTGAGTAGAACGCTTTCACTTCG
This sequence comes from Candidatus Hydrogenedentota bacterium, assembly GCA_020849535.1. Lineage (GTDB taxonomy): Bacteria > Hydrogenedentota > Hydrogenedentia > Hydrogenedentales > SLHB01 > JAHDWY01. The sequence goes on from JADLGB010000240.1 coordinate 14,656, forward strand.
TCCTGTTGTGCCGCGGGCAGGCGATCCAGCCAGGGCCGAATCTCGGCGAGGCAGAGATTCGGTGTGACGGCAATACTCGACAACGCGCCGTACTGGTAGTTCCGGATGTCGGGCACGATGGAGTTTTGCGAGAAGAAGTACTGGCAGTTCGTGAAGTTCCTGTATGGAACAAATCTGCTGTAATGAAGCGACACCATCTGCTCGCGGCGGGCATCATCGAGCAGACGCGTCATGTTGAGTCCTGGCCACGGCGTCGCGATGTACGGATCGGTCAAATACAGATTAGGATTCGACCATGCAATCTTGGGCAAGAACTCAGCCCAGTTACCCGAGTTGGACCAGACCATCATGTCGGGATCGACTGCCGACAGGGTTTCCATGAAGCGAACGAGTCCGCGAATCTGATGATAGACGCTGTCCTCACCCGCGGGGTGCCCATGGTCTGCCGCAAAGCACGGGGCAATGTTGAGAAAGTCCAGGCAGTGTAGTTCGAAGCCAAATTCCGCGGCGGCGGGCACGACAGTGTCGCAGTAGTAATCCGCGAAGTCCCGCACGCCAAAGCAGAATCCCCCGCGGTTGCCTTGCGCATCCTGCGAGCGCCATTCGGGGTGGTCGAGCGTGTTCCCATACTCGTTGTAATGGGCGCAGAAGACCTGGCTAGTGCCCGAATAATCGCCGATTCGGACTCCGCGCTCGTTGCCGTAACGCACCACCTCACGGACCACGTCGCGACAGGGATCGTCCGGAACCCAGTCGAAGACCCCCGGAAAGACTTGATAGAACTCCATGCCAAGTTGCGGCATGAGGTCGAGTTCCCGTTTCATCAGGTCAATGTTGAAAGAAAGCGTCGGGTGATCCCTGTACGTGTACCAGACCATGCCCTCGCGCGGCATGGTGTATCGGTTGTTGATGCAGGCACTGACAAACATCGGCCGATCGAACCGCTGCGGGTATCGTTCCTGGATGTACTGGTCCATCGCCGCAACCTCTCCCGTGTCGCGCCCGTAACGTGACTCGCCACTGAGGTGTGCTGCGCCGATGGTGAGCGAGTGGCAGGTGTAGGGCAGACCAGGCTGAATCGACTCGAAGGCGGGATATGTCACTCGTGTCACGCCATCCGCGGTGACTATCCGGGAGTAAGGGAAATCGAGCGAGAGGAAGATTCCATGATCGCCCGTACGAACGAACGCGGCGATGTCCTGCATCGCCGTGGAGACAATCTCGTCCGCAGGCTCAGGCGCGAAGGACGCAGCCGCCACACGCGCCAGGACTGCGACTTCCTTAGTCTCAATCACAAGCTGCTTGGTGACTCTACCCTGTCCGCTACGCTCATAGGTGAGGCTCCAGTCCAGTTGCCCCAAGCTGCCACGAAGCGTAATGCGGGGGACTGCGCCTCGTGTGTCGGCTGTGCCTTCAGGCACGACTTCCGCAGGAAGTAGCTCTAGCCAGTTTTGCCCGTCCAGTTGGATTGCTCCCGCCGAACCCTGATAGGGAATCCCCGCTCCGTCGACGACACAGGACTCCACGAACTGGCCGTTCGCCTCTCGTGTGAGACTTAGCAGGAGCCGCTCGTCGCCGATAATCCAGGTCGAAGTGCTTTCCGCGGGAGCGATGAGCATGGCGCAATAGACGAGCGGCAAGAACACGGTGTTTCCCTATTGAAGCCTCTTTGCTACCAGTACAGCCAGTACAAGTAGAGCCAGACGGCGGCGAAGATTGCGTACCAAAGAAGCAGGCGGGCGTACCACGGACGCACCTCAGCCTGGGTATGCTCGGTGAGCAAGGCCGGTCGCCACAGGAACGGCTCCCACTGCTCCTGAGCTGGCGGAGGCGTGGCGAGCGACACCACGACCAGTACAACGATGACCACGATCTCTTGCACAAACGCGATGTAGAGCCAGTGCCACCCCAGGTCAACGTCGAGTACCGTAAATGTAAGGAGGACTGCGGTGATGGCGATGCCCACGGTAAGCCCCACGAGCGCGCCCTGGGATGTTGCACGTTTCCAGAAGACGCCCGCCAGTATGACCGCGATGATAGGTGTGCCGACATACGTGATGCCGGTCTGGAAATAGGGGAAGATGCCGCCGAAGCGGCTGACGAACGGCGCGAGCAACGCGGCCACCACCAGTGCCGTAAGCGACGCGGCGCGTCCGGTACGCACAACCCGCGCGTCGTCCGCATGGGGGTGAAGAATCCTCTTGTACACATCCAACGCGAAGATGGTCGCGGTCGAATTGGCGAGCGCACTCACGGTCGACATGACGGCCGCAATGAACCCCGCCAGTACGATCCCGCGAAGTCCCCACGACGGCGCGAGTGTACTCAGCACAAAGGGGAACGCCAAATCGACGTTCTCCAGCGGCTCCGCGCGATCCATCACGTGAATCCAGTGATACACGATGAAGCCGAGGAAGCAAGTCACCAGTGGACGCACCAGGTTAATGAACCCGGCAAAGATGATGCCCATGATGCCGTCCCAGCGCGACCGGGCGCCCAGCACGCGCTGGGCCATGACTTGGTTCGTTGCGGAGTAGAAGACAAACAGGCCGAGCGTGCCGGCGAGAATCCCCGCGAAAGGCGCGATTTCGTCATCGGGCGGCCGGTAAAGGTGGAAGCGCTCCGGACTCGCCTCGACCATCGCCGACCAACCGCCCGGCACTTGATGCAGGGCCACGAAGTAAAGAATGAGTCCGCCGCCCACAAGCATGAGGCATTGGATTGCATCGGTCCACGCTACGGAGATCAGCCCGCCTTTTACGGTGTACAAAGCGACGAGGACTACCATAGCCCATAGGACGATGAAGAAGTTCCATCCCGTGAGGTTGGCGAAGGTGAGGCTCCCTCCATAGAGCACGGGAACCATGAACACGAAGACATACGCGAACAGCATCACGTAGCTGTAGATATGACCGCACGCCGGACTGAAGCGCCGTGCCAGCAGTTCAGGCACTGTGGCAATGCGGTTTCGCAGGTAGATCGGAATGAACACGGCGATGAGGACCGTGTACACCGGCAGCGACCACCACTCCCAATTGGCGATCCCCATGCCATGCTTATATGCTTGCCCAACCGTGCCCACGATCTGCTCGCTTGATATGCTGGTGGAGACGAAGGCGCTCCCGATGATGTACCAAGGGAGCCTGCCGGATGCGAGGAAGTAGTCGCGCGCGGATGCGCCTTGTCTGCGCGATGCCCATAACCCTGCAACCACAACGATCAACAGCGATGCCACGATGATCGCGATGTCCAACGCGCTCAGGACGAAAGACGCCTCGCCGGTCATAGTTGCTCCTTCCGCGTTCGAGTCTTCCGCTTCGAGAACCGATACTCAGAATGTGGGGCGCGCTAGAATCCCAGGTGCTTCATCGTTTCCTTGATGGACACTTCGTCATCCTTGGACGGGGCGTATTCCAGGCCGAATACCCCGTGATACCCCATATCCGTGACCTTCTTCACAAGATAGGGATAGTTGACCTCGCCCTCGAATAACTCGTGACGCCCCGGAACCCCCGCCATGTGAAAGTGGCCGATGACATCGAGATTCCGCTCGATATGCTGCAAGAGATTCCCCTCCATGATTTGCATGTGATAGCAGTCGAAGAGGAGCCTCATGCGAGGGGAATCCAGCCGTCTGCAAATTTCTGCTCCCCGATCGCTCGACGTCAGCCAATAGCCAGGGTGATCGCAATGAATGTTGAGCGGCTCGAGCATCAGCGTGACGCCAGCCTCTTCCGCCAGTTCGACCGTGGGTTTGAGTCCCTCCACCACGGACGCGTACATTGCGTCATCGCTCATGCCAGGGACTTCATTTCCAGTGCACACAATCGTAGCCGGGATTTGCGCTTCACGGGTGAAGTCAATCGTCATCTTTGCGCGTTTGAACCATTCTTCGCGATGGGCGGGATCCGTGAGGCCACCGCCGATAGACCCATCCGGAGACCCGATAACGGTGTTTGTAATGGTGACCTTGTGCTTTCGAGCAAGTTCCGCCAAACGCTCCGCCTTGCCCTGAAACGTCATGTCCACGAACCAGAATTCAACGTTCCCTAGGCCCAACTCAGCGGCCTTTGCGATACGCTCTTCGAAAGGCAGCTTCGTGAGCGCCATCTCAATACATAGACCCAGTTTCACGGTGCTTCCCTCCGTCTTAACGCCAGGCCTTCGCCTTGGGATCAATCGTGCAACACGTGGCAAGCGCCTCGTTGATGCGGTCCGCAATGGCCTTGCAGTCCGCGGGTGTATACCACTGGTTGAGGGAAATGGTGATCACCCGGTCAAACAGATCGTCCGCAACGGGGCAGTCCCCCCGCCGAATCGGATACTGCACCATCATGGGATGCATGAAGGAGTAGCAGTGCCAATCGTCGTCGGCCTTCTTTCCGCGCATGCCCGCCTGGATCTTTCGATCGTGCAACGCGGCCAAGATGCACTCTCCCCGCGCGATCGTATCCGGGTAGAACCGCAGCGTGTAGCCAACCTCGCCATCGGGGTCATTCAATACCTGCGGCGTAATCTCCGTGAAGCGCTGCAGCCGCTTGAGGATGGCCGCCTTGACCTTCTGGAATCGCTTCACCGTGCGCGGCATCTTCTTCAATTGCACCACGTCCATCGCGGCTTCCAGCTCCGACATGCGGTAATTCGTGCCCGTGAAAAGTTCGCCCCTGTACCGCGGCGGCGCGAAGCGGACCGGCCTCCACAAACCACCGGCCTCAACCAGCTGGCTTGCGCGTTCCCACAGTCGCTTCGTCTTCGCGAGTATCAATCCACCTTCACCCGCGCCCACGATCTTGTAGGCGGATATGCTGAAGATACCCACATCACCGATGGTGCCACACATGCGGCCCTTGTACCGAGCGCCACATGACTGTGCGCAGTCCTCGACCACGGCCAACTTATGCTTGCGCGCAATCCTCATGATCGCGTCCATATCGCTTACGCCCCCCATGGCATGAGTTGGCGCGAGAGCCACCGTGCGCTTGGTAATGAGCGCCTCGATTTTGTTCGGATCCATGTGCATCGATTCATCGACATCGCAGAACACCGGCGTTGCGCCCGCGAGACTGGCGGCATTCGCCGTCGCGATGAAACCAATGGCCGGGCAAATCACCTCCGTGCCAGGTCCCGCGCCGACCGCGACAAACGCCCCGTGCAGCGCGCCCGTTCCCGAACTCGTCCCGATCGCGTACGGCGAACCGAATAACTCGCGGGCGGTCCGCTGAAATGCCTGAACGCAGCTTTCCTTCAAGCCCGAATAGTAATTGGCGAGGAAAGGTCCTTCGCCCCAATCCTCTTCATTCACTGCTTTCCGGATTCGATCCAGCGTCTTCTTGGACAATCCAAAGCGTGTGCAAAGCGCCATGAATTCATCGACGCCTATCTTCGGCTCACCCTTGGCCGAGATTTGCGTGACCGCGCGCATACTGCCCTGCAGCGCAATCTCCTGATCTTTTCGCTGTTTTGACATGACCCCCGCTCCCATTGACTCGCGCCATTCCGAGGTGTAGCTTATAGGCAACAGGAGTGCATTATGAAGTCCAGTGCCTTTGATGTCAAGACCGTCGGCAACCGCCTGCGAAGGCTTCGCAAGCGGCTCGGTCTCTCCATGCGCGAACTCGCTGCGCGCGCCGATGTGGCCGCGAGTTTCGTCTCGCGAATTGAGGCGGGCAAAGCCTCACCCACAATCATGACGTTGCAGAAGATCCTCGAAGCGCTCGGCGTGGAAGTGGTCGAGTTCTTTCAGCGCGAGGATGCCCCCGACCCCGCGCGGCAAGTTGTGTTCAAGAATTCGGATATGCAGGCGCTCTGCGAGGACGACAGGCGCTGGGTCTTCGCATTCCCGTCACATCCGGACATCAACCTCGTCATGACGTACGAAGAGTACCAGCCCCAAACCGAGCTGGTAGAACTCGAACGCCATCCGCGCGACACCTACGGCCAGGTCCTAAGCGGCCAGCTCACCATCGAGATCCCTGCTCGCGGCACCTTTACAGCCAAGAAAGGTGACGCCTTCTTTCTCAAAGCCAACACACCGCACACTTCCCGCAACTCAGGCAACTCCGTCCTCCGAATCGTCGCCGCACAGATCAAATAGCCGAGGTGGCATGGGCTTCCAGCCCATGGTCTTATTCTCTCAGCCCAGTGCGGCTTCAAGTTGATACTGACTGTTCATACGGATAAAGATCTCCCTGGGGGATCAAAAGATGTTCAACCCAGCTCAACGTCAAGAACTACGCCCACACTCTAATCCTGCCATTTGGGCCGTAATCTGCTTGCTGCTTGCAGCTGGCTGCTCAACCACGGCTGTTCACTATAGGCAATGCCCTCAAGTATCCGTCAGCAGCAATGCCATCAAGCTGCATTTCCCGGGCGACCCTGCAGTGGAGGCTTCTGTAGCCATTGAAAACGGCGAAGTGCTGGGCCTTTCGCAAATCTTCGTTGATGGGTGCGAAGTCCTTGACTCCCCACATCCCGCGGTGCCTGTTGCGAGAGCGATCACCGGTGGCAGCATCGAACCCGTAAGGGACCTCGATGCCTATCTCGCCGAACGCCAGCGAGTGGGGGACCAGCACACGTTCCCATCGCGTGGCGCGCTGAGTACCACCGACATCCCGCTCCGGGGACGCTATGCCGGCTGGCGCCGGTGTCGCGGCGCGGTAGTGCTCGATGTCGCACTGCCCAGGGGTCGTGCCGAATGGTGGCTGAGACCGGCCTCCACCCGCGTGTACAACCAGACGTACAGCGGTGTGATCTGGCAACTTAGGCTTTACGATGTGGGCCGGGTATATGAAGTCGACGTGGAAGAGCCCGTGGTCTTCGCGGAGGGGGACTGGCGTTTCCAGCAACGCGGGAGCCAGAGTGACGACAAGAATGAAGAGGAGTTCCAACTGAGCCTTCAGCCCGATCCGAAGCAGCCGTACTCAATATCGAAACGTAAGTATGGCGCGCGCCAACAACCTTTCTTCTTCCTTGGGGGTACGCGTGGCTCTACTCTGAGTTACTTCGACCGCCTCACCTGCGCCGATGTGGAGGAGAGTCAGAAGGAAGGCCGCATCGCCTTGCGCTCCACGATTCCGGTCCGGCCGGATGAGACAGGCAGTATCGCGACGCCTGCCAAATTATGGGTCTTTCGGCGTGCGGATCTCTCGGACAAATGGGCCGCCGTGAACGAATGGACCTGGGCTTATGATCGCGTTGTGGGCGACTTGCAGGCACAGGCAGGCGTGAAACCGGTCGACCCGCTGCCGACCCTCTTTCACCAGCAGTTCGATACGCCGGGTCTCGAGTTTGGCTTCACGCCCGCGCTCCGCAAGCAGATGCCCCCGCCCTCGCTTGAAGAATCCTGGTTGTACCGCTTCACAAACGAGGTCGTGCCAAAGGCCGCCTCCTGGGGTATTGGCGTGATTGAACTGCGGGCCGTGCTCGACACGGATATTGATCATGGTGAGGCAGAATATCCCGCAGGCAGTTTCGCCGCGGACAGCGTGTGCAGTCCATGGGGACTACGCATCAGCCCCAAGCTTGCGGGCGAAGAGGGTCTCGCCTACTTGGTGGAACAGGCCCATGCGCGAGGCATTCAGATCGCGATATGGTCGGCCCCTGCCCACCAATCCGTGTGTTCCCCTGTGGTGCGTGCGCACCCGGATTGGCTGATGTTCGACGCTTCCGGACGCGCCATTAACCGCGGCTACGTCACGCTGGTCGGCATGGACCTGGCTGCCGGCTTTCGCGAATTCCTCGAAGGCGCCTACCGCGACCTCCACACACGCACAGGTGTGGATGGCGTGTGGGCCGATTCCTATTGCGCGTTCGGCGCGGACCGCGATATGAGCGACGCCGTCCCCTACCCGCAGCTCGACCAGGCGGTCATGCTGCAACGCGCTATGCAGCGCATGGGGTACACCTATCTGATGCGGGAAGACTGCGGCCCCATCGGTCTCTCCTCACGCAGTTCCGGACTCGAGGGCGTGCTTGGGCACGAGTACCTCCGCTACTACTTTCTCTACAACCACCAGGACCCCACCAAGCGCTACGACCCCGAATCGTATTTCAGGTCGCTGGCATCAAAAGGCGTGATGGACATCCGTGTGCCAAGCGAGTTTGAAGCGCTACCCAACGAAGCGCGAGACATGATCGTCAGGACCAATTTCGCGTACCGCGAAGTGCTCCCACTGATGAAACGCCGTATCGTCCTTGGTAACGGCAATACCTGGCAGGGAGTCGCCTGGGCCGACCAACGCGACCACATGCGCGTCCTTTTCAGCTTCGATGCGTTTGACTGGCCAATCCCCAGCGGCGCGAGAGTCCGCGAACTTATGACCGGCGAGACCTTAACGATCCCCGGCAGCCACCTCCACGCCCAACCGTGGCGCGTCTACACAATCTCGCCATGACGAGCTTCACAGGCCATTGACCTCCTGAACAAGAGGCCCGCAGGGCCCCTCTTAATTCCCCCTTCGAAGGGGGCAGGCCCGCAGGGCCGAGGGGGATGTTTAGCCCCAACGCCAAGCTTCAATCCCTCCGTGTCACGAATCGAAGCCACATCCGTGCAACAGGCCGTCCAGCATGCGACCATGGCCTCCACTCACTCCACTGCGGGCTTTTCCTCAGCCACCCACTCGATTACGGGAGGCGGAGTGCGGAAGTCATCTTCCTTCAAGGATTGTTGCGTTTCTTCCACTTTCCGATTGAGCGCGTGTCGCTGGTCCTCCAATTCGCTGATGGTATTCTGCAGTTCAACGCGATGGCCTAAGCGCGCCTTCAACTGCTCGTATTCCTTCCCGAGTACCTCGTGTCTTGCGCGCAATCCGGCGAGATTGACCTCGGTTTCCATGAGCATCTGCGCAAGATGGAGGGCCAGGTCCGTTTGCGCACGAGCGGGGAGCGTTGTGCTCTGACCTGCGAGAGTCTGCTTGATCTGTGCGATCCGGTTCTCCATTTCATTGAGGGTTTCTGCCGAAGATTCCCCAGCGTCCACCCGTTTCTTGAGTTCTGAAGCTTCTCTCTCAGCCAGCCGGAGCTTCTCCTCAATTGCCTTCTGTTCATCTGTTAGCTCCCCAATTTCCAGAAGGGACTTCGTTGGGTGGTCCACAATTGCCTGGCGTCGAGCCTCCATCTCCGCAAGGTTCATCTCCAGCTCAAGCTTCGGACCTTCTTCTATTGCCGCAATATGGGATTGCAACGTTTCATCGGACGCTTCGAGTCTAGCGCGTTCCAGTTCTTCAGTTTTGCCGTCCATTTGCTCCTTTACCTCGGCCATGGACTGCTGGATTTCGCGGATTCTTAGCCCAATCTCTTGCTTTTCAGTTTGAAAGGCTGCATCATCTAGACCGTGCTGCCGGTAGAAGGCGCCAAGGAACAGGTCTACAGAGAGTCTTGAATAAGAGGACCGGATTCGGCCCGGTATTGCTGGTACATCCAACACATACTCCTTCCCATCATCCGACACAATGGCGTTAACTGACAGTACAGTACGTACCCAATTAACGAGATCCATATAATTCTCGCCGCTTTTGCCCAGCGGCATCCCGTCAACCTCAGGAATCCTGTGCGGTGCGAGTGGTTTGCCCAACTCCTCATGCCACTTGTCGGCCCAGGGGCGATAGAGCGCGTAGGTGCGAGGATCGAAGTGAATTCGTGCGAGAACTTCTGCTTGCTTAGCTGTTGCAGCCGCGTCCTCCGCGATGGCACACAAGGGCATGAGTGCCCCGATCAGAAGAAGCGCAGTGGTAGCTTTGACTCTAATCATGATTCCACCCTCCGGTTCTCTGACGCTTGTGTCAGCGCGCGGATTCTCTCTTTGGCACTTGCGGCACTCTTCGTGTTCGGGAAACGTGTGGTGATCTCACGATACCGGGACAACGCTATCTCGATGTCGCGGTTGTCCCGTTCGTAGTACTTGCCCGCTTCAAAGAGGATGGCCGCGGTTCCTTCCCGCTCGATTTCGCCCAGGCTCAATTCGATGCTCACGGGCTCGCGGGCATCGAAGCTGGCTTCAAGGTCAGCCACCAGACGTTCGAGATCCGCAATGCGGCCGTTCAACTCCGCCACGCGCGTCTCCATCTCGTACCCGCTCGCCGGGATCTGTGCAGGAGTCGAGACGCGCACGAGCCACAGGGCCATCGCTAACGCGCATGCTGCGCAAGCCGCCCCGGCCGAATAGACCACACGCCGATACGCGCGCTGCCGATACACGCGATGCTCTATCGCATCGACAGTGGGGGCTGCCGGACTGGGCGGTTCCACCAAGCCGCCTTTCACGCATTCGAGGTCGGCGCGGTACGCATCCGCCAACGCGCGCGCATCGGGATGCTGGTCCAAGTAGCGATCCACCTCAGCCTGCCGCACCGGGTCGAGTTCGTCATACTCGATCAGGGACTGCTCATCGATTTGTTCCGTTGGCGCTGGTTTCAAGGTTCGTATCCCTTCATCCATTCACGAAGTTTCTTGCGGGCATGATATACGCGCGTACGAACGGTCACTTCAGGTATCCGCAACGTCTCGGCCACGTCCGCACAACTCATCTCCTCGAGGTACCGCAGCACGAAGACCAGCCTGAGCTTTCTCGGCAGCCGCTGTATGCAGGCCACGGCGCGCTCGTGGGCCTCGTCACGCACAGCGTGTTCGGTGTTGGGCGCAGGTTCACTCATCGTGGCGAAAGGGTCGCGCACGAATGTCTTCAGGTTTCGCAGCCATCCTCGGCGGATGGAGGTGAAGTGGTTGAGGGCCACGCGCGTCAACCAGGTTGACTGGGCGGCGTCACCGCGAAACCGGCCGCGTGCCGCCCACGCCTTCGCGAGCACGTCTTGTACGGCGTCATCCAACTCATCTTCCGGCAGACCGAAGCGCCACGCGAGACGCCGAAGCCGCGGATACTCCCGCGCGATGAGGTCCTCCAACGTGTGGTCCGATACACTCGAGATTTCCTCACGCACGGGGCAGGGCTCGACACTTGCCACGCGCGGCGCGGTTGGAATCACGTCTCCACACGTCATCGGTGTCCCACGCTCGAGTTTCGCTTCCACATAGATTAGACTGAGGCGAGCGGGAAAGGTTCAAAGCAAGTAGAAGTTATGCGGCGCAAACGAGTTAAACCGCGACATCAGCCAGACAATCGCTGCCGTTGGAATACGTGCGGGTGTGAAGGTTACGGCCAGGCCAACCGGTCCTATATCCCGTTCAAGTAGGTTGCCGCCGCGCCCAGGAACTCCCGCGCCCAAGCGACCACGAGGCTAGCCTGTTCCCCCGTTACCGATGTGCCGACACCATAATCACCCGCGTTCCGTAGGTCCTGAGCATCGAGCAGCCAGCGGTGGAACCGAGCATCAAGGTCTCCAGTCTTGGCAAATTCCCGGCCGTAGGCGGCCTGCACCGCCGCATGGCTTGAGAAGGACTGACCGCGCGACGCCAACAAAGCTCCAGCGACATAGAACATTGAGTAGTATGCGCGAGATGCGGCAAATGCCGCGTAGCCCTGCGCGAGCAACAGTTCAGCAGCGGCCAAGCTCTCTCGCGCTTTGTCGAGCTGAGCGTCGATATCGGCGTTCACACGGCAACCCCTTCCTTGCGGACATTCATCAGAAATGGCAACTGGCGCGATTCATAGTCCTCGCGCGTGACAAACGCCCGCGAAAAGACTACGCCATGCTCAAGGCTCAGTTGTGCCGTTAGCGCCGAGGTCCGGGCAATCATCTCGCCGTAGTCGAAGGGGCGCCGCATCACGCATAGCAAATCGATATCGGAATCATCTCGCTCTTCACCACGCGCGTGAGAGCCATAGAGGATTACGGCATCCAACGCCTCGCCCAGTTCTTCTACCAAGCCGGCGCGGTATGCAAGGAGAATCTCATTTCGCTGTGTCGATGTCATGGCGTCTCCTCGCTTTCAGTGTACCATCGATACCTTGAGGTTTCCATCGACGTAAAGGGAAACGCCGCCCCCGGCGGGTAGCATCGTTCTCCTCCTGACATCCTGCCGCATCGCGCAATCTTGACTGAGAGGGGTACTATTGCACGTCGAGGAGATTGGGATTCTGCCACCCGCATAATGAATCATCCGCATCCTCGTCAGAAGTTCAGAAGTGGGTAGATACGACCAGCGGGATTTGTCCGGAAATCAGCAATGCCCAACAGACTGCAACGGCGTATAGGTGGCGTCTGCGGGACCACTCGAAGTGGCCTTTCAGGACGGTCCTTGCGAGTTCCATGACGATGATGGCTGAGAGCAGCGAATGGACTATGAGGAATGGTATTAACAGGGCCAGCGGAAGCCCGTGGATCACTGCCATGAGCGAGCGTCCACTCAGCTCAATATACGTCCAGAACAAGGCAAAGATGAGTACGTAGATGAGACTCCCTTGAACGAGTCTCCGGTATCGTATGTCTCCGGTGAGTTCGTATGGCGGCATTGCACGTACTCCACTTCAGGTCGAAGCGCCCATGCGCAGCGTGCAATCTCGGTGCACCTACCTCAGCCCCCCTACATCCGCAGCGCCCGGGGATATCCGGTGCCGGTGCTGCTCACGGGCGCGTCCTTCTCCCAGACGCCCGCGATCGTGGCGTGGCATTCCGGACACTTGTTTCCGCGCATGCGGTTTTCCGACACATAGAATCCGTGCCGGCGGATGAGTACCGCGTCGCAATGCGGACAGAACGTGTTTTCGCGATCGCCCACGGCGCCGGGGAGGTTTCCGGGGTAGACGTAGTGCAGCCCTGCCTCCTTCCCGGCGTGATACGCGCGGTCGAGGTTGCGCACCGTCGTGCGCGGCGGTTCCGTCATCTTGTAGTCGGGATGAAATGCGGTTACGTGCCAGGGGATATCCACGGACACGCCCGCGATGAACCGCGCCATTTGGAGTAGCTCGTCCTCGCTGTCGTTGAAGCCGGGCACGACCAGCGTGACAATCTCCACCCAGAATCCCATCGCCTTGAGCCGCTCGATTGTGGCGAGCACGTTTTTCAACACGCCGCCGAGACTGCGGTAGTTCTTGTCCTGAAAACTCTTCAGGTCCACCTTGTACAGATCGACGTAGGGCCTGATAAACTCGAGCACCTCTGGCGTGCCATTGCCGTTGCTCACATAGCCGCAGGTGAGGCCTTCCGCGCGCGCCTTCTCAAAGACCTTGACAGCCCAATCCGATGTGATAAGCGGTTCATTGTACGTGCTGACAACCACGGGCGCGCCCTGGTGCAACGCATGCTCGACCAACTCATCCGCATCGCACAATCGCGGCAACGCGACGGCCGAATCGTCGCGCAGGACCTGGCTCGTCACCCAGTTCTGGCAGTACCCGCAATGAAAGTCGCACCCCAGCATGCCGAACGACAACGCCTCGCGCCCTGGGAACGCATGGAAGAAAGGTTTCTTTTCGATGGGGTCGACCTGCAAGCCCGCGACGTAGCCTCCGGGCACGCGCAGCACACCGCCTTGGTTGAAGCGCACCTTGCAGATCCCTGCCTTGCCTTCACGGATGAAGCAGCGGTGACCGCAGGCAAGGCAACGGACCGCCCCGTCCTTCTCCTGCACGACGAGTTCAGGGGCCGCCGGCATGGTGTGATCTTCGAGCAGTTCTTTGAGTCGCATTGCCGTTGCCATTGGGTGGAACCTCCCTGGAGATGAGGGCGCCCACGCATGCAAACCTCGCTTCAATCATTGTAGCACGAACGATGGGACGGAGGTGACGGTCCGATGGTCAAAGCTGCCCCCCAAGCGCGTATCCCCTTGACAAGCGGCGCCTTGGCTCTCAATCGGGCTAATCGGGGATCTCCACTGAAATGTCATTTCCGTCGATACGGACTTTGTAGCGGCAAATCCCGTCGCGGCGATCGTCCTCACTGTACTTGATATCGAACGCCCAGCCGTGCCACGGGCAGGTGACTTCGGTACCCTCCACCCAACCATCCGACAGCGGACCCCCGGCGTGGGGGCACGCGTCGCTGATGGCGTGAAACTCACCGCCCACATTGAACACCGCGATGCGGTGTTTCCCGACTGATACCGCCTTGCCTTCCCCCTCCGGAATCTCTCCCACCTCGGCGACCTTCACAACTTCAGCCATGCAGCACTTCTCCGATCCAAGGTTTACCCCAAACGGAACAGGGACAGTCTGGACTTAATTGCCCTGTTTGTGAGTGAGTCTAGCGCCGCCCATCCGGCGGTTCAAGGGACGTTCCTCAAGCGGAGCGTGGGGATGAAACAGAGGAGGCCCCTGTCCGTCAGGACAGAGACCTCCAAGACACTTCAGTGGCGCTGGGGCACGTGATGCGCGCCCGGCAGCGCATCTTCCAGCTATCGCTATTCCTCCTCGTCGTCTCCCAACGAGATGCCGAAGATCAGCTCAAGCAACTGCAGGATGAAATCGAAGATTTGCTGCAACAGGGCACTGATATCCATTGAACATTCCTCCCTTTCAGGGCGCTCAATCTCGCCCCTTTACCGTGTATTCACCCCATTATAACCATAACAACTCAATTTGTTACATGCCCTCAGAATGCGCATTTCCAGCAGATTGCCCTTGCGCGCGAAGAGACAGGGGGGACAAAAGGCCTGCCGAGATGTCGCGCGCGCCAAGCGTTCAACTCTCTCCAGCGAGCCCAAAGCCCTTCCCCGACCCGCTCCGCACGCCCGGCGGGCATTGAGAGCAAAGACCATGGGCAGGATGCCCATGCCACCTCGGCCTCCCGGCGTCCGTGCGTCCCATAGTTCCCATAACTCCCATAGATCCCATGGGCTTTCCGGGTGGCGGCGAAGGCCGATAAGACCACGGGCAGGGATGCCGATGCCACCTCTGCGCGACATTGCCCGCGCGGGGAATGTATAATGATCCCATGAGCGGGAGCGGCCAGTGCGCCGCTCATGCAAGGCACCAGCGACCAACGTTAGATGGCGGAACATGACTGATGAATGAGGACAGTACAGCCGAGTCCATCTCGGTAACTCCCGAGCTGCTCCGGCGCTACGACCGGCCCGGGCCGCGTTACACCAGTTATCCCACAGCCCCGGTGTGGCGCGAGGACTTCGGGGATGCCGAGTACCGCCAAGCTTTGGCCGAGGCTGCCTCGCGCCCCGGCGAACCGCTGTCCGTCTACATCCACATTCCTTTCTGCCAGGAACGCTGCGCGTTTTGCGGATGCAATGTGATTATCTCGAAGAAGGAAGGCGTCGCGGACATCTACCTCCAGCATGTCCAAAAGGAGCTGGAAATGGCCTCGCGCGCCCTGGGAGAACGCCGAACCGTCCGCCAGCTTCACTGGGGAGGAGGCACCCCGACTTTCCTCCACCTCGACCAAATCCAGGACCTGTTTGAAGCCATACGCAGCCGTTTCACCATCGCGCCCGACGCGGAAATCGCTCTCGAGATGGACCCGCGCGTCACCACGCACGAACAGGTGCAACTCCTGCGCTCCCTCGGGTTCAACCGAGTCAGCATGGGCGTGCAAGATCTTGACCCTGAAGTCCAATGCGAAATTCACCGCTTTCAGAACGAAGAGCAGACGCGACGCCTCTTCGGTTGGTGCCGCGACGCCGGTTTTTCCGGCATCAACATGGATCTGATTTACGGACTGCCCGGTCAGAAGCCTGAACGCTGGTCGGAGACATTGGACAAGGTCATCGATATCGGGCCCGACCGCCTCGCGGTTTACAGCTATGCGTACCTTCCGGATAAACTGCACAATCAGCGCCACATCGAAACCGGCAAACTGCCCTCCGCGGACATGAAGGCCACGCTCCTCACCAACGCGCGCGCACGCTTCACCCAGGCGGGTTACCGGGCCATTGGCATGGACCACTTCGCCAAGCCTCACGACGAGCTTGCCCTCGCCATGGACCAGCGCCGGCTGCGCCGGAATTTCATGGGCTACACCGTTGTGCCCGCGACCGACATGCTTGGCATCGGCACTTCGGCCATCGGCGAGATCGGCGGCTGTTACGCGCAGAACGAGAAGAAGCTCTCCCGCTACTACGAGGCCCTGTCCCAGGATCGCTTCGCGACGGCCTGTGGCTGCGTGCTCACGATAGATGACCGCATCCGCAGTTGGGTCATCCGCGAGATCATGTGCAACTTCTTCCTCGATCACTCCGAGCTTGTTTCCCGCTTCGGCGTGTCCTACGACGAGTACTTCGCGGAGGAGGAAAAGACCCTCGCGGCGCTCTACGACGACGGATTTGTGGTCCGCGAAGACAACGCCCTGCGCGTCCTGCCGCTCGGACAGATATTTGTACGCAACATCGCAATGGTCTTCGACGCCTACCTCAAGAAGTCACAGGCCAAGCAACAGTTTTCGCGTACGGTCTGATGCGAATCGAAGTAGATACCGCGGTAATCGGTGGGGGCGTCTCCGGTCTCTGCGCCGCGCACTACCTGGCGCAAAGCCTAGGCCGGGATGCCGTCATCCTCCTCGAAGCGTCAGATTGCCCCGGCGGGACTACCCGCACCAGCGCGGAAGATGGATACCTGCTGGATTGGGGTCCCAATGGATTCCTCAACCGTGAGCCCAAGACCCTCCAATGGGCCGAGGACCTCGGCATCTCCAACAAGCTGGTGACTGCGAATGATGCCGCCGCGCGACGCTTTATTTTGAAGGGCGGACGCCTCATGGAGATCCACCCGCCGCCGCGTTTCTTGGCCACTCCCTTATTGTCTGTTCTGGGGCGCGTGCGCCTGTGTTGCGAGCCTCTCATTCGCCAGAAGGCGAATGACGATCCCGAAACCATATGGGATTTCGCTGCGCGTCGGATCGGACGCGAGGCGGCCGATATGATGGTCGGCCCGATGGTCAGCGGCGTGTTCGGTGGCGATGCGCACCAGTTGTCTCTAGCGCACTGCTTCCCGCGCATGGCGGCCATGGAGCGCGAGTACGGCAGCCTTTTCAAAGCCCTGATCGCGAAAAAACGCGAGAACAGCGCGGCGAGCCCGGTCGGTCCTAGCGGCGTGCTGACGACGTTTCAGGAGGGTATTGGCTTCCTTCCCATGCACGCCGCATCCCAGTTGGGAGACCGCGTGCGCACGAACGCGAGTGCCGTCTCCATCAAGCATACGAACGGCGGGTTCAAGGTGCAGATGAAAGATGGGGGAGAGGTAGCCGCGCGCTGCGTGGTGATGGCCGCCCCCGCATTTGCCGCGGTAGGCCTTCTTTCGGGCATGGACGATGCACTTGCGGCGGCCCTGGATAGAATCGCCTATGCAGGCATTGCTGTCGTGTGCACCACGTACTCGAGAGAAGCGGTAGGCCACGACATGAACGGCTTCGGGTATCTCGTCCCGCGCAACCAAGGCAAACGCGCTTTGGGATGCCTGTGGACATCCTCCATCTTTCCCCATCAGGCGCCAAAGGACAAGGTGCTTCTGCGATCCATGATAGGGGGATTCACCGACCCTGACGCGTTACGTCTCAGTGATTCCGAATTGCTGGACATCGTTGCTCGCGAAGTGCATCCGCTTCTGTCTGTTTCCGGTGAGCCCGAGTTGGTGAGGATATTTCGGCATGATCGCGGAATTCCGCAATATCTGCGGCACCACGGCGAATGCCTCGACGCCGTAGAAGCCGCGGAAAAACGATGGCCCGGCCTCGTTTTCGCGGGCAACGCCTACCGGGGGGTCGGACTCAATGATTGCGTGCTCTCAGCCCATCGAGCGGCAGACGCCCTGCTGAAATAACCATCGCGTGCGCATGGAATGACACCGTGCACACCAACGCCCGGAAAATCCGCAGGGCCCCAATCCTGTATGCGATATCCGACGTTTCGGGCCCGCTTCCCGGGCCGGACCCGAAACGCCAGCGCATTCAGCGGAATCACTCCGACTGCTTGTAGTCCTTTAGCAGACCCAACATTCCATCGCCGCCGTCCAACATGTCCTGCAGCGTGTACCGGTTAAGTGTCGTCATGAAGGCCACTTCGGCCTCCGCAAGCACGTGCTTGAGCCCGCACGCGGGCGTGATCGGGCACGTATCTTCCTCACGATTGAAACACTCGACCAAATGGAAGTGGGGTTCCACTTTTCGAACCACATCGCCAATCCGCACTTCGTCCGGTGGGACAGCAAGGTTTAGTCCACCACCTTTTCCCTGCATCGAATGGACTAAACCCAAGTGCACCAGATGATTGGCGACCTTACTGAGGTGGTTGCGTGAGATGCCGAAGCTCCCGGCAATCTCGGCGATGGTTGCGGAGCGCTTGACTGCGCCCAGGTAAATAAGGGTACGTAACGAGTAATCTGTATAGAGCGTTAACTGCACTGCTCTCTCCCCCATGCCCGGCCATTACCGACGTCCACCTTGTTATTCATCCTATACCTCTTGACTTTGGAGCGCAACATCCTTTATAAACAGGTATTCTGAATACCGGTTTTGGCCCAAACTCTTGGGGGATACTGCGATGAGCACGCTTTTTGAACAACTGGGTGGTACTGGTGCCGTGGATGCCGCTGTAGATGTCTTCTACCGGCGTGTCCTATCGGATGAACGCATTGCTTCCTTCTTCGATTCGGTGGACATGGAGCGTCAGGCGGCGAAGCAGAAAGCCTTTCTAACCATGGCCTTCGGCGGTCCTAACAGTTACACGGGCTTGGACATGCGCAAGGCGCACGCACATTTGGTCAAGCGCGGCCTGGGTGATGTTCATTTTGATGCCGTGCTTGAACACCTTGGGGGAAGCCTCCGAGAGCTTGGCGTGGCGGAAAACCTCATTTCTCAAGTGATTACAACGGCCGAGAGCACGCGCAGCGACGTGCTGGACCGCTAGCACGGCGCCCACAATGCCCATGCCCACGGTAACATTCGAGGGGAAGGGGTACGTCCGCCAAGAGAACGAAACCGTTCTCGACTGCCTCTTGCGTAACGGCATTGATGTCAGCTACTCCTGCAAGTCGGGGGTCTGCCAGTCGTGCTTGCTGCAGGCCGTGAGCGGAGAACTCCCCAAGAACGCGCAGATCGGACTGCGTGACACGCATCTCGCCCGTCAGTACTTCTTGTCCTGCAGTTGTCTGCCAAACAATGACCTGGAGGTTTGCCGCCCGGACGCCGCGGGCCTCAGAGCGCCGGGTGTCGTGCGCAGGATCGATCTGTTGAATGCATCGGTGGCGCGGCTCCGCGTGCACTGTCCCGAGCCGCCCGCTTACCGGGCTGGGCAATTCTTCAGCTTGATTCGGCCCGACGGACTGGTCCGGAGCTACTCGGCGGCAAGCCTTCCAAGCGATGACGACTTCATCGAGTTTCACGTGGCCCTCGTGCCTGGAGGGCGGATGAGCGAGTGGGTTCACCGCGACCTGAAGCGCGGAGACGCCTTGGACCTTCAGGGACCGGCCGGCAACTGCTTTTACGTTCCCGGAAACCCAGGCCAGCCCATTCTTCTGGCGGGCACAGGAACTGGCCTCGCGCCCCTCTACGGAATCCTGCGCGACGCCCTCGCCAAAGGTCACTCCGGGCCGATCCACCTCTGCCATGGCTCCGTCAATTCCGGAGGTCTCTATCTGGACGCGGAACTGCGGCGCATGATGGAGGCCAATCCCCAATTCCATTACTCCCCTTGTGTGCTGAACGGAAACGGGGACGACGGCATCCCGCAGGCCAATATTGATGCGTATGCGCTCTCATGCACCGGGCCATTGAAGGGATGGAAAGTCTACCTCTGCGGCCACCCGGACATCGTTCGGACCCTGCAGCGCAAGGCCTTTCTCGCGGGCGCGAACCTACAGTCAATCTATGCGGATGCCTTCGTTTCCAGCGCAGATTCCTGAGGCCACTATACTGCGCCAAACTCCACATCACTAGGCAAGGACATGATTCAGAGCCGATACGCGGCCCAACACCGGCCGGAGCACCGAGTCGTCTGTGGTCGAAGAGAGCACTGAGCACTCTTCCGTCCGCCATGTCATCAAATGTTATTCAAGTTTGACCACGAGATGTCTGCCTCTGTCTCTCCTAGCAGTAAACAGTCATCGGTTCGTGCATGCTTTGCGTATTTTTAACATTCTAATCATATGCATGTTTAGTCAGTATTGCTTCTGAGTTTGTGGCACCATAATTGCTACATAGTATGCGGTCCTAGTGAAAATGGTGGAGCGGTTGCCGTTCTTGTATTCGTACCGTCTCACAGGACCCGGCAATACCAATTGCAGAGTGGCCACCTCACGGTGAGGGAGGCCGGACGGCACGGACATTAGGACAACAATGAGGGATACGCACATGGGGTGTAGACTAATCGCAATTGCTATGGTGTTTGGGTGTACGGGCGCGTTTGCCGCGTCCTTGGGGACGGATATTACCTACTTTGACAACCGTGTCGGTTCCAGCAGCAATTCCACGAACAACTCATGGTGGAATGGAGGCACTCCCGATTCCCGCGTGAACGGCGGCCTCGATGTGGGTGAGGATCAGGAAGTCGAGCCGGGTGCCACGCCAGGTCAGAAGTGGGATCTTGAAGGCATGTACCTGACGGATTCCGGCGTTCTGAGCCTGGTTGGCGGCTACGATTTTGAGGATGGCCAGGATGGTTACCGCTCAGGGGATATCTTCCTGAGCGTCAACCCGACGTTTGCCAGCACGAATACCCCGGGTTCCATCGAGCCGCCGAACTCCTCGGGCGCGGGCTACAACTACGTGATCGACATCACGCCGGCGGTGTACAGCGGCGGCGGCACGTACACGGTATATGCCATTACTGGTCTCACGGTCGGCACCGGCCTTGTCGGCACGAATACATTCTCACAGTCCAATCCGTGGCGCTTGGATTACCATTACATCCCCAACCTTACGGTCGTGGCGAGCGGCACTTTTGACATGGACACGTACAAGACGGATGCGGCCCTTGCCAGCGCTTACACGAACTTCTCGAGCGGATACGTGCCGCAAGGCGCCGGCAACACCACCGACTACTACAATCACTACGTGCTTTCCGGGTTCGACCTGAGCAGCTTCCTCAACCTGGACGAAGTTTGCGTGTATGCCCACTACACGATGGAATGCGGTAACGACGTGCTGACAGGGTACCTCCCGTGCGCGCCGGTGCCGGAGCCCGCGACCCTGCTCGTGCTGGGCATGGGCCTGGCCGGCTTGGCCGCGAAGCGGAGGTTCGGCAAAGCGGCATAAGGACGCGGCGCCACTGGTGAGTCTGCGAGCTTGCCGCCGGGGACGGGGTTTTGGGCCTTGTCCCCGGCGTTACCTTTTGGGAACGAATCCGGCGCGATGGGGATCCACTCGGGGCGGGGTATGCGCGTGACTGCGGATTCGTGGGGATTCCCCGGCGCGCATCCGTGAGGCAGGTGTGACAACGACGCTCGCACATGGTATTATTGGAGATTGACGCTGTGGGTACTGGAGCTAAGCACATGGTGAGCGATTCTGCTTCGTCTTTGCCAGGAGGGCGCGGCGGAAGTACTGTTGCGCCGGCGGTCGCATGGGTGTCGGACCGGTTCCGGATAGTCTCCACGTTGGGCGCTGGCGCCATGGGCACAGTATGCCTGGCCGATGACACCGAGCTTCACCGCAAAGTTGCCATCAAAACCGTCAAGACCGAACTCTCCCGGGACCCCGAATTCCGCAAGCGGATCGAGCGCGAATGCCTGCTTCACGCCAAAGTCGGTCCCCATCCGCACATCGTGACGCTGTTCGACCGCTTCGAAGCGGGCGATCAAATTCACCTCATCATGGAGTACGTGGACGGTCAAAGTCTTCAGGCGCTACTTGAAAGCAATGTGGAACGCCGCGCCGTGATGCCCGTCGGACAGGCGCTCACCATTGGCGCGCAATGTTTGGAAGCGCTTTCGCGGATTCACCAGCACGGCGTCATTCACCGCGACATCAAACCATCGAATATCATGGTCATCTTCGATGAAGGGGGCGCCGTGTGCGCCAAGCTCATGGATTTCGGCGTCGCGCGACTGACCTCGGATGACGAGCAACTCTCACGCTTGACGACGACCGACAGCGGCGGACCTGGCACCCCCCTCTACATGGCTCCGGAGCAGATCGACTCCAAGACTTTCGGCGAATTGGGTCCTGCGACGGACGTCTACGCCATGGGGATCTTGCTCTATCAACTATTCTCCGGGACGCCGCCGTTCCGGGGCACGCTTACCGAGGTTCTGAACGCCCACGTCAACATCCCCGCGCCGCGTCTGGACGAAATCTCGCACGGGCGAATTCCGCGGGTCATTGGCGACATCCTGCAGAGGGCCCTCTCGAAATGGCCCGACGAACGGTTTGAATCGGCCAAGGTCTTTCGCGATACCTTGCTGAAGGCGGGCGCCGCCCTGACGGGTGTCTCCGCCGAGGTCGCGGGCGCGTGGACCGTTCCCCTCGTCGAGAACCTGCCCAGCGCATCGCGGCCTCGAAAGATTGCCGAAGCCGAGACGCGTACGTCCGGCACGACGATCATGCGCATGCTGATACGCCGAAAGCGCAACATGTTCACCTTGGCGACTGGCGTCGCCATCTTCGCAGTTTTGGCCATTGCGACTTCTATGTGGATGTTCTCCGGTTCCGGGGAAGACGGGCAGGGGAGTGTTTCCAGTGGCCCGGAAGGCATGCAACTCGCGCCAGGCACTGGTCCCATGCTCCCGGCCACGTCGAGTCCCGTCGCACCTGTGACTCCGGTGACGCAACCGCCTCAGGAAACCCTGGCGCAGCCACCCGTGCCGCGCGTGATTGAACCTGCTCCGCAGTGGTACATCCGTCTGGTGCAAATGGACTGGCAGTCGGGCTGGGACGACGCCGTCGTGTCCGCGCCGGAGTTCGTTTCCGCGGAGTTGATGTCCCCAGTTGTCGAGGGGCAAGTGCCGGCAGCCGGCCTCGCAACGAACCTCACCGGGACGGTCTCCCCAGGCTTGGTCATGTCGCCAGATGGAACCCCGTCGCCCGATGCGGCGGTCGCGATGCCAGCCGGCAAGGAGCACATTGTTCAGCCGGGAGAGAGCCTGTCGAAGATAGCCGGATTGTACGGCCTCTCCACCCGGGACGTGCAGTGGTGGAACAAGATACGTGACCCGCGTTCACTCAAAGTCGGGCAGCCGATACTGCTGTACCAGCCTGAAGGATTGCCCTCGCAAGACAAGTTCTTCGCGGAGATTGCCGCGGCGTCAAAGCCGAAGCCTGCCGAAGCGCCCGCCGAAGCGCCTCCCGCCGGGCCCCCGAAGTCGCTTGAGGATTCATTCCAGGGTCCTGCCAACCCGGCGCCTGCCCAAGCGGAGCCCGAAAAGCCCAAACGCACCCTCAAAGACGTCTGGCGCAAGATGCGTGGGAAGGACTGAGAGTCTGCAAGCCGTTGCAGCGGACACATGTCCGCCTCTCTTGAAGACTGGGACACAGGCGAGGGCGCCTGTGCCTCACGCGCTTGCCATGCCTTGGTTGATTCTTCCTTTCTTCTGGACCTCGATTAGTATTCGGGCTCCGAGCATTCCAAAACGACCTGGGGAGGGGAGATAGACGTGTGCCACAGGCGCCCTCGCCTGTGTCCCATGGGGGGTACAGCCCTTTAGTTCTGGCCAGGAAGACGGCTGTTGACGGCAGCTATGCCACTGGAAGCGGCAGGCGCGAAAACGCCGCGAACGGTTGCAGAGTTAAAGATGATGTGCTATTTTAGTAATGCAATGGCCCCATTCTTTTATGACGGGGAACAGTTTGAACCATGACGACTGCCCCGAGATACCCAGGCCGCACCGACGCCATCTTGTCCATCGTGTGCATGGGCTTGTGCGTCGCGGTGCCTTTCGCCTGGGTGCGATTTCGGCTTTCATTTGTGAGTGGTTTCGTTGTCGCCGTCGTCTGCATGCTCCTTTGGGGTCTTTCCTGGGGTCTTGCGATTTCGTCCGTGCGGCACGGGGAAGGACCTGGAAGAACTCTTGGAGTGTTTGCCCTAATCCTCGTCATTGTGTTCAATCTCCTGCTTGTCAGTGTCCTGTTTCCCACAGTCTGATCGCAAGGGGGACGCCATGAGACTCTATCCTGTCGAGTGGAAGAGGGAGTGCTGGGCCACATGCGAAGCGCTGATATCGTTTGGGCTGCTTTCGGCGGCATTCTACATCCTCATTGCCTGGTTGCGCCCAGAAACCCACCTGCTGCGAATTCGCATTTACGCATTCGGGATCATCGCGCTATACGGGTTCTCCTGCGGCACCGCCTTGTCAGCATTTCGCTACGGCAAAGGACTCGGGAGAAACTTCGGGGCGATCATGCTCCTCATACACTTCTTTTTAGTGTGCAGCTTCCTGGATGCTCACCATCACTGGTGATCCGACGCAGCTCTATCTCAATCTGGCGAAGAGCGACGAGCTTGGCAAATAGATGCAGGGATGGACTCCCCCGTACCGCCTCGCTCTCCGAGCGCGGCGGCCAAGCGCCGGGTTCGAGGCAGTGACACGACGGCGCACAAGTGGCGCGCGTTCTTGCGTCCAGAGAGGGTCTGCCGTACCCACGCCTTCAAAGCTCAGAATCGTCCTCTGCTGCCGCGCTCGGAGAGCGAGGCAGTACGGGGACGCGAGGCAGCACGCCTCGCTACTTCCGGCTTGCAGCGGATATTTCAGCAGGGGCGAGCCACCTGCGCGAGCGCGGCGGAAGCGTGCAGTCCATCCGCCCGTCGCTAAGCGTGTGGGCGCTCCCGTCGAGGCGGTCTGTGAAAGGACCGCTGCCGGGCAAGGTCACCGTCACGTCGTGGGACTCGGCTGTGTAGTTCTGAACCACCAGCGAACCGTCGCCGAGAGGTTGAAGGGTCACCCGCGCTGGTCCGTCCATGCCAATGCCCAATGCACCGTCAAACACCTCGCGCAGGATATTCACCACAGGACGCGGCAGGTCAAATAGTCCAAGATACCGCGGCGGAAGAAGCACCTCTCCGACGGCATCGTAGTCGGCTTGAGAAAACGTGAACGTATTGAGGACGTAGACCGCAGCGTTGCCATTGGGATATCGAGTCAGGAAAGGCACGCGTCGTCCTTCTGCCTCCGCCTCGATGAGGGCAGTGGCCTCGCCGCAAGTCATGGCGCCCGCGAGATCCAGCGGGTTTGATAGCGTGAACTCCTGGCTGTTCGCAAACACCTTCGGCGCCTTCATGGGATCCATCGCCGGATCCAGCGACACTCCCGCCACGCGCGCGGCGTCGATGGACTCGCCCAACGCACCCAAGAGACCGGTGGTCAGCACTAACGTCTTGCCCTCCGCGATCGATTTCTCGATATGCGCGGGAAGTTGCGGGTCCGCGGCCGCCTGCGTGGGGAGGAACACGGACTTGGCATCCGATGGATACTGAGAAACCGGCACGAGGGGAACTCCCAGCATGCCAATGGAGTCCATGATGAAGAGTTCGCCTCCCGCGTCGCTATTCACCGGTTTGTACGCGGCCACGCCCCATACGGGACTGGTCCGGACAGCTTGGGCCAGCGCATCGAGACGTTTCTGCTCTTCAACGAGCAGGGGATGGCCCGGGTGCCCTTCGCGAAGAGCAGCATAGCTGAACAAAACGATCTCGGGCGCTCCCGCGAGCACGCTCTGATAGGCTTGGTCGATAAAGTCGATCCCGTCACAGTCGCCATGATCGAACCAAGCCCCGGCGATTTTTGGACCAGTGATGGAGGCGATCCACCGGTAGTTCACGAAGCCTTCGTAGGGCTGAACGAACCCGAAGCGTTGGGTCGTGGCGCCACGCGTCTCAGTGCCGACCCACACCCGATCAAAAAGCGGCGCTGTGCGCGCAACGTCGTAACCAAACTCATGAAAGTGGTCGTACCATTGTGGATATTTGATGATCAGGGTGACGTTCGGATTGACGGCGCGCGCGGGGTCGATGAAGACGCTCGTGGCTATCCCGCCGAGCAGGTCGCGGCGGTACTCGGACCAGGACCTGTCGCCGCGCGCGGTGTTTGACTCCGCACTGACATCGCCCGTGCAGAAGAAATCGTCTACAATGACCGTATCGAAGACGTCGGCCGCCAGTTTTGACACGCGGCGCAGGTCGTCCTGCGTCTTTGAGTTTTGCCAGTTGAGCCAGTCCAGGGGGCCTTCCTGCCGAACGCCATATTCCTCACCCGGGACAGTCGCGATGCCTCCGGCCACTTCAAAGCCTGCGGCGAGCATGGCATCGCGTGCGGCCGTTGCCTCCTCGGCACTCACAAGGTCTCCACGAAAGACCTCGAGGAACACGCGCCGGATATTCAAGGCCTTCATGCGGTCGATGGCAAGTGCCATCTCGGCGGGATCGCGCGCGATGTTCTGCACCGAGTCGCTGGTCATGTATACAGACCAGCGCAGGTGAAACTCAGTATCAACCGCAGGCTCTTGAGCGCCGGCGGAACACAAGGTCACCACGAACGCCAGCACAAGCTTGCTCAGAAAACCGCGTAGCATGTACGTCCCCTTCTTTCTCATGCATACCAACGTCGCCAGAGACAAACGAATGCAGGAAGAGTAACGGATCGGGGACTTGCGCGTCTACGGGTCGCGTTGCGTCGCCCCCGCGGTCTCTGTCACTATGGGGTCCATTCGGTCGATTTCAGGGGATGAGTAGTGAACGCGTCCAGTAATCCGTTTTGCCCAACAGCCGCCTTGTGCGAAGAGCCAGGTGCACCCGTGCGGCTGTGCGGTCGCGGCTGGATGGTTGTGATACTTCTGATGGCGCTTGCACTACTTCTCCGGTTGTACCGGCTGGATGTCAGTTTCACGACAGACGAAGTGCTGACGCTGCGCGGCGCGCAACTTCGCATCCCGGAGATTCTCGTCCACCGCTTCCATCCTCTTTACTATCTCCTCGCACATTTTGCCCTTTTACTCGGAGACTCCGAAGGATTCCTGCGTTTGCCCAGCGTTCTCGCTGGAGTATTGTGCGTACCGGCCGCCTATGCCCTCGCGCGGGACGCCGCCGGTGGGTCGGTGGGTTTGCTCGCGGCCTTCCTCACGGCTACTTCTCAGTACAACATCGGGCAGAGTCAATCGGCGCGTTTTTATGCGGTGGTCATGCTCGGTGGTTTGCTCCTGTCGTGGTTTGTGCACCGCGGGGTCACGCGGGGCGGATACCTCAATTGGGCCGGCGTTGTGTGCACGGGATGGTGGCTAACCATCACGCAGCTCACGGCCTTGCCCTACTACGGGGCCATCTTCGCCGGCGCCGGCCTGTGGCTGCTGTTCACCCGGAACATTCCTGGCGCACACGCCAAAGCACGCAAGCTGGGACTACTCATGCTATGCGCTCTCCTCGGCCTGCTCACGCTTGCGGCCATTGTCGCCGCGCGCGGGCGCCCCACGGTTCTGAATGTCGACCCGTTTCCGAAGTCTGGATCGGAAGTGGCCACCGACTCAAAGGGAAACACCTACGACTACCAGTTGTATCCGGGGCAATATGTGCAGTTCCTGAGTGTCTTTCTCCCGCAGGCCGGACTTCTCATCCAGGTCCTGGTGGTGGGCGCGATGTGTGTTGGGTTTGCGGTGCTTTGGCGCCGTCTTCGGTGCCTGGCGACGATCGTCGCTGCCCAGTTCATGCTACCGCCGCTGCCCTTTCTGTTCCTCCCTTCGAGCCACTGGTATGCGGCGAAGTATTTCTGTAATGTGGCGCCGTTGTTTGTCATCCTGACGTCGATTGGAATCTGGGCAGTTATCGAGAGCGCGCTGACCCGGATCGGCGGCGCGGAGCGGCGAGTCACCTCGCGCGCGCTGGTGCTGGCGATACTCATGTTGGCACTGACGCCTGGCATTGTCTGGCAACTCTCTTCGTACTACGAACGCTGTAGTCCCGTCGATTGGCGAGGAGTCGGGTCGTATCTGGGGACTCGTCTCGCACCCGGTGACGTAATTGCCTACACGGATTTGGAGCGCATGAGCAGCAGGTTGAGTCCCGACGCCGAGCCGGTATTTCCGCGGAGCAGCGTTGCGTTTGATTACTACCTCGTTCAGGGCGCCAAGTCCCGCCGAACAGACGAAGCTCCCATTGACTTCCTGAAGTCGATTCAGAAGTACGAGGCGGGAACTGCAGAGCGCATCAAGAGGATGAGGCGCCGTTTCGCGTCGCAGAGGGTCTGGTGCATTGGGGTCAATGAAAAGGACCTAGAGCCGTCCGTTCAGGACGCGCTCAACGCGCTGCCGGTGGCGGAGACGGTGACTTTCGAGGGATGCACCGTGCGGCAGGTCTTGTACAGGGAAAAACCATGAAGGCGTCGGGGAGCTTTCAAAACGATATGCAACTTGGCGCGCCGGAAGACGAGAAGAGGGGATGCGGGCGTTGGCTGGAAGTGGCGGCGCTTGCTGTCATTTTGATCATTGCGCTGTTGCTCCGGTTCTACAAGCTCGACGTGAGCCTCTGGAGCGACGAAGTCCTGACGCACAGGGGCGCGGCAGTGTCGTTGTGGGAGGCCATCCGGCACCGGACGCATTTCCTCTATTATGTGCTGGCTCACCTCAGCCTGATGGGCGACGACAACGAGGTCATGTTGCGCCTGCCCAGCGTGCTTGGCGGAGTCGCGGGTATTGCGGCGCTGTACGCTCTTGCGCGATGTGTGGCGGGTATCCGAGCCGCATTTATCGCGGCGCTCCTGCTCACCTTCTCCACCTACCACGTCGATCACAGCCAGGAGGCGCGTTACTACGCCCTGGTCATGCTCGCAAGTGTGCTGATGACATGGGCCTTGTGGCGCGCCATTACCTCGGGCGGATGGAAATCCTGGGCTGCATTTGTGTTCGCCACGAATTTCGGGGTGGCCACGCACCTCACCGTGCTTCCCTATCTGTGCGTACTGGTAGCGGCGGCTGCGGCGTGTCTCCTGCTTCAATGCCGCAAAGACAGGCGACAGTTGCTTCGACAAGGAAGCGTGCTGGCGTTATGTACCCTGCTCTCGTTTGGGAGCATCGTCCTGTCCATGGCGCTGAGAGGAGAATCGCCCAATCTGAGCGGCATCGTGCTGGAAGATGCCGAAGATGACGAGGGAGCAAAGCCCCAATGGCGGGACCTGCGCTCGCATGAAGCGGAATTCCGGCTCTCGCCCAGGGACTACATGCGCTATCTTCGCGAGTTCTCTCCTATTGAGTCTCCGGTACTGCGCGGTCTTCTGCTCATCCCCATGCTGCTCGGTGCTGCCGTCCTGCTTCGCAGAGCGCCGGTCCTCGCCCTGCTGATTGCCGCGCAGTTTGTGCTCGTTCCATTGCCGTTCTTCTTCATCGACGTGACACACTGGTTCAACGACCGCTACTTTTGCAGCGTCGTTCCATTCTACAGCCTGTTCGCGGGCGCCGGTCTTGTGACTCTTGTCGAAGGCTGCGGGAAACTTGTCCGCTCCCTGGCAGGCGAGGGAGATTCGCGATCGCGCTGGGGACGCGTCATCGAATGCGGCGTCATCGCCGCACTTGCCGTCGCCGTGCTGGTGTGCGCCGCACAAGAGAATCTGAACCGCTACCGAACGCTGCCGCCACGCGACTGGAAGAAGCTCGCCTCGGATATGTCCAAGACCCTGCAGCCGGGCGATACAGTTGCCTTCGCCAGTCTGGCCAGCGTCAGGACGCGGGCCCGTGCCGAGAGTGAGCGCAAGTACAAAAGCGCCAATGCGGCGCTGCTCTTTTACCTCCAGCGCGCGATCGAGGAACGGCGTCCGGGACAGGCGGACATGATCATCGGCACTCTGGACTTGGCGCCTGCGGGAACCACGGATCAGATTGAGGATGTGATGCGCAAATCCCGGCACCATACGATTTACTTCGTGTCGCGAGAAGAAGAGGGCCTTCCGGCCGAGGTGCAACAGAAGCTATACTCTCTTCCCGTCAAGCAGATCAACCGGTACCGGGGACTGAAGGTCCGCATCGTCGCGCCGGGCGCGTGAACGCGACTGAAAGGGGGAGACATCTTGGCGCGTGCCACGGCAGACGGTGCCGGAAGGCGATTCCCGAGGCGAAGAGAGATTGCCGGGCTTGCGGCCCTTTTCGTCTTGTCCCTCGTACTGCGGCTGTACAAGCTGGATGCGAGTTTCTGGAACGACGAAGTCCTCATGCAAAAAGGGGCCTCCTTGCCCCTCATGGAAATCATCTCCCATCGCTTCAACTTTCTCTATTATCTTCTCGCGCACATCTGCCTGAATTGGGCGGACAATGAGGTCATGCTCCGACTGCCCAGTGTGGTGGCTGGAGTCTTGGGCGTCTTGGCCCTCTACGGACTCACCAGGCAGATCGTGGGCGCTCGCAACGGGATCGCCGTGCCCCTCCTCGCCAGCGTTTTGTTGAGCATCTCGGCGTACCATCTCGAACGGAGTCAGGAAGCGCGGTTCTATGCCCTCGTGATCCTGGCGAGTATCCTCATGACGTGGACACTGTGGAGAGCCTTGGAGTCCCGCAAGTGGACCGCGTGGGCCGCCTTCTGCCTGTCGGCGAACCTGGGCGTCGCTTCCCAACTCACCGTGTTGCCGTATGTGGGAGTCTTGCTGGCCGCGGCGGGGTTCAGGGTGGCCATCGGACCCGGCGCGGGAACTGCTCGCAGGCGGCTGATCGGGTTGGCGACCGTTGCCCTGGTGGGCGCCTTGTCTGTTGTCCCCCTTTGCGTATCCGGCATCGCGCAAGGCAAATCGCCGGACGCTTTGATCTCGGGAGCGGAGGAGTCCGCCGATGATGCTTCCATCGCCCAGCCACCAGGCGGGCCGGATGCATCCTATCGCCTCACGCCTCTGATGTATGCGCGCTATCTGGCTTCCTATTTGCCAGGGACTAGCGCGGGCGTGCGAATCTTTCTGACAGCACTCATGCTGCTTGGCTCTGCTTCGCTCTGCAAGCGGACGCCGACTGTGGCGTTTCTACTCATTGTGCAGGTGCTCGTGGTTCCGCTCCCATTCCTCTTTCTTCACATGGAGCACTGGTTCAATGCCCGGTACTTCTGCAGCCTCATGCCGTTCGTTCCTCTGCTCACCGCCATGGGCGTGCAAGCGGCCGCGGACCTCTTCCGGCGTCTTCTTTCGCACTTACATGAACAAGGTCCTCTGATTGGGCTCTTGCCACGCGTCCTGCTTGGTCTGCTTGCGGGTGCGGCGTCGCTCATCTCGTGCAAGGACGCCGCGGACCATTTCAGGGACTTTCCCGAGCATGACTGGAAGTCCATGGGCAAGCAGGTGGCTTCGTTGCTTGAACCCGGCGACACTCTTGCCTTCGCGCGATCGCCGATCGTGCATCGAGGCCGCACCACCGCCGTCAGGGAGAAAGGATATGATTCGCGCAGCAACGTGCTGGAGTTCTATATCCGCCGCTACTTGCGTGATACCGACTCTGGAGATCGCGAGAAGCTGTTCGACACATTGCGCTTCACGGCGGCGGGATCTCCCGATCAGATTCGGGCCATCACCAATCAATCGGGATCCCATCGCGTGCTCTTCATTTCTCGCAGCGAGGAGAGCCTGTCGAAACCAGTCCGGAGACTACTTAGTGGGCTCCCGTCCAGTCGCACGGTGTATGTCAAGGGCCTGACCCTGCGCCTGGTCGAGGTGCGCAACGCGCCCTAACGGGCAGCGAAGTTGCCTTGACGGGGACGAGACGTTACCATGGGGCCGTCACAGCGCGCGCTTTTAGCAGCGGCTTTCTATATGAGGAATTGTTCATGTGATGCGTATCACCTCCATCGTTCCATTGCTGATTCTCTTGGCTTGTGGCCTGATACCACTTGGTTCAGGGTGTGGGGGAGAGACCGCGCCTTCCACGGAAACGGCATCGGCTCGCCCATCGCCGGACTCCGCGTCGAACGACGCTCCCCAACCCGCACGCGATTGGACCAATGTGCTTCTGATCTCGGTGGACACCATGCGCGCCGATCACCTGAGTTGCTACGGCTACAAGCACAAGACCTCTCCGTACATTGATACCATCGCCACAGAGGGCGCCATCTACGAGCGCGTATACGCGCCGAAGAGTTCCACGTGGCCCGCGCTTGCCACGCTGCATACGTCCTTGTATCCGGTCACACATGGCGTCCGAAACAACGGACTACGTCTCGACAACACACCGGATACGCTTGCGGAGGTCCTTTCGGGGGAAGGCTATACCTGTGGGGCCATCCTGACGAACGCCGCGGCCCAGAACTGGGAGGGATTCAGCTACAAAGAGGGCGTACGAGAGGAACCGGCGGACAAGATCGCCACGGTCACGGCGCGCACCTGGCTGCGCGAGAAGCAAGACGAGAAGTTCTTCCTCTGGGTCCACTACATTGCGCCGCACAGTCCATGGGCCCCTCCCGAGAAGCATCGCCTGTTCGGTGATCCCACCTACTCCGGAACGCTTACCGGCGGTCAAGACGATATGGCGGCCGCAATGCTCAGCGAACAGGGCATCAACGACGCCGACCTTGCCCACATCATCAGCCTCTACGATGGAGAGATAAACCTCACCGACATGATGATCGGGATATTGATGGAGTCCCTGCGTGAACTGGGGCTTGACCAGAACACCCTCGTCGTCATCACGGCGGACCACGGTGAAGAGCTTTACGAGCATTACCGGTTCCTGCACCATCAGGCATCCGTGTACGAAGGCACCCTGCGCGTGCCGCTCATCTACCGCTTGCCGGGAAAGATTCCCGCGGGCAAGAGCGTTCCCGATTTGTGCGGGCTGATCGATGTCGCGCCGACGATCCTGGGGATTCTCGACGTACCGGTTCCCGCCAGCTACCAGGGAGTCAACACCGAGCCCCTGATGCGCGGCGAAACCGTCGCACTCGGCCCCGCATTTGGCGAGTGGCGCGATAAGATCCTATTCGTTCGAACGAACGAATACCGTTACATCTACAATCCCCTGAACTACCACCCGCCGATGGTGAACAACCAGCGCCTTGCCGGATTGACCGACGCGGAACTGGCAAAGCGGAACGGCATGCCCATCAAAGAGCAAGAGCTGTACAAGGTCTCCGAGGATCCCTACGAGCAGAAGGAGATCGCCGCGGACAACGAAGAAGCCATCACCGCCTTGCGTGCTCTTCTCGACGGCTACATGAGCCAATACTCATGGAAGTTCAACGACGCCACCGACAACCGCATGAAGCAGGAGATCGACCCCCAGACCCGCCAGGAACTCGAGAACCTGGGGTACGTGATGTAGGCGGCAGCAGGTGAGACACGGAAACGCTCCCAGATACGACGAGTCTTCAGGAGAACTGGGTCAGCCCCATTATCCTCTGGGGTTCTGAACGTCTCCGGTCAGGATCTCCGTTACGACCTCCTTGAGAAGGTCAGACATGACGTAGAATCGGCGTCCCTTGTCTGTGTCATTCCGTTGGTAGGTGATCGAGAGATCGGCAAGTCTGCTGAGGGCCTCGCGGAAGCACCAGACGTTTTGGGCGAAGAGGTAGTTCTTTGCGTCGTCTATGGTGGCAAAGTTGTCGACAGGAAACTCGCGGAAAAAGAGAATGTCTTTGCCGGTGTCGATGCCGGCATCGATAAAGAAGGCCGTAACGCCGGTTGGAGCGCCGTAGAGGAGAGACCATTCCATGACGCTTCGCCCGCGAAACTCAGGGAGCTTGCCGATGTGGGGATTCAGAATACCGAGACGGAAGCAGTCGATGGCGTTTTGGCGGTAGATAACACTCATGGCGTGCAGTCCAACGTCGGGAGACAAGCTGCGGAGTTGGTCGAGGT
This sequence comes from Candidatus Hydrogenedentota bacterium, assembly GCA_020849535.1. GTDB lineage: Bacteria > Hydrogenedentota > Hydrogenedentia > Hydrogenedentales > SLHB01 > JAHDWY01. Next base: position 48,221 of record JADLGB010000240.1, read on the forward strand.
TGTCGCTGAGCTTGGAGAAGTGAAGTCTCGCTCTGACTCTGCGGGTGAACAAGTCACTAAGGAGCCGGATGGTGCTTGTGACGCCCATCTTGATAAGGCAACCGTAGGCGTTGGCGGCCAAAAACTTCACTGCGTTCCACCGATTGTTGCATACAAACAGGACAACGTCGACATTGGGAATATCTCGGATGCCCTGCCAGATTCGATTGGCAGAGTAAAGGTGGTCGGCAAGCACCACAACGATCAGGCGCTCAGGATTCACGGTTGACGGCTCTTTCGTCCAAGAAACGGACGTAGGCACTCAGCGCTGCCCGGTAGCGTTCGAGAAAAGGGCGAAGCAGGTTTGTCGATTGGAAATCTCCTCTCTTCAAGAATAGCTCGTAGGCGACATGATAGGCGTCAAGGTATCTGAGATCACTGCTGACGCAATGCTCACCGATTCGACTGAGGAGGTGCAGGTATTCGTCCAACTGCTCGGGGCTCAGCGTGCCTTGGGCGAGACGTGGCACGTACTTGACCATACAGAGCCGGAGCGCCTCTTCGGGGTCGGGTGCCCCTCCGTCATCCGTGACATGGACACCTTGTGAAGGTGGGGGCGTCGGCGTTGTCTGCATTTCGAGGGACTTGCGGAAGCTGTCGAGTTCAGCTCGCCGTGCGCATAGGCGGCGGCGAATTGCTCCAGCCACATGCTCGCTGAAGTCAAGCGTCATGGGCTCTTTGCCAGTCTTGGGGTGAGCAAGTCGAGGTGCCGCGCCATTTTCTTCAGGTGTACGAACTCGATCCTCTCGCCGAACCGGTCCTGCATATGCTTCAAGATGCTGAAGATACGGTCAAAGTCCGACGATTTCACCAAATCCTTCGTGTGGTTTTCGAATACGAGAAACGCTGGGGTTGCGCTGTGGTCGAACCGCTCGACTACGAGATCGATGGCCTTGAGCCAGTGATGCAGCGGTCGGCGAACGCTAAAATCCATAACGAAGTCGCTCCTGGACCATATGCCGAACGGGCTGAGGGGCGCCTCGAACGGATCCGTGGCGCGGCCAGAAAGCCGGTGGCGGCAGGCCGTTGCGAAATAGCGTGCGCCCCGAACGAGCGGCTTCACGACCTCGCGAAGGCGAGTGATGGGTGCCTGCATGCCAAGGACCTTGGCAAGGGGAACGCTCTGGGTTGGGATCTCAACGAGCCCGTGCGGGTGTGCGGACAGCTTTCTTGCGTCGTCGAGGTCAGGGTAATAGGGTTCGTAGGGGCACTCCAGCGCGGTATAGTCCAAAGCAATGCACTCCCCGCGATAGACGAGGCCAGCCACGATAGAAACATCGAGCTTGATGCCGTTTCGGATCAACGCCTCGATCAAGGCACGGCTGGGAGGCCCGAGACCCCAAGACCCCGAGCGGAATGAGACGAGATCCTCCCTGGGCACGAATTGCGCCAGGAAAGCGATACCGTCTCGGATGAATCCGTCTATCTCGTCCGGCGAATACTTTGTAATATCCCATCGCCGATTCAGGCGCCAGCGCCTTCCGTCAAATTCGGCGCCATGCCATTGTGGATGAGTATGAAGTTGAACGTCATAGCCCCGCCGCGCCATTTCCCCGACGGCCTTGCGCCATAGGGCGGACTGTCTGGAAATGTCTTCGTACCGGTCCTGGTACCGTTCGAACGCGATCTGCTGCATGACCTCAACGTTAAAGGTCCCGGTGACACCCAATGAGTCGTAGCAATCCATGAGCCGTAGAGCGGTATCGAATTGAAGCGTGCCCACATCACCGAGCCCATTGCCCCGAAGCTCCCAGTCATCCGAAAGCGCAATCCATATACTCTTCTCAGCCATCGACGGCCTCCACCAAGTAATGCACAAGCAGGGTCAGGAGTAGATTCGGAAACCGACGCACTTCGCGAATGCACTCTTGGGAATCCGAGGTACGCGTGTACTCATATGCTGGCTCAAAGAAGTCTGCCCGGCGGCTTCTTCGCACCGCCACGTGGTGCGGGAAACCGGAGACAACACTGCGTACTATCCTTCTCATGAGGCCAATCCTACACAGGGCAGACGAGAGTGATCAAGGAATCCTGTGCTGCCCGAACTGTGAGGCGGATTGTGTGGGCAAGCGAATGAGGAAGGAAACCGACGCACAGACCAGCCAAGAACTCGAGATTCTCGGCTACGTGATGTAGCAGCAGGGGGGAGAAGCGGAAGCTTTCCCAAACGCAACGAGTCTTCAGGAAAACAGGGACTGGGAAGACAGAGACTGTTCCAAGCGAAGTGAGTCTTCGAGCGGAGACGGGACTGTCCCTGTTTTACCGGTTATTCAACCACCTATAGTTCTAAACTGCGGGGTCATCCATGAAGGAGGCACACCGCACGCTTTGCCTCTTGAATTATGCCTTTCATGGATGTCCCCGTGTTGTCGTGAATTGCCGTCAGTACAAGTGGGCGGAACCCGTGGAATGGGTGGGCGCAATCCCTCGGAATCGCCCGCCGGGATTGCTGGGAATAGGCACGGAGGGTTGATTGTTACTCTTGTGGCCCTTCTTACCAATGTTTATATGAACGCTTGGAAGTTATGGGAAGGAGATCTGTCGAAGAGTCTAGCGGATGAGTTTGGCGCGTCAACTGGGGGTGTTAAGGTTCGAAGGCGCTATTCCGGCTACCTACAAGGTATACCTCCTGTCCTCGAACAGTCGGGTCTGTTTGGGAGCGGAAGAGAGCCTGGGTTGTGTGTCGGTACCGGAAATCAAGTTTGTGGATGACCCGGATTCGGAAACGAGCGTGGTCAACGAGAACCTTGGTCTGTCGCGATCGTAGCCCGGTCTGGTGTGATGTCTTGCCTAATTCGAGAGAATAGCTGCAGTCTAACAGGATGTCCTACTCTGTACGCAACCACCTGGAGGGGGAATCAATGACGAACAGCCCATCCGCTTCAAATGACGATACTCAGTCCAAATCCGCCCCTGGAGCCGAAGCGAGCAAGCCTTCCGGTTCCAATCGTAAGAGGGACGCCTCGCCACGGATTCCCATTTTCCTGATTACAGCGTTAGTCGCGGGAGTCCTTTTGCTTCCGGCGGCGTGGTTGCTGATGCCGGCAACGTACACGGCGACGGCGGAGATTCGTTTCCTCTCCGTCCGGCCTCGGATCATGGATACCGGCGAACAAACCAGCGTCAGTGGGTCGTATGAGAAGTTCGTCAGCACTCAGGTCACGCTGATCACGGGTAGTACCATCATGCAGCGGGTCCTGAACGACCCCGCAGTATCGGCAATTCCCCAAGTGGCTCAAGCGGCCGATCGGCTTACCTTCCTTCAGGAGCACGTCCGCGCCAGACAGAAGTCGGGAACGGAACTCGTTCAGTTGGAATGTTTCCTTCCGGACCGGGATGCGGCTCTGACGATACTGGACGCCGTCAAGGATGAGTATCTTGACTATGCCTTGGGCCAGGAGGCGTACGCTGGCGGTGAGCGCCTGAGAATCCTGGTGACGGAGCGCGATTCGCGTCAGAAGGACTTGGAGCTGTTGCTTAACCAAGTGAACGCGCTGCAAGCGAAGTTGGGTCCACGTGCTGCAGACGGGCCAAACGAGATCGGCATGTATCGGGCGAAACTTGTTAAGGCAGAAGAAGACCTTTATGCGTTGGGGCTGCGACGCTCCAAACTTGAAGCACAACTGGCGCGTTTGAAGGGAGCGCCAAACGATTCTGAAAGTGCTGGAGAAGATGCCTCAGACGAGACGTTCACCGATCCCGAGGTGGCTACGGATCCGCGGGTTGCAAGTCTCCTGGGGGCACACGCATTAGCCAAGCTGGAGTATGCGAAGACGTTGGCGAAATACCCCGATGGGAATCCTCAATTGCAGCAGTTTGAAGTGGACATTCGGGTGATTGAGGCGCAAATCGAAGAAACGAAACGGACGGTACGCCACGAAGTAAGTCAGTCCAAGATGTTGGCATTAGCGGACCTTGAAGTCGAAAACCGCGAGGCGACGGCCCGCGTAGACATGTACAGGACACGTCTTACCGGGTACATGCAAAATGTCGATGAGCAACGGGGAGATTTGACAAAGCTGCAATCACTCGAAGATAGCGTGGCCGAACGACGGACTCTGATCAGTGAGCTCAGCCGGCAGATCACGGATCTCAGTCTCGAATCGAAGGCTCCTGCACAAGTCTCTCTTGCTTCAGCGCCCTCGGTCCAGGCCGAACCCAGTTATCGGGCGAAGCTGGCTGCGCTTATACTGGCGTGCGTCGCATCCGTGGGGCTGGGTCTCGTAGTGTCTATGGCAGCAAAGAGGCGCAATCCTCGGCGACACTCCTCGCCCAAGGAAGCGCACGAGAGCGTGCGTACCGGCAGTTACTCTATAAGCAGTTGAGCATCAGCAACTGGGGCAAGGTTAAGGACCGCTCAGTTCCGCGCATACTGGGTCAAAGCTCCCCAATACGCGTGCCGGTCAGCGGGCGTCTCGAAGACATCCACTTGCTGTTGCCGGCGTCGCGTCACATAGTGCGGGCATCCAGGATAGCCATGCGTACTACCTGTCTCATAAGGCTGTCCTGCGTTGGCCAGACGAGAATGATCCACTAGGAATCCAGCAGGTCCCGAATCTTGTAGTAAATTGTGCGGACAGGCCTTGAAGCTGGAAATCGACCCACAAACCTGCCAGGTACCCAGAAATCTCGTAGGGTTCTCGCACGTCATTTGAAGTCAAAGCGCTCCCAGGTGCGTTGAAGGCCGGGATTTCCGAGGGTACCATAGCGTTGTGCGGGGAAGCGCCCCTGTGAACGAAACCAGACTCCGGAGGGGAAGCTCGTGAACCATCCCCGATTCACAGCCAGAACGATCTCGCTGCTGTTCCTCGCTTTACTCTGCGTGAGTGTGCCCCGCGTCGTCCACGCGGCGGAGTACCCAGCGGCCAGCACTTTCAACATCCTGGACTACGGCGCCGTGGAGGGCGGGTCGCAGCTTTGCACGGAGTCCATTCAGCGGGCTATCGACGCCTGTGTTGCGTCCGGACGCGGGCGTGTGCTCGTGCCTGCCGGTACGTTCCTCACGGGGACTATCATCCTGAGGTCGGGAGTGAACCTTTATCTCGAAGAGGGGGCGGTCCTGCTGGGCAGCCCTTGGATGCGCGACTATCCACCCCTGGCCCCACGGTCAAGGGTACGCTACGAGAAGTTTCTGAAGACGAGCCTCGTTTTCGCTCAGGCTGCGGACGGCGTGTCCCTGACCGGCAAGGGCACGCTGAACGGTAACAGCCAAGGCGAAAACGATTTCATCGACGAGAGCCGCGCCGAGCGGCACCGGCCCTGTCTGCTCTGGTTTGACGAGTGCACGAACGTGCTGGTCCAGGGCGTGACCTTCACCTCGTCGGGGTTCTGGACCGAGACCTACACGAAGTGCCGCAACGTTCACGTCAATGGGGTCACCGTGAAGGACAGCACCTTCCCCAACAACGACGGCTGCAACATCATCGACTGCGAAAATGCCCTCGTCGAGAACTGCAATATCGACGCACTGGATGACGGGATCTGCCTCAAGGGCTATACGGCCGAAGGCTGCAAAAACGTCGTCATCCGAAACAATCGGGTCCGAAGCCTCTGCAACGGCATCAAGGCGGGAACCGATTCGTCGGGCGGATTCCAGAACATCCTGATTGAGAACAACGTCGTGTGGCAGACGGGTATCTCGGGAATCGCCCTCGAACTTGTGGACGGCGGGATCATGCGCAACGTCATCGTGCGCAATATCACCATGGATGTGGTCGAGACGCCCATCTTCATCAAATTGGGCGACCGCAACCGGCCCATCTTCACGGAAGAGGGGGAGGTGGTCCCCGAGACCGGCACGCTTCAAGACGTTTACATCAGCGGCATCCGCGCGACGGTCAACGACGCGGAGAAGCACTCGGACGCGGAGCGCGCCGTGCACAATTACACGCCTTATGCGTCCAGCATCACCGGCATCCCCGGGCACTGCGTCGAGCGCGTCTATATCCAGGATGTTGATATCGACATCCTTGGCGGTTTTCCCGCGGGCACACCTGAGGACTCCCAACGGACGATTGAAGAGAACTCGACTAAATACCCTGAGAACCGGATGTTCGGCACTCTGCCGGCCTACGCCTTCTACATCAGGCATGCCCGGGATATCCACATGAGCGACGTCCGCATCGCGATCCGGCAGGAAGACGCCCGGCCCGCCTTCGCCCTCGATGACGTCCACGACTCGACCTTCAAGAACGTTCGTAGCGAGAGCGTTACGCCGACAGAGCCATTCCGCGTCGAGCCGAACTGCACTCGGGTGGAAACCGAAGCGCCGCAACCCTAACGCCGTTTTCGGGCCCGTCAAGAAGGCGGGAACAAATCCCGCCCTACTCAATCCGCGCTGCCTCGTGCGGTCGTCCCTGCTGAAATCCGATGCGTGGCACGTGCGGGATGCCCCGACACGGCATTGACTTCGCTTTCCGCGCTTGGTACCATTACGGTTAGAGCAGTTTAGACGAGCACCTTCGGGGCAGGGTGAGATTCCCGACCGGCGGTTATAGCCCGCGAGCGCGAATACGCGCAGGAACCGGTGAAATTCCGGTGCCGACGGTAAAGTCCGGATGGGAGAAGGTGTTACGCGCCCGCCATGAGGGGGAGGTGCATCCGTTTCCCGGAAGCGCCCCTTCATTCCGGCACGTAAGCAGGTCCCGAAGGTGAATTCCGTCTGTCGGGACTTAATAATGCCGGAACAAACCGCCACAGTATACCAGCCGGACCCGAGCGACGAGACGCACATGCGCCGCGCCTTGGAGCTTGCCGCCAAGGGCAAGGGCCGAACCAGCCCGAATCCCGCCGTGGGCTGTGTCATAGTGCGCGATGGCCGTGTGATCGGCGAAGGCTACCACGAACGCGCCGGCGAACCCCACGCGGAAATCAACGCCATCGAGGACGCGAGGGGGGATATCCAAGGCGCGACCCTCTACGTATCCCTCGAACCATGCTGCTTCCACGGCCGCACGCCGCCGTGCACCGATACCATCATTCGTCACAGGCCCAGACGCGTTGTGGTTGCGATGCACGACCCGAATCCGCGAGTCTGCGGAGAGGGGATCTTTGCGCTCCGCCAGGCGGGCATTCGTGTCGATGTCGGAGTTCTGGAAGAGGAAGCACGGCGTCTCAACGAGGCCTTCGTGAAGTTCATGACCCGGGGTCTGCCCTTTGTCATCGCAAAGTGCGGAATGTCTCTCGATGGCAAGATCGCCACGCGCACCGGAGACTCCAGGTGGGTGACTGGCGAGGCTTCCCGCCGCTTGGTCCACGAGCTGCGCAACGAAGTCGACGCCATTTTGGTCGGCAGCCGCACTGTCATGATGGATGACCCGAGCCTCACCACCCGTCTCGACGAGCGCGATGTCAAAGATCCAATACGTGTCATTGTAGACGCTGACCAGTACCTTGATACGGACCGGCGCGTCTTTCAGCTCAAGAGTGGCGCGCCCACCTGGGTGGCGGTTCCTGATGATCGCTCGTTCGAGGGGGCTGACGAAGTTCTGCGCATCCCGAGTGGTAAGGGGGGGCTCGATCTGACACTACTCATGAAGGAACTTTCCGCGCGGGATATCGTATCTGTCCTTATTGAAGGCGGCGGCTCGACATTGGCATCGGCCTTTGAGTCATCTATCATTGACAAGGTGATGTTCTTTGTCGCTCCCAAGATCATCGGTGGTCAGCATGCCATTACGGCAGTGGAGGGCGAGGGGGCTGCTAGAATGGCGGATGTTATACGCTTGGAGCGCATGACTGCCCGTCCAGTAGGTGAAGACATTCTGATAGAAGCTTATGTAATGCAAACTATTCCTGGCGAGAAGGGGGACTAGGCTTCCCATGTTCACGGGAATCATAGAAGAGGTCGGCGCTGTCTCAAGGCGTTCAGGGTCGGACATGACCATCATGGCCAAGATCGTCCTGGAGGGTGTCCAGGAGGGCGACAGCATCGCTGTCAACGGTGCGTGTCTCACCGTCGTGTCCTTTAGCCACGATTCCTTTGTTGTGCAGATGTCACCGGAGACCCTTGAGCGCACGACGTTGGGAAGCCTTCGCCCCGGAGACGCGGTCAACCTGGAACGCGCGTTGGCCTACGGTGGACGTATGGGCGGGCACTTTGTCCAGGGACACGTGGACGGAGTAGGGCGGGTCCACTCGGTTCAGAACCAGGGAGAGTTCTCCTTGTGGCGGTTCCAAGCGCCCGCTGAAGTTGCTCGCTACCTGGTCCCGAAGGGTTCGGTCGCGGTGGACGGTATCAGCCTTACGGTGGTCGAGCCAATGGGCGATACGTTCGGGGTAGCGGTGATTCCCGCCACCATTGAAAAGACGACGCTTTCCAGCAAGCGCGCGGGCGATCCGGTCAACATGGAAGCCGACATGCTCGGGAAGCATATTCTCCACTATATGAAGCAAATGACACGAGGCAGCCTGACGCTTGAGAAGTTGAAGAAGCACGGGTTTGCGTAGGCCTCCGGTGTCTGAGGAACGAAAGACATGTTTGCGCCAGTAGAAGAAGTATTTGAAGAACTGCGAGCCGGCAGGACGATCATCCTGGTGGATGACGAGGACCGGGAGAACGAGGGTGACCTGGTCTGTGCCGCCGAGAAGGCCACGCCGGAGCTTATCAATTTCATGGTGACCCACGGCCGGGGACTCGTCTGCCTGGTGATGTCGAAAGACCGCATGGACCATCTCAACCTGCAACCGGTAGCCAAAGAGAACCGGTCCCGTTTTGGGACCGCCTTCTACACCCCAATCGAAGCCGCCGAAGGCGTCTCGACCGGCGTGAGCGCGGCCGACCGCGCGCGGACCATCCAAGTGGCCGTGGACCCCACGTCTACCGCGAAGGACCTCGTGCAGCCGGGTCACGTCCACACCTTGTGCGCGCGTGAGGGCGGGGTGCTGGTGCGCGCCGGTCAGACGGAAGGCTCGCTGGATCTGGCGCGCCTCGCGGGGATGAATCCGTCCGCCGTGTTGTGTGAGGTCATGAGTGCGGATGGCACGATGGCGCGTCTGCCTGAACTTACCCGCTTCGCTGAAAGGCACAATCTTAAGATTTGCAGTGTAGCGAGCATTATCGAGTACCGGCGGCGTCATGAGAAACTGGTCGAGCGCGTGGCGGAAACGACTCTGCCGACCGAATATGGCGAGTTCCGCCTTTACGCCTACGAAACCGAGATCGACGAGTATCACCACCTGGCCCTCGTGTACGGTGATTTCACTTCCGACGAGAATGTGCTCGTGAGGGTCCATTCCGAGTGTCTGACTGGTGATGTGTTTGGATCCAAGCGGTGCGACTGTGGCGAACAGCTCAAAGCGTCGTTGCGGATGATCGCCAAGGAAGGGAAAGGGATCCTGCTGTACATGCGCCAGGAAGGGCGCGGCATCGGGCTGGTCAACAAGATCAAGGCATACGAACTGCAGGACCGCGGACTCGACACGGTCGAGGCGAATGAGCATTTGGGCTTTCTGCCTGACCCGCGGGAATACGGTATCGGCGCGCAGATCCTGAATGATCTCGGTGTGAAGCGCATGCGGCTCGTCACGAACAATCCCAGCAAGCGGGTGGGTCTTGAGGCGCATGGATTGATCGTGACCGACCGCGTACCCCTGATCATCAAGCCCAATGCGCGCAACGAACGCTACATCCGCACGAAGAAGGAAAAAATGGGCCACCTGCTGGCGTGACGCCGGGGGACAGGCGGCCGATGGAAGGAGATAGGTTCCATGCCCAAGGTTATTGAAGGGAAGTTGGTATCGAAGGGGAAGAAGTACGGGATCATCGTGTCTCGCTTCAACGAGTTCATCTCATCGAAGTTGCTGGGCGGCGCGATTGACGCGCTCACCCGGCATGGCGTCGACGAGAAGGAAATCACGGTGGTGTGGACACCGGGCTCGTACGAGATTCCGGTCATTGCGAAAAAGATGGCCCAGTCCGGGAAGTACGACGCGCTTATTGCGCTCGGCGCGGTGATTCGCGGCAGCACGTCGCATTTCGACTACGTCGCGGGCGAGGCCGCGAAGGGTGTGGCCCACGCCGCATACGACGCCGGCATTCCGGTGATCTTCGGCGTGCTCACCACGGATACCATCGAGCAGGCCGTGGAACGCGCCGGCACTAAGGCAGGCAACAAGGGCTTTGATGCTGCCATGGCCGCCATCGAGATGGCCAACCTCCTGGAGCAGTTGTGAGTGTAGTCAGTCCAAAAATGCGGCGCAGCGCCCGCGAACGCGCTGTGCAGTTCCTCTTCGGTCTCGATTTCACCGAGTACAATTGGCACGACGCGATCGAGGACTTCTGGCACGTCAACCAGTCGCGGCCGGGGGTCAAGGACTATGCGGAGACCCTGATTGGTGGCGTGATCGAACACCGCCCGAAACTCGATGAGCTGATCGCCGCCAACCTCGACAAGTGGACCCCGGACCGGGTCGGCCGGGTAGAGCGGAATGTGATGCGGGTCGCGCTCTTCGAGATCCTGTACCGTCCGGATGTGCCGAGAGCGGTCGCCATCAATGAGGCCATCGAAGTCGCCAAACGCTACGGCGCGGACGATTCGGCGCGTTTCATCAACGGCGTGCTCGATCGCATCAAGGAACAGAACGAGTAGCGAAGAAAGGGAAGATGTGTCCGCAGATTCGCGCAGATGCTAGAGAATCAATACGTGAATTCAAGACACAGGCGAGGGCGCCTATGCCACACTTCTACCTCCTATGAGATATTCATTCCAGCATTTGAGATCCTTGGGGCAGGTCTGGGGTGGAAGAAAGAGATTCGCAGGCCGGGCAAGCGCTTGTGGTAACAGGCGCCCTCGCCTGTCTCTAGATTGAAACATCCCATGCCCTCTGAACGCTACGCAGACCTCCATCTGCATACACACTACTCCGACGGTTCGGACTCGCCGTCGCGGGTGGTGGAGCGCGCCGTCGCCGCAGGCTTCAGCGCCATCGCCATCACCGACCATGACACCCTTGACGGCGTCAGTGAAGGGGAGGACGCTGCCCGCGGGGCGGGACTCGGTTTTGTGCGGGCCGTGGAAATCAGCGCGGGCTACGGCAAGAATGAGGTCCACATCCTGGGCTATGGCGTTCGGCTTGATAATCCTGAACTCTCCACCACGTTGCTCCATCTCCGCGAGAGCCGCGAAACACGTGCGCGCAAGACCCTGGATAAGCTTAACGCGCTCGGGATGCCGCTCGACTTCGGCTCCGTGGCCGCGCAGGCCGGACCCGGTGCGGCTATCGGACGCATGCACATTGCCCGCGAGCTTAACGCCCAAGGCCACGTGAAATCCGTGCAGGACGCGTTCAACCGCTTTATCGGCGCGGGCAAGCGCGCCTATGTGCCCAAGACCCGGCTCACGTGCGACCACGCTATCGAACTTGTCCATGGCGCGGGCGGCCTCGCTTTTCTCGCACACCCCGGTATCGGCACGACGCATGCCATCTTGAACCGTCTGCTGGCGCATCCATTTGACGGCATCGAGGCGTATCACAGCAAACACACTGCCGGACAAACCGACGCGTATTTGCAGGTGGCGGCAGAACGCGGCCTCCTCGTCACCGGTGGGTCCGATTGCCACGGTACGGCAAAGACCACCGCCGAGATGGGGAAGGTGAAGCTGCCTTGGGCGCGTTTCGAGCGATTGATTGAGCGTCTCGGGTGTCAGGCTTGAGAAGTATGAAGACGCGAAGATTCACACGAAAGGCACGAAACACACGAAACGAATTGGGGGTAATGTCGAAGAAAGGGAGGCGCGCTTCTCTTGATATCAGCCTTCGAACACACCCATCATATGCTTGGCTGCGAAGCCATTTCGCGCGTGTGTGTAGCAGCCTGAAGCAGAATCGGGAGAGGGCATATGTCCTGGTGGTGGTTGGGGCGAAAGCGGCCCGGCGCGGGCAGACCTCTATACCTCGTCGACGTGAGTCTCATGGGATGCTTGCTCCTCATTCTCATGCTTTTGATTCTTGTGACCACCGCATTCATTGCTGTGCGGGGATTGCCTGCGCCGCCCTGACCACACATTGAGCATGGGGGAGCTATCCGAATGAAGCGGCGTTGCATCATCCCATTACGGTGCTCCATCGGGAGGAGGTCTGCCTTTGCTCCTGAGAGAGGGAGCAGGCATTGACTTCAGTGCTCCGCAACTTTCTCCGCCTCGTTCTCCTGTGCGCTGCAGTTGTCCTTCCTCTTCTTTTCGGGTGTCGCACACACCTTGGCACCGAATCCGCGCACGAAGTCCTAGTCGGTGCTCTCGAAGAATGGGACGCGGCGCAAGAACCCGTCCCTCCGGATACCGCGCAGCGGCGGCACTTCCGCGTGCGCTCGGAGTTGCTGAGCCAGTTCTGGAGGCGGGACATGTACCTTGAGGCGGTGGTGCTCCTGCCTCCCAATCACAATCCGTCTGAACAGTTCCCCGTGTGCTACTTCATCCATGGATTCGAGAACTGGCGCCTTTGGGCGTTTCGCTTTAGCGAGGACCTTGTAGCCAAGTTGAACGATCCTGACGCCAATTACCCGCAGATGATCTATGTGTATCCGAATGCGCAGTTCGGACTTGGGCATCACGCGTTCGCGGACTCCGCGAACAATGGGCCGTGGGGCGAAGCGTTTGTGAAGGAACTGCTGCCGGCCATTGAGCAGAGGTATGGGGGAGTGCGTGATGCCTCAGGGCGCTTCCTCGCCGGCCATTCCTCCGGCGGGTGGTCGGCGTTATGGCTTCAGATCGTCTATCCCAACACGTTCGGCGGCGCGTGGGCGGGTGCTCCGGACCCGGTTGACTTCCGCTCGTTCGCGGGCGTGAACATTTATGCCTATGACAACGCGTTCACAGATCCTTATGGCAACGAGGTCATGCTCATGCGTGAAGGGGCCGCGTGGGTGACCTCGTTTCGCGACTACGTGAGCGACGAAGCAAGAAAAGGCCGGTTCGCCGGTCAAATGGCGAGTTTCGACAATGTGTTCAGTCCTCGTGGGCCGGATGGTTTTCCCATGCGCCTCTATGACTGGGCGAGTGGCGCGATCCATCGCGAGGTTGCGAAGGCGTGGAAGAAGTACGACATCTCGTTGCTGATGCGGACGCACTGGAAAGACCTGGCGCCGAAGCTGCGCGGAAAGCTGCACATCTTCGCAGGTACGCAGGACAACTTCCGGCTTAATGAAGCTGTGGAGCTACTGATAGCCGAGCCCGTGTTTCAGGATGGCGACTTGGACATCGTGTTGGTCGAAGGCGCGAATCACCGCATCTTCACGCCCCACCCGGAGCTGTGGCCCGATGGATTGCTCGAGCGCATGCATCGCGAGATGGCGGAGTCTCTGCTTACAGTGCGCTGAACCGCTCGAAGAAATCAGGGAAGGTCTTTGAGACGCAACCTGGATCGCGAATGATGACTCCTGGAATGCGCAGGCCCGCCATTGCAAAGCTCATTGCCATCCGGTGGTCATCGTAGGTATCGATAGCCGCGCCATGAAGTGCGCCGGTGTGAATGAGCATGCCATCATCAGACTCTTCCGCGTCCGCGCCCAGCTTGCGCAGTTCCGCGACGGTGGCCGCGATGCGATCCGTCTCTTTGATACGGAGGTTGGCCACGTTGCGGATGCGCGTTTCTCCGTCAGCGAAGAGGGCCGTCACGGCCAGTGTCTGGGCCATGTCCGGCATGGCGTTCAAGTCGATATCGATTCCTCTAAGCGAGCCGCTGCCGCGCACTTCGATCCAGTCCGGCCCCTCTTGCACCACACACCCCATCTGCTTGAGCACATACGCAAACCGGGCATCGCCCTGGTGCGAGGCGCTGGTGAGATTGCGCACGCGTACGCGGCCGCCCGCGATCCCGGCAGCGGCAAGGAAGTAGGAAGCGCCGGATGCATCCGCTTCGATGGGATAGGTGCCGCGGCGGTAGCGCTGTCCCGCCGTGCAAGAGAATGTCTCGTAATTGGAGTGCGTGGCCTCTACGCCGCGCTCGGCCATCATGGCGATGGTGAGATCGATGTATGGCTTTGAAACGAGATCGCCTTCAATTCCGATAGTTACATCTTGCGTGGCGTAGGGTGCGGCCATCAGCAACCCGGAAAGGTATTGGCTGCTGGCTGAACCTTTGACCCGTGTGTGTCCCCCGAAGCGACCGGTACCGCTCACGCGCAAAGGCGGACAACCGGTTTCCGTCGTCGCATTCACCCCCCAAAGGCGCAAGGCCTCCACAAGATCCACGATAGGCCGTTCGCGCATACGCGGAGTGCCGTCGAGTACGACATCGCCCGAGACCGTCGCACAGGCCGCCGTCAGGAAGCGCACCGCCGTTCCGGAGTTGCCCAGGAAGAGTGGCTCAGCGGAAGGCAGGAGCCCCCGGCTATCCACGCGGACCAGTGAACCCATACGCGTCACATCCACCCCAAGCGCGCGCAGCCCGTTCATCATGTGATCGGAATCGTCGCAGTCCGCGGGATCGAGAAGCTCCGTGGTCCCGTGTGTCAGGCCGGCCATCACGAGGGCGCGGGCTGTGCAGCTTTTCGACCCAGGGATGGAAACGTTGGCGTCTAGGTTGGACCGGGGTGTTATCGCAATTGCGTTCATCGTGCTAGAACCGGACTTCGACGCGCGTGCCGCGTGCCAGGCCGAGTTGTTTGCGTGCGTTACCACGATGCACCGCGATTTCCAGGTAGTCGCTACTCCCAAACAGCACTACGGCATGCCCCGGCTCCACATCGCCGTAGGTTTCGTGCACGGACGAAAACCGGTGCAGCCCGATCCGAATCTCTGTTGCTGTCCTATCGCCGAAATGCACTCGATTAATATTCGTGATGGCATTGCCAAAATGGTCTACATGCATGACGATGCCCTCGATAAGCCCCTCCTCGGACTTGCGCACTTCGGGAATCTCGAGCATGGTCAATGCCGTCAAGCGCTCGCCTGCATCCTGGATGGGCACTCCGCGCGTCAGGGCCGCCACGGCCGGCGCGAATATGTCGCGGCCATGAAACGTGGCGCTGATGGACCCGCGCATGAAGCGTGGATTCGTGATCATGCGCGCCTCATGGATGGGATGCTGGCGCGTATACAGGGTGAGCACGCCATTATCCGGACACGCAAAGATGTGGTCTCCTGCGGACACAACGATCGGAAGCCGGGCCGTGCCCACCCCGGGGTCCACCACCACGCAATGAATGGTGCCCGGGGGAAAGTACGGGGCAGCTTCCGCCAGGAAAAGGGCGCCTTCGAAAACGTCCTGCGGCGGGATGTCATGTGTAAGCTCGACAACGCGCGCGTCCGGGCAGAAGTTGAGAATGACCCCTTTCATGACGGCCGCATAGGCATCCCGCGTACCGAAGTCGGTTGTCAGTGTGATGAGAGGGGCCATGGGCTGTCGGCTAGGGTCCCGCGAGGCGGACGCAATTTCGGCCCGCGCCCTTCGCGGCGTACAGAGCGCCGTCCGCAGCGGCGATGATTTGTTCGATCGTTTGGCCGTGCGACGGCCACTCAGCCAGGCCTTGGCTGATGGTAACCGAGTAGGGCACTCCCTCATGTTCGAACTGCATCGCGGCGATGCGTTGCCGGAGGTTTTCCGCGAGCACCTGGGCCTCCGCGATGGAGGTGCTGGGATACAACATGATCGCCTCGTCGCCACCATATAGGCCTGCGCGGTCCTGAGGCCGCAGATTTGCCCGGATGGCGACGCCCATTTCCTGAATGACTTTGCTTCCGCACAGGTGACCGTGCGTGTCATTGACCTTCTTCAGACCGTCGAGGTCGGTCATGGCGAGTGTGAAATGCGAACCAGAACCGCGCTTCTTGATTTCCTCCACGAGATGCGGCTTGAAGGACTCCAGGGTCAGAAGTCCGGTCAACTGGTTGTAGTGGATGCGCCGATGGACTTCCTGGTGGAACTGGGAGTCCACGGCATCCTGCAGCATGAACTTCAGCACGACATCGCCAAGTTGGATCTTATCGTTGCTTTCGAGGCGGGCAGTCTTGACGGGCTGGTTGTTTACCCGCGTGCCATTCATGCTGTTCAGATCGGTGATTTCGTAGTACTCGTCCGCCTCCTTCTTGGTGAAGGAAATGCGGGCGTGTTGTCTTGAAACGGACGGCAGATTGATGGAAATTCGCACGTCGGGCGAGCGGCCGATGGTCAGTTCAGGTTCCTGAATCAAATACTCACGCCCGATTTCCCAGCCTGCAAGGACAACGAGACTGGCCCGCTGGCCCTCTTGCATCGCGCGGATCGCGGCCAGTTCATGGGCCATGATGAATTTCGTGGTATCGCCTGAGGATTCTTTCGCCATAGTACCTTGCATCCAACTTTCCAGGCTAATGATACCAAGGTGGACAAGGCTACGCAATGCGGCACCGTTGCGCCCGGCGCGGTGGCGGGGTATCCTTGGGCTCCAACTGCGGTATGGAAAGGTGTTTCATGGAATACATCAAGATAGCGAAGGTGTCCGATTTCGCCCAACAACGTTTCAAGAAGTTCAAGATTCTGGCCCGCAACGTCGCCATTTTTCGTGATCCCGACGGGACTTTCTTTGCCACGGAAATCAGTTGCAAGCACCAGAACTGGGATTTGACCACCGGCAAGTTCCAGGGCGACATCGTGACCTGTCCCCGCCACCAATGGGTCTACAACATCCGGACCGGTGACTGCCTGACGCATGATTCAACCCGCCTTCGCAAGTATGGGCTTAAGGTCGAAGGAGAGGATATCTACATCACGCTCACGCCCGTGGAGGAATAGAAGACGGGTCATACCAGAACCATAAACGCGATCAGTTCGACCTCGATGATGAGGTGTGCGAGGAACGGCAGCAGCGCGTTCTTGCGGCGCACGGTCCACCACGTCAGAGCCACGCTGAAGGCCACCATCAGCAGCATCTCAGCCCAGTGTTTCTGGAGGTGGTAGGCCCCTTCGGAAACCGGCACGATCAGCCACCCGAAGCGCGGCCAGCGCGCGCTGAACGGCCTCACGAGAAAGTAGCGGTGAAGGAACTCCCACCCCACGAGCCAGGACGCGACCCAAAACAGGGCGCGCATCATGCTGTCCCATTTCTCCGGCCACGTACGGTGACTCAAGGAAGGGTAGTAGTCGCGCAGCGCGGGGATGAACATGATGCCGAGTATGGCCAACATGCCCAGCAGGGCAATCGCTGCGAGCAACATGGTGTCACTTCGTTTCCACCGCGCGACGCCAATCCATCCCCAGTCCATGGTCGTAAGACAGATGAGAAAGGGAATCACGAACCACGCCACGAACTTGAAGAGGTCGAAACCGCCTTCGGTGGTCCAGGAGAATACGCGCCAGTCAATCGGGGTTCGCACCCGCATCGCCACCAGCGTGTCAACCAGCAGAACTGCCGCCACATACGCGGCCACTAAGGCGGGCGCGCCGCGGGACCATCGTGATTTGCCTTCAGATGTCATGTTGCCTCGATCTTCGTGTGATTTCTGGCCGAGGGATTGTGCGATAAGCGGAGTGGCACCTGCAAGGGGAGTGCAAAAAGGGGAATGCGATTCAGCCTGGAAGAAGGCGCGTCCGCGGGGATACGGGTAAGTTTGACGCGGATGGGCAAGATGTCAGTCAACCACCCAGAAGCTCGCGCAGACTCGAAAGCAGTTGGACGCTCGTGAACGGTTTTCGCAGCAGGGGCGTTTCCTCACCGCTCGGCAGTGAGTGATCGAGCAAGTCGAAATCATGGCCGCTGATATGCAGGATAGGCATGCGCGGAAACTTCGCGTGAATCTGCTCGCGTACCTGTCCGCCGCTCATGCCAGGCATGATGACATCCAGGATACACGCGGCGATTTCGTGGGCATGCGCATCGAATGCCGCCAAGGCTTCCACTCCATCGTGGGCTTGGATGACCCTGTAGTTGGAAGCCTCGAGCATGCGGACCGCGAGCCTGCGCACCTGGGGTTCATCCTCGGCGAGCAGGATAACTTGGCCGTTCCCGCGCAGCGCGCGCTCAAGTTTCTCTTCCTCAATCAGGTCCGGGTCCACTCCCGACCACGGCAGATAGATATGGAATGCCGTCCCTTGCCCGAGAACGCTGTCCACATGCACGAAGCCATCATGTCTTTGAGTAATTCCATACACCGTGGCAAGCCCAAGTCCAGTGCCGTGCCCCACCGCCTTTGTGGTGAAGAACGGGTCGAAAATGCGTTCCAGGTCTTGCGGGGAGATCCCCGTTCCCGTGTCGACCACGTCCAGCAGGACGAAGGATCCCTCCCGAGCCCACGTCTGCTCTCGGCAGAACGCGGCATCAAGGCCGACGCGTGACGTTCTGATGGTGATTGCACCGCCATCCGGCATCGCGTCGCGGGCGTTGACGCACAAGTTCATGAGGATTTGCTGAAGCTGCCCCGGATCGGCGTACACCGCAAGCGAATCGACCCCGGGCTCGATTCGCAAATCGATGTGTTCGCCGATCACGCGCCGCAGCATCTTAGCCACGCCCAGCACGACCTCATTAAGGTCTACGTTTTGGAAGCGCGGCTCCTCGCGCCGGCTGAAGAGGAGCAATTGGCGCACCAATCCCACTGCGCGCCGCGTGGCGTTCGAGACTTCATCCAGGCTGGATTGCACCGCGTGGTCCGCGGGCAGGTCTTCCTTAGCAAGCTCCGTGTAGCCCTGAATGGCTGTGAGGAGATTGTTGAAGTCGTGCGCAACGCCTCCGGCGAGTTGCCCGACCGCCTCCAGTTTCTGAGCCTGGCGCAGTTGCGCTTCGAGTTGCGCTCGCTCCTCCTCCGCCTGGATACGGGTGGTCACGTCGCGGTAGTTCACAATGAGTTTCGCGGCGCCATATGCATCGTGGGTTTGCTTTCCCATGGCCTCAATGGTGCGCCATGTGCCATCGCCATGCCGGATCCGGCAGATCAAAGACTGTGGCGTTCCGTCTCCCCGGAAGGTCCTCTCGATTGTTTCCAGGGCTGAGTGAAGATCGTCTGGGTGAAGGAACTCCAGCAGGTTTCTTCCAAGGGACTCTGCCGGCACGTATCCCATAATCCGCTCCACAGACGGGCTGACATAGTCGATTGTGCCCTCACTGGAGAGCACGAGAACCACATCGAGGGAGTTCTCGATCAGGGAGCGAAACCGCTCTTCGCTGTCGAGCAGATCTCGTTCGTACTTCTTGCGCTCGGTCACATCTCGGGTAGTCAGCACTATCCCGCGAACGTTCGGGTGTCCAAGCAAGTTGGTGCCGACGGCCTCCAGGGTTACCCAACTGCCATCGGCATGGTGAAATCGAAACTCGGTGGGGGTGTGGGGATTACTCTCCGCGGCCACCTCCTTGAACGCCGCGGTGGTGAGTGCCGCATCATCGGGATGCACCAGACTCAGCCCGCTAGTACCAATCAACGCTTCAGGCTCGTATCCCAGGATGCGTTTACAGGACGGCGTGACGTAACGCACGATGATATTCTCGTCCACCAGCCAGACCATGTCGGACATTTCCTGGAGGATGGAGCGATAACGGTCTTCGCGCTCTATGAGAGCGGCCTCTGCACGGGCGCGCAGTATGGCGCGGGAAAGATTCTGCGCGGCTACACGCAAGAAATCCAGCAACGCGTGATTCCAGCGTCCGGCCTCGGTGCTGCGCTGCATTGCAAGAAAACCAATGAACTCTCCGGACGTGTGGATCGGCAAAAGGAGCCGGAAGCCTTCAGGGCCTTCCGCAAACACATCGGAGTATTCCGCTTGGTGGGAAGCGCTCCCCAGGTCACTTTGCATCTGCTTCCATTCTTCTATCCACGCTTCACAGATGTGGGAAAGCCGGGAATCGTGTGCGGCCTTCGCTGCGACCCGCGTTGGGGAAGCCCACTCCAGCATCTCCCACGTCTTAGCCCGACTCTGCCGAGGGGGTGCGGCCATCGCCAGCACCGCACATGTTGCTCTTGAAGCCTCCCCAATTAGCGCGAGGAATGTCTGCAGCCCGGCGGCGTCCGGCTGGGCAACGAGCAACTGGACGATCTCGCTGAGCGCACCCAGGTAGCGTGCATTCTCGTCGCGTTTGCCCTCCTCGCGCTTGCGCTCCCCGATTTCGAGAAAGAGTGCCGTGACGTGGTTGGGGGCGGGCTGAAACACGAATACTTCAAAAGCCCCGACAATCTCATTGTCCCTGTACTCGACGCGTTCCGTTTGCCACGGAACACCCGTCAGCGCGACCTCACGGTAGCGATCCGGGATCTCCGTACCGATCAACGGAGGAAAAGCCTTTTCGATGGACTGCCCCACGCGCTTCTGGTGCTCCACTCCCAGTATGGCATCCGCGGCTTCGTTGGCACCGAGGAAGATCAGGACCGAGTCCTCGCGAAGGTAATAATGGTGCGCGCCCATCGGAAACTTCTCGAAGATCTCGAGGTGGGCTGTCGAAGCGGCGTACATGAGTTCCCCAATTCGGACGGGTGCGGCACCGAGGTGCCGCACGGCGGTATACATCCCCAAGTTTGGTTGAATTATATCCTACGGATGCATCGATTGGGAAACAGGAATGGAGGCAGCATAGCACTGGACGGACTGGACACGAAGAAAACAGGGCCAGATCCAGCCATTGTTAGCTGAACTTGGCCCTGTCGACTGTGCTTCGGAGAGACGTCCCCTGCCGCTTATAGCGCCAGCAGGAAGGCCTCCAAATCTTCCTTCTCCTGTTCGGAGAGCTTGAGGCCCTGGACGAGGTTGAAGAACTCCACCACGTCAGCCAAGGTCAACAGGCGGCCGTCGTGCAAATAGGGCGGTGAGTCCTTCAGGCCGCGCAGGGGGAAGGTCTTGATCGGGCCGTCCGCCGTGGCCATGCGCCCGTTGATCATGTGGGGTTCAAAGAAGCGCTCGACCTTCAGGTCATGCATCAAATTGTCCGTGTAGAACGGCGCCGGGTGGCACTCCGCGCACTTGGCTTTGCCGTTGAATATCTTCTCGCCACGCAATTCCTGCTTGGTGGCCTTTTTCGGATCGAGATGACCGTAGATGTCCAGCTTCGGCGCGGGTGGGAAGTCGAGCAGCGACTCGAATTCCGCCATGAAGTGCACCTGGCTACCCCGCTCGAGGATGTTCACCCCCTTCTTCGTGGCCATCACGGGGTCGCCATCGAAATAAGCGGCCCGCTGCTCGAACTCGGTGAAATCCTCCACCGTCTTGAGGGCGCGCTGCGACCCGAACAGGCGCTGGATGTTCACCCCGCGCAAGGAGGGGGTGTCGATCCGGTGGCGGAATTCCTGCGGCCGGATGTCGCCCACCAGGTGGGTCGCTGCGTTGGTGTGGCCGTTGACGTGGCAGTCAAAGCAGGTGACGCCGCGGCTCGGCTTCTCCGAACGCCGGTCGTCGGTGGCATTGAACTGCTGTTGCGGCGTGGGCGACACCAGGAGGCGTAAGCCCTCGAGTTGCTTGGGGTTCAGTATGCCATCAAACAGCTCGAAGTAGTTCATCATGGTGACGACCTGCCCCTTGGATACGTCGCCAAGGTCTGGCCGCGTCGTGAGGTAGATCGCGGGTGGATACTCCGGCAGAAAGTGCGTGGGCAGATCGAAGTCCAGGTCGTAACGCGTCAGGTCGCGTGCTTCCTGCTTGTTGATCTCGTCGATATGATGCTGCGGGAATACCATGCCGCCTTCCGGATGATTGGGATGGGGGAGAGGCAAGTACCCCTTCGGCCACAGTCCCTTTTCGCGGATCTTCTCCGGGGACATAGCGCCCAGTTCGGACCAGGTCACGCCCTCGGGCAGTTTGGCACGCGGCCCGCCCTGAATCGCCTTGCCCCGCGACATGGTCGCCCCGGCAAGCGGCTTGTCGTTCAAATCGTACCGCTCGTCCAGTAGGGCCTTGTGCTTCTGCTCGATGGCCGGTTTCTCGGCCTTCATTCTGCTGATGACGGAAGCCACGGATTCGGTCTGCTTAGCGGACGAGTAGCTTGTCGCCTTTTCCTGACTGTGCGCGGCCGTCAAGCCCGATACCGTCAATACTGCGGCGAAAGCCAACGTCCTCCCTGAACGCAACGCCAAATTTCTCATGGTTACCTCCACTTGTTGTTGACCGTAAGATGGTCACCACCCGTAATCGCCTTTTCACCAGGACATCTTTTGAGAGGGAGCTTCCAAGAGTGCTCTTTGGTCCGTTCGCGAAAACCCGTTCACCGGCACGCGGGGCACCACCTGGATTTCCGAGAATCTCCGCATGCCTTATTCTTGCATTTAATAATGATTCCTAACTAGAAGCCATTATGATCAGAATGCCCTTCCTTGTCAACCCTTTACGGAACCCCGCCCGCCATAGCGGCTTCCTCCATTCAGGCATCCTGCCTGTGTTGGGACCGTCATGGGATTTGTGCTCCGCTGCCCGTTGACAAAACGACGATCCTGGGATATCGTGGAGAAACGGCGGAGAGTTCCAATGTAGGAATGCCTTGCATTTGGGCTCGGAGGCACGAGGTCCGCCGCACGTTCAAGAGGGCGCCGGTTGCGGCGCCGAACGGCTCGCCTGAGCGGGGAGGTGAACCACTCCATTCTAGAGTATAGTTTCTGGGTCATCGCCTGTCTTCTTGCTGGACTCGAAATTGGTATGTGGCAAAGAAGACCGTTGCGCCCTCCAGCCTGCACACGGAACGTTGGTGCGATTGGGGCGGCGGAGCGGTAAACGTCTCGTCGCGGCATGTGAAGCTCCGGGGGGAGCGTCGAGACAGGAGGGGGAAAACCATGAAGAACTGTGGGGGATACTCCGTCGGGTTACTGGGCATAGCTCTGTTCTTTGGATGCCTGCTGTGCGTTATGGGGATGGCTGCGGACGCGCCACCCGTGCAGGCTACACCACTTGGACTGCCTCCCGTGCCATTTCCTGAAGCCAATCCACAAACTCCTGAGAAGATCGCGCTCGGGGAGAAATTGTTTAACGAGGTACGCTTCAGTTCAACAGGGGTCATCAGTTGCGCCACCTGCCACTTGGCCGCCAAGGCCTTCACCGATAGTCCCCTGAGCGTATCCGAAGGCATCAACAAGCTGACGGGCACCCGGAACGCACCCACCGTAGTGAATTCGGCATACATGAAATTGCTTTTCTGGGATGGACGTTCGCCCACCCTGGAGGACCAGGCGCTGCATCCCTTCGTGAATCCAGTGGAGATGGGCTTGCCCGACCACGAACCCATCCTGAAGATCGTCCGGTCTGATCCGGAATACGTGAAAGCGTTCAAGGCAGTCTTTGGCAAGGACGGCGAGGGCATCACCATGAACGAAGTCACGATGGCCATCGCCTCTTTCGAACGCACCCAAATCAGTGGCGATTCTCCATTCGACCGTTGGTATTTCGCAGGGGAGAAGGACGCGATGACGGAAGCGCAGCAGCGGGGGTTCGATCTCTTCGTCAACAAGGGGCGCTGTGTTTCTTGCCATCTGGTCGAGCAGACCCAGGCCCTGTTCACGGACAATCGATTCCACAATGTTGGCGTGGGGATCAATGCCATCCAAAAGGACGTGCCGGACCTTGCCGGGGCTTTCCTGGCCGCCGAGGCGACGATGGCCGAAGTCGATGTGCAGGTCCTGACGGACAAACGCACCTCGGAATTGGGGCGTT
This sequence comes from Candidatus Hydrogenedentota bacterium, assembly GCA_020849535.1. Taxonomy (GTDB): domain Bacteria; phylum Hydrogenedentota; class Hydrogenedentia; order Hydrogenedentales; family SLHB01; genus JAHDWY01. The sequence goes on from JADLGB010000240.1 coordinate 71,789, forward strand.
TTGCAGTCACTCGCGGTATGGATGAACTCGGGTCTTTCAAGACCCCCACGTTGCGAAACGTCGCGGCGACCGCGCCCTACATGCACGACGGCAGTCTGAAAACGCTCAAGGATGTGATCGTGCATTACAACAACGGTGGCGTGACGAATGCGACCGACCCGGTGAACGATTTCCTGAGCGGAGGCATTCGACCGTTGAATCTGACCGATCAGGAAGTGGAAGACCTGGTCGCCTTCATGGATGCGCTCACCAGTCCCGCGTTCTCAATCGCAACCCCGCGCCAGACGGCCAGCAACAAGTAAAGGAGAGCACCATGTGCGATTTTCACATATCTCGCCGCGGGTTTCTCAAGAGTGCGGGCGCGGCCGCGGCCATCAGCACGCTGCCCGTCAGCATGGTCGAACTCGCGTTTGCCGAGCCGGAAAAGAACTTCACCTTCGCCTACATCTCCGATTCCCACATTCAGGAGATTGAAGGCGCCAAGTTCGTGCGCAATTGGGACCGAGGCCTGATCCGCGCCGTGGCGGAAACCAATTTGCTGAATCCCAAGCCCGATTTCGTCGTGTTCGGGGGAGACCTGGCGCAACTCGGCAAGAAGTCTGAGTTGGACCACGGCGCCGAAATGCTCGCGAAGCTGAACTACGACGTGCATTGCGTCATGGGAGAACACGACTACTACCTCGACCTCGGGAAGTACTGGTCGGAGTTGTACGGCCCCCACTACTACAGTTGGGACCATAAGGGGGTGCACTTCATCACGCTCAACAGCGTCCTGACGTACGACGAGTGGACGCACGAGCGTTGGCCCACCGAGATGCAACGAATGATCGAGATGGCGGGATTGGACAATCCCAACGGGTCGCCTTTCATGGTTGGCGACAAACAACGCGAATGGCTGGCCAAGGATTTGTCGAAGGTCAAGACGGACACGCCCATCGTCCTCTTTTCGCATTCGCCCATACAGAAGATCTACAAGGGGTGGAACTTCTGGACCGAGGACGCCGAGCAGATCCAGGAACTGCTCCAACCGTTCGACAACGCTACTGTAATCTACGGACACGTCCACCAGATCCAGTACAACCAGATCGGCAACATCAGCTTCCACGCAGTGATGGCCACGGCATGGCCATGGCCCTATCCGGAAACCTATGCGCAAGCGGAGCAACACATGCCGAAGCTGACGGTGCCCATGAACCGCGCAGACCCCTTCTTCGAGCGGGATGCCACGGGCTGGCAGCTCATCGATTTGAATAGCGGCCGCGTGGCCATGAGATACAACCTTTACAACAATACAAACAGAACCGTGAAGTACAACCCTGCGACGAATCAGCCCGAGGACGAGGCCTACCAGCAGCCGGAAAGCCGAGTGGCTCCGCAGATCCACTACTAGGAGGTGACGATCATGAGGAAACGTACCTTGACGATTAGCGTGGGGTTGCTCGCGGTCGTGTGCGCGCTCGTGTTCGTGAACATTCGGGTAAGCCGTGCCGACGAGTTCACCAAAGAAGACCTCGACCGCTGGAATGCGGAATACATGAGCGTTGTGAAACAGGGAAGAGAGCTCTGGACCAGCGGGACGCTCGGCACCAACGGCGTCGCATGCGCACAGTGCCATCCCAATGGCGCAAACACCCACCCCGAAACGTATCCGAAGTTTCAGCAGCAATTGGGGAGGGTGGTTCCCCTGCGCGACATGATCAACTGGTGTCTTCAGAACCCATTGGAAGGTAAGGCGCTCGAAGCAAACGACCCCAAGATGGTCGCGATCGAAGCATACCTTTCGTATGAACGCCGAGGGGTACCCATCGATCCGGGCAAACATTGAAAGACACGTTCCTTTCGGCAGGAACAAGTGCCGGCCAAGACGTTAAGAAACGTCCAGCTTTAGGGAGGATGTAAATGCGCACAGGGAATTCAGGTATAATCCCTGCGGATCACTGATGCCCTGGAAAGCGAGTTGACCGTGAAGAAGAATCCCCAAAGAACTGCGGAGATAGAGGCGCGGGTGAGCGGCTTTGTGCTCGCGTGCAAAGAACGTGGCCTGCGCCTGACGCATCAGCGGCTTGAAGTGTACCGGGCCCTGGCGAAAGCCAAAGACCACCCCAGCGCGGAAATGCTGTATCAACGGGTACGCAAACGTGTCCCGACGATCTCGCTGGACACGGTGTACCGCACGCTGGGGAGCCTCGAGGAAGAGGGCTTCATCGCCCGCGTCGGCACGGCCATGTCGAGCGCGCGGTTCGAGTTCAACCCCGAACCCCACCACCACTTTGTGTGCGTGCGCTGTGGCGGCATCCGTGACGTGGAGGCCCATTCCCTCGGCCACGACGCGTTGGCGAAGTATCTTCCCAAGTCCTACCATGTACTCTCCAGTCACGTGGAATTCCGGGGGCTTTGCCCGGACTGCTTGGAAAAGACTTCGAAATCCTGAGCCGTCTCGCCGCCTGTGCCCGCGGTCTTTGAAACGCCCTACTTGTCCGCGTTGCGTTTACCCAACCTGTAAGACACCGGGTCTGCCGTATCGGAAGCCCATTCGCCGCTGGGCGCCAATTCCCCGCTTGCCTCCAGTGAGAACGACACGTCGATGCGGCGCCCAAGCCGCACAATAGGATTGCCGTTCTTGCGATCCAGGAAGCCGCGGAACGGCGCCTTCATCTCCGCTTCATGGCCGTCTTTGGATATGCCGATTTCGATAATCCCCTGGTAGACGGGACCCTTGTCCACAACCCAGACGATGGCGGCGCCGTTCGGCAGGATGATCTCCTCGTCGAGACCGGTGGGCCAGTCCCAATACACCCATTGGGTGTACCAGTCGTATGTGCCGGGCCGCAGTTTAATCCAGCCCTGAGACTGCTGATCCTGGGCCGCCAGGTATTCGCCCTCGTTCCGGCAGCCGTGGTTGAGATAGTGGCCGGTATTGAAATAACCTCCAAAGAACTCCACCTCCATGTTCATATCGTAGCCCGGAGAGGTGGGGTAATACCCGCCTTCGTGCAACCAGTATCCCGTCTCATCTTTGTTGTCTACATCAATCGTGACGATGACGTAGTAGCGGCCTTCCTTGCCCTCAGAAGCCTTCTGGGTGCGCCCAATCACGCCCGTGGACCGGAAGTAGGCGTACAGGTTTTCGGCATCGTGAGTAACCTTGAACTCGACGAGGTCCACATCGGGGTGGTCCACCGGAGCCGGGGTGTCGCCTGGCTGGTCGTGGTCCGTGTCGTGCGTATCCCCCGCCGGATCCGTGTGGGACGGGATATCCGCCCAGTCGTTGAACTTCCCGTTGATCTTGATGGTGTGCATGGGCTCCGCGTAGGCCCCAATCGTACACACCAGTACCACCGCGAGAATTCTCATGCCACACCCCTCCGTTCCGCTTGCTAAGCTTTCGATGATTCCCCTCGGAGAGCAGCCCTCCGCACTTCCCCGATTGTAATGGATATCCGGCCAACGGGCAATCCCCTTCGCAGCCCTTGTCAGCGGCAGACGAAAGGAATAGACTGGACGCGGGGGCGGGATGGCCTGTGCTGCCACCCGTTGACGCCAGCGAAGTAGGGTAGTTTCAAGCATGGGGGCGGGGCGGTACGTGCGAAAGCATACCCGGCGTATCAGTCTGGAATCCTATCTCTGACGCCAGCTTACACCGGCATGCTACCACTGCGGACATCGCTCTGACCCGAGGAGGCGGTCATGGGCGGTTGTGTGAGCCGACGGGCGTTCCTGGGGTGTAGTCTGGCCGGTGGTGTGCTCCTGGGCGCGCAAGCGAGCGGGCGAACCGTGTCACCGGTGTTGGATGATGATCGTTGGCCCAAGCGGCCGCCGGTCAAGATTCATACCGTGTACGTGGGGCGAACGGGCGATATCTACCTCTCGCGCCCCACGGAGGAGATTGACAAGTTCAAGAACTACCTCGCCGAAGTCGAGAAACGTCTCGGGGATGTGCAGTTCACGGGCGGCGAACTCATCCCGCCGGCGGATGCGGCGGCCGTGCTTCCCCAACTTCCGAATGCGGAGGGCGTCTTGCTCTTCCATCTTTCGGGGCACGGGGGCGGCGCGCCATGGGAAGCGATGAAGCAAATCGTCGATGCGGGTCTCCCGACGGCGGTCTTCTCACAGCCGTTCAGCGGCCACGGGTGGATGTATTTCCCGGATTGGCGGAAGCAAGGCAAGAAGGTCGTGTCCTTGCCGACAAGCGACTGGGGCGAGATCGACCGCATTGCGGCGTTGATGCGGGTTCCCCCGCGCCTGAAGCAGACCCGCATCCTAGTGGTCCGGGGCCCGATGGGCACGCCCGCGGCCTGCTCGGCGGAACAGGTGAAGCAACGCTTGGGCGTCGACCTCGTTCCCATTACGGTTGAACAAACGCAGGAAGCGTTCAATGCCGTGGATCCGGCAGCAGCCGAGAAGGAAGCGGAAGCGTATTGGATCGGTGAGGCGAAGAAGATCGTCGAACCCACGCGCCAGGAGATCATTGATGCGACGCGGTTCTACCTCGCGCTGAAGAACCTGATGATCGAGCACCAGGCGACGGCCGTGACCAGCTCCAATTGCATGGGTGATCCCGCCAAGGGTTGCCTTGCGTTCAGCAAGCTCAACGATATGGGCTTCGTTGGCGCCTGCGAAGGCGATATGGACTCCACCTTGACAATGCTCATGTTCGCGTATGCCTTTGGAGTGCCGGGTTTCATCTCGGACCCGGTTTTCGACACCGCGCGCAACGCCCTGATCCACTTCCATTGCACCTCGGCTACGTGCATGGACGGTCCCGGTGGCAAACGGCTTCCGTTCTCGATCCGCACGCAGACCGACAGCCACCGCGGCGTGGCGCTTGACGTGGAGAATCGCGTTGGGCAACCGGTCACCTGCGCGAAGTTCGTGAATCTCGACACGTTGCTGGTATCAAGCGGCAAGATCATCGATGTGACGCATGACACGCTGGGGTGCCGCACGCAATTCGTCACGGAAGTGGCGGACGCCCGGAAGATGTTCCACAACTGGGGCGCCGGCGTGCTCCAGGGTGACACAATGACACTGTTGCACCGGGTCGTGTTTTACGGCGACCACATGCAGAGCATGAACGATCTCGCCTCGCTCGTGGGGTTTAAGGTCGTGGAAGAGGCATGACCGGTAAGAGACAAGAGAAGATCGGACGGATCGGACCGATTCGTCCGATCCGTCCGATCCGTCCGATTGCTCCGCTTCAGCGGAGTGGCTTCTGACTGAATACCGGCACAGTCACCACCGGCACACCCACCGGCGGTGTGCTTCCGCTGTCGCGCGGATCCGTACTGTAGGCGTACTCCTGCTCGTTGGTGAACGTGTCGTTGTCAGGGTCGCCATTGGCGCCTTGGTCCGGGTCCGTCGAACCATCATCGTTGGGATTCAAGACGTTGTCCGCCTCCCAACCATCCGGCAAGCCGTCGCCGTCGCTGTCTTCAGTCGGAAGCGCAAGGTAATAGCCGTTGATGGGGTCGGCCGTGTCCGAGGCCCATAGCGCGCCAACGGCCAATTCCCCGCTGGCCTCCAGCGAAAACGAGGCATCGATGGTGTAGCCCAGCGCCATGATGGGCGTCGTATAATCGGGGTACTTCATGAAACCGCGAAACGGGGCCTTCATCTCCGCCTCGTGACCGTCTGGGGAAAGCGCGATCTCGATGATGCCCTGATACACAGGGCCCTTGTCTGCTACCCAGATGATCGTGGAATGGCCGTCGGGCAAGGTGATCTCGCCCGGGTTCCCCTGGGGCGTATCCCACCACACCCACTGCGTGTACCAGTCGTAGGTGCCGGCTTTCACATCGACAATACCGTTGGCCTGATCGATCTGGGCCTGGTCGTATTCGTTCTCATCCAGACACCCGTGATTGAGGTAGTGGCCCGTGTTGAACGCGGCGTCGTAGAACTCAACCTCCATGTTCATGTCGTAGCCAGGGGTTGTCGGGTAATAACCGCCTTCATGCAACGGGTAGCCCGTCGCATCGTCGTTGTCCACATCGATCGTGACGATGACGTAGAAGCGCCCTGCCGTCCCAACTGTGTGGGACTGCGTGCGGCCGATGACGCCCGTGGACTTGAAGTAGGCGTACAAGTTGTTCTCATCGTGCGTGAACTTGCACTCAATCAGGTCGACATCTTCGTGATCGACGTAGGCGGGGGTGTCGCCCGGCAGATCGTGGTCCGTGTCGTGCTGATCGTCCACGGGGTCCGTATAGGAAGGCACATACTGCCAGTCCGTGAAACTCCCGTCCAAGGTGATGCGCGATACAGGCTCCGCAAAAACCGGTATCGAGATGAGCAACCCCAATACGGCAACCAAAACTGCCCTATGCTTCTTCACGTGTTCCTCCAATCCGGCGGGAGAGACCCCAATCCACAGCCAGTGTAGCACAGGCTCGCCACCACTCGCATGCCCAGGAGGTGGCATGGGCATCTTGCCCATGGTCTGGGACTTACAACCCCGGATATCCCCTGTTGTCGCGTTGCGCTGTTTCAAAAGCGCGGCTGGTTGCGAACACCTTCACCTCCAACGGCTGCATGCGAACGATGATCTCCCCATCCGTTACGCGGAGCGTTTCCTCGGTGTAAAGGCACATCAGGTCTCGCCCTTCGAGCGGCGCCAATCCAGATACTTCTACGCCCATGTGCGGCGTCGAGTCTTCATTAGCCAGGATGATGAGCCAATCTTCGCCCGCGCGCCGGGCCGTCATGAACACGCCCAGGCCCGAGCGCTCCTTCTCAAGCTCGACCAGATGCACCTTCACGTTCTCCTCACTTGGCGCGACGAGGAAAGGTTGCAGCATGGCGAGTTCCGCGGTCAGGTCGTAGAGCGAACGGCGGAACTCGTCGGACTTCAAGTAGCTCGACCCCCAGTAGAGAAGACCCTTGCCACCGCGCGCGATTACGTCGTAGGCCATGAGTCGTGATTCCGCGAAGCTCGGATAGGCGTTGCCATTCTGCACGTAATCTCCGCCCAGCTCGTCCCAGGAAAAGGCCTGCATCACCATCCACACGGGCTTGCCCTTGCCAGTCTCAATCCATCGTTGCGTGGTCGCGCCCATGTGCGACGCGGGCCGCTCCTTGCCGGTGATAGGATAGGCGTCGCACCCTGTGATGTCGGCGAAGCGCAGGCATTCCCGGACAAACCGCACATCGCTGCGCTGCGCCTCATTGATCCAGACCGGCAGCTTGCGGGTGTCCACCGAACGTATAAACGCCGTTGCGTCCCGCATCTTCGGGATGATGTCCGCGGCCTGCGCATTGGAGTACGTGATGGCCTTTGGCGTCTGCCGCCACCATTCATCCTTCGTCTCGTAAACGCCCATGGCTTTGAAGAGGCCGCTGTATGCCGTGAAATTCCACACGATCTCGTCCGGCCCTTCCCAAACCGCGAGTGCCGGGTGATCCTTGACGGACTCCACTTGAGATTTCAGGGCATCCGTTGGACCTTGGTTCAAGGGCAATGGCATCCAACCCATTGCCCCTACCGCCTGGACCCGGTCCAAGTCTTCCTTCGAGCCACACCGAATCAAATTGACGCCAGATGACGCCATAACCGTCAGCGCCGCATCATCCTCGGGAAGCTCGTAGAAACCGATGGGAAACAGTGGGCTGCCGTTGCGCAGAATCGTCCCATCTGTCTGCGCCCACGCGCCCGCGACGAGGAGCCCGGACACTACGAGAGTCTTCAAGCACCGCTGTTGGAGAGTCGGTTGCGGAGAACGAAGGGAAACACGCATGGCCATTCCTTTCCGTATTGCTTTAGAAAGCCAATCATCTCGCACGCGGCGATCTGTTCACTCATAGTACCGGAGACTCAGGGTGTGAGGCACGCAGACGAGTAGGAGCAGGTGTGAGCCTGAGTGTGGGACCGGCGCCCCCGCCGGTCTCCTTGCGTACCATGTTCACTCAAGAAGGCTCGCCATCGGTTGACCTTGCAGAAGGTTTGGGTGTCTCGGAATTCTGCCTTGTTTCTAAGCATCCGCGAATACTCCGGAGAAACAATCCGTTGCGCAAGACAAGAAGTGCGATTAGGCAAAGGACACCCAAATGTGAATCTGCACTACCGTGGACGACGGCACCAATTAATGCCAGGAGGATCAAGACTGCCAGAGTCACGTCGAGCACATTCAGCAGAACGTGAAGATATCGCTCCATTCCCTCAACTCCTTTTGCGCCGGACGAGGAAGGCCAGCATTACATGAAGAATGGCACGGGTACTCCTCATCAATCATACACCTCACGCAGTAGTGCGTGCAGTAATGCCATTCCGCTGCCCCTGCACGTGATTTCCGCGCAGGCCGGAATCCATCTTTGCTCCGAGACTCTGTATCGGAGATCCCGGAATTCGTACCTTCGAAGCATCCGATGCGCATTCATTTGAATTCCACAGCGACTCTCGGCGAAGGATGGATTCCCGCGTGCGCGGGAATGACGTGCAGGCGGTCGGTGTGCTGGACCGAGGATCTGTAGGCGACTGCGCATGAAAGACCGGCGGGGGCGCCGGTCCCACACTCGGGGCCTCCGCCCTTTCTTTCTTCTGCCGACGGAGGCCGTCTTACAGCACTTACACCGATGACTATTCCGTTAGGGTGCCCCCGCTTTTACCAGCACGACACGCTCTACAGATATAGCATTGACAGCATCCGGTTTGCCATGCGGGAAGCCGGGACCCTCGAACTTGATACGCGCCCAGACCTCGAAAGGCTGTTCATGGTTAGCAGGGTCTACCGCGCTGCCCACATCAAATTGGATGATCCAGCTCCAGAAGAAGTACACGTAGCAGGAGGGCGTGACCGGAAACGCACCCATCTTGTACCAGTGGTAACCGGTGCCGGGTACATCTTCGGGCTTAATGGCGGCGCTGCCCACTCCGCGCTCGGTCTGGGTGTCGTAAAGGCCCCATGGCATGGGCAGAGCATACTTCTTCATGTCTTCATCGGAGAGTTCGAGACGATTAGTGAGCTTACTCTCCGCCTCGGTGTCGGCCACGCGCTTGGCCACATCCTGCCAGTTGCGCGAGAGGTCCGCGGGATAGTCAAACACCGTGCCCGCGGGCAGGCCGCGAAAGCGCTCCGGCAGCGGGATGAACGCGGGGCGCGTGGTGAGCTGCTTGACTTCGGCGTCCGCTTCGGCCCGCTCCGGCGCGCGGCCGGATTCCGGGATACGGAAATCGATCTGTGTGTACCATGTGTCCTTGTAGCGCGCGGCGATTGCGTCGCGGTCGAGTGGCATGGCTTCCGGTTCGTGCCCAGTCCGGGTCCATTGCGCAATGAGGTCGGGGTGCAAGACCACGCTCGCGCGGTCCAGCGGCAGCCGCGCGTGACGGACGCGCCGCAGCAACACCGGATCTCCGTCAACGGCTCGTTCCGCTTCGTCAAATAACTGTTGAGCCTCGATCATGAAGTCCAAATCGAGATAGCGGTGCTGACGCGGTGACGCGCCCATGCTCAAGTAACTGACCTTGGCGTCCGAGGCGGTCTCCAGTTTCGCCAAGTAGTCGCGCACATAGCGTCCGGCAGACCCGTAGAAACCGTCCGTGAATTGTTGCACGAGCGCGGCGTAGTCGCGGTACGGGTCTTCGAGCAGCTTCATCATCATCCAGACTTTGAAGTCGCGCATGTCGGCAAGGATCGAATACTCGAGTTCCGTGAAGACACCTTCCACGTTGTGTTCGGCGTAGAACTGGAAGTCGGCGGGATACGTGTGCACGGTGGGAAGTGGCAGCCCATAGTACGGCGCGTAGGTGACGGCGTAGTCCCATATGCGTAGGTTTTTGCTGTACTGAGCCCACATCTCCAACTGTTCGCGGAACGCGGCGTTCTCTTCGGCTGTAATCGGCTGTGTGAAATTGCTCTGCGTATCGCAAAGGCGGATGATGACATTATCGCGGGGGCGAATGGATTTCGGCGCCTTTTGCGTCATCATGTACGCCAGCGTGTCGATGAAGACTTCGGGATGCTCTTCTTTGATGCTATCGGCGAGAAAGTTGATGAAGTCGATCAGCGGCCCGACTTCGGATTCCTCGGCCTTCGTGATTGCCTGACACGCATCGCACTGGCACATGCCGGCCCAGTCATTTTGGGACACACTGAAGACGAGTGGGGGAGGAGCGCCATTCTCGAGAGCGTCGGCGTGGGATGTCGCGATGTAGTTCTTCAGCTTCTCCAAGAAGACTTGACGGAGTTCCGGATTCGTGAGACAAAGCTGCGCCTGTCCGCTATCCCGCTTGCCATCGATGAGCGAGAACCATTCAGGATGGTCTGCGAAATACGTTTCCGGCGGAATGTACATATTGAAGGTGTGCACATGATACGGCGGCCCATAGCCCATCTCCCCGCCGAACTCGCCCGCGATGGGCGCATCTCCCGCGCGATTCAACCGGTTTCGTGCCGCGAATCGGCCGCCATCATTGCTGTAGAGCATGTAAATATCGCGATACCGGATCGTGGGCTTACCGCGCCGATCGAGATCGGGGATTGCGAGGGTTGTACTCTGAGGGACAGTCTCTTCGTATGCGTTCCACCAGTGGACGCCGATATCGTCCTCGAGAAAGCGATACACCGCATACATCGCCCCGCGAGGGTGCCCGCCCGTAAGGATAAGGTCCTCGCCTACGCTGCGTATGATCCACTCCTCAGGTCCGAGTGCATCGGAATCGATCCCTTGCTGCTTGGCAAACGCAGTTGCGCCCACGTAGATCTGAGAGTCTGCCGCGTTGGCATCGCTTTCCGGAAGGACAGAGAGAGGTACGCCGGTGACGCGAGAAAGATACGCGGCCAGTTCGTTGGCGGCTGTTTGCTCAGCCGACGTTTGCGTTGGTGACACGACGATGGAGACGCTGGCCTTTGCATCGCGTGCAATCGTGAGGCCGGCATGTGCCTGCAGTGCCACGAATAGACAGGCTGCCGACCGTATGAGCACTTGCCCCTTCATGAGTAAGTCCCTCCACGCACAATACGGACAATACGAAAAGTTTCCACGGCCTGCCTAAGGTTTGGCGGCCCTTCGAGCTGCTTCCTCCTGGAGGAAAGCGTTCCAGCGCCGCAGAGTGTCCTGGGTCTCAGCCGTGAACGCTTGACGGTCCTCGTCTTCCAACAGGCCCATGCGTTGCATGATCAGCAACTGGTCCAGGGCCGTAGATCGACGCAAGTCATTGAATGCATCGGCCAGTTCCTCGTCGCGCTGCTTGAGCAGCCTATAGATCTTAAGGTACCGCTCATGCGCGGTACTGCCGGGCGCCGTCATGGCCGATGCGATTTCAGCGATTACGCGCTCGCAGAAGCGTTCCAGGAGTTTCTCGCGCACAATCTTGAATCGTTTCCAATCCGATTCGGGAACCTGCGAAGCCATGGCCGCTCTCCTGCGTTCAGTTGGTTACCCGCTTGTAAGTGTAGAGCCTTGAACCGGGCTGTTCTGTTATCTCAAGCTGGATTCCCCGCTCAATCAACTCACGTCCGGGCATTCGCAATGCCTCGCCGCTGTCGGCATCGCGGAGTTCATAGGTGGCCTCCGTGTCGAGCCCCTGGAGGCACGGCTTCATGGAGGTGAAGGGGCTCGCGGGACGCCGCAGCGCGAGCAACATCCCCTCTCCAAGGTCCGGCCGATCCAACTGCCAGCACGCCCACGTGTCATCGCTCAGCGAGAAGGAGAGCAGGGGATAGAAGTCCCCGAGGAAATAGGGGCGCACGGCATTGAGTTCTTCCATGCGCGCCCTGAGCCAGGGGACAGAGAAGTGGTTGTTGATGTCCTTCTCAAACTCGTACATGTTGATGATGGCCCCCGGCCCGAGCGCGCTGCGAAACGCGTAGGTGTCTTCCCGGTCGCAGCACCCCGTGCTGAGAGGCACCCACAGGCCGAGACCCTGGGTCTGGCCTTGCATGGCCGTCACCCCGAAGTTCGGCCAGCACTGCACGTCGCTGCGCCACAATGGAATACTGCGCGATATGGTCTCGAGGTCGATACGGCGTCCCCCGCTCGAGCAGTTGTCAATGAGCAGGCCGGGATGCCGCTCGCGCAGCGCATCCCACATCGCGTACATGCCCGTGATGTGTTTTATCTCGCTGATGCCCACGCGGTCGGGCGCGTCTGCCGCATCCCAGAACGGGCGCGGGTCCATATTGAAGTCCTGGCGATAGCACCCGAGCTTGGCCTCGGTGATCAGTGAGGACAGGTAATCGGTAAGCATGGTGCGCGCGTCCGGGTTGCCGAGATTGAAGAGGAAGTTGTCTCCGAGAGGACCCAACAGGAACTCCGGATGTTCCTTGGTCCACTGCGTGTAGCGGAAGACGCGCTCGGGTTCCAGCCATAAGAGGAACTTGAGGCCCAGCCCGTTCAACGTTTCGCCCACAGGGTTGAGACCCTCGGGGAAGTACCCGGGATTGGCGTACCAATCGCCCACGAAGCGTCCCCATTGGCTGTTGAAGACATTGGCGCCAACCTTCGCTTCATCAGCACCAAACCAACCTGCGTCAACCCAAAGATACTCGAGCGGAAGACCCTGGTCGTGCCACCACTTGGCATGCGCAATATGCTCAGACGCGAGATTGCCGCCCCACGTCGCGTTGCATATGGGTGCCTGCGCAGGTTGCCCGTCTACGGTGGGTGTGTGATGCGCGAGGATGAATTGCCGCAGCAGATTGTGCCCCCGGAGCTTGTCTCCTTCGTAGAAGAGCAACATCATGCGCGGTGAACGCACCTCCTCGCCGGGTAGCAGTTTGAAGTGCGTTTGACGCATTCCCGCCCGCATGCGGACTTCCGCGTCCGTGCGATAGAAGTCCGCGACCCAGTCACCGGTCCAGCCGATCGCGCCAACCACGCCTCGTCCGTCCATCTCGACGTTGAAGAATGGGAGCGCACCGCATGAAGAGCGGCCGCCTTTTGATTGCATACGGAACGGATTATTCTCGCCCACCCACGCGCCCTGCGGGTCCTGCGCGTTCGGACCCAGCGAATTCACAAGCGGAGCGAAATCATCGAGACGGCACTCGCTGCCATTGGCGTGGTGCACGCGCGCGCCCTTGTCGCGTGTCAGCGCGAGGCCCGCGTCCAGCGCCTGGATGTTTTGGATGATGGGGGAATCGGCGCTCCCTGTATTCTTGAAGTAGAGGACCCATTCGATTGCGGGAATGGAATCGAGGCGGGTGATCTCGCAGCGGCATTCGAGTCCGGTGGCTGGGTCACGCCACATGATGGTGGAGACGCTGGACCCGTTGTTGGACACCGCAGCCGAGCGTTCCACATTCCATGTGGGAAGGAACGCGGAAGAGGGCTGATCGCCGAACACGAATGAAAATGGCGGATGGAGATTCGCAGCCTGGGTCGATGCGGTTCCGAAGGCGGCCTCGGCCCATGCATTGGCCGCACCAGCCTCCGGGGCAGTCATCGCCACTGACAACACGACTTGTGACACGAACCACGCAGTCAGCATCTGCTTACTCCTTCAAGGTGAGATAGGCTGTCCCCGCGTGATCGTTGTACACCAGCGCGCGGCAGTGCCGCAAGCAAACGAAGACAGTTATCCAGTGATGAACCATCGAAGGAGACGTACTTCTACGAGACCGTGAAATCGCCTTCTTGAGGCCTGGAGGGCCGGTACCATACTAGCCCATCTCGGCAGAGCCGCAACCAAACAAGGAAAGTGATCCACCGATTACACTGATTCAAGAAGCAGACCCAGCACGGGGGGAACGGGCGTCTCGCCCGTGGTTTGAATACGCTTCAACGCAGAGGCGCGGAGTTCGCAGAGGAACGCGGAGAAGCAAGAGGACGGAATCCTGGTACTGCCTCGCTTTTCACGCCTGCGGCGTGACAGCA
>JADLGB010000241.1 GCA_020849535.1 Candidatus Hydrogenedentota bacterium
ATGCACTCGCCAGCCCGCCCACGGTTGCGGCAGTCCCCATCAGAAAATAACGCCGTGATATCCCCGAATCGTGCGTGCCCATAGATCACTCCTTCCAGTTCTCAGTGCCAGCCCAATGACGCCCCCGCTTCATTGTGGAAACAAACTCAACAGGCTTTCATCAAGTAAGAATCACCATGAGATACCAAGAAAATCTACGTCGTGTGGACGTCCTGCACGTAATTCCAGATGCAGGCGAGAACGCCTGCGCTACAAGGGGAAAGGATGCCTCATCCTGTTCCCGCGTGCAGTTTGATCGCCACGGCGACGCCGCCGCCCACAAGCACCAGACCCGCGAGCAATCCCAGCGCTTTCAGCGACCCGGACTTTGGAGGGCTCGCCACAGCCATCGCCTGATGCTTTTCGGGCGCATAGTCCAAGTACTGTGCCAGGTCCACGGCCACGAAAGGCCGCTTGTACGCCTCGATGCTCCCCTCGGCGTAAGCAACCCATATCTTGAGGTCTGTCGCGTCATAGACAACGTCAAGCACGTTACCCCCTTTAATGGGGATAGAGCGGCTGATCTCGGTCACCGTGCTGGAATCGTGCTTGCCGTAGTCCTTGGTGATGTAGGGAAACGCCCCGCGTCCCTCGTCATTGTACACGCAGTTCGCGATAACATTCGGCGCGAATTCGTCGGCCCTGTCGTTGTCCGACCATATCTGCATGTCAGGAGGATGAGCCAGAATCTTCACGGCTTTCTTGGCGTGCTTCCCGTCGCCAATCACGTAATGATACTTCTTGATGTGCTTTGCACGGCGGAAGCAATCAAGGGCCTCGTCCAGATTGTGAACATCGTAGAGGAAGTCGCGGAACATGATGCTGAAGTGGGTTCCGTTGAGGTCGAAGGGATAGTCGCTCGATGGCGAATCGCCCATCTCCGAAAGCACGATACCCTCGGCGTTCATCCCCGTGTTCGACCCAATGAACCCCGCAAACGAAATGTTGAAGTGGGCGATGCCCTCATTGGGCAGGTAAACGACGATGCACGGGTACTTGTGCGCGTTGGCCTCCATGCTCCAATCAAGGTTTCTCGTTTGGTACAGGTGTCCATCCTTTGTGGCCTCGCCCCACAGCGCGATGCTGCTGCACGAATAATCCGAAACCGCCGGTATCATATGCGCGCGGCGCACCATTTCCAGCCGAATGCCCGCGCCATCGGCGAGTCCCCGCAACTCCTCCTTGAAACGCTCGTGGATGAACGGGGACATGGTATCCCAGGCCTTGTCCAGCGTTTCGTTGGTGTAGCGCTCATCCCCCGTCGCCTGGCTCATCGTAAGGAAACCGTTCAGGAGCGCGCTCGATTCATCCTTGGTCAATTCACCCAGGGCATATCCCATTTCGTAGGGTGTGCCCCGGACAACCACCACGGCAATCTCGTCCGCGCCGCTTCCGACGGAGGTCCGATACCCTTCTGCATTTGCCGGGACTGTGGCATGGACAAGTAGCGCGCATAATCCGGCGAGAAGCGTCTTATACCTTGTACGTTCAATCATGGCAGCCCCCTCATCGCTGTTGTTCTTCATGCAACGCCCCCGTAAACGCGACGCCACCCCTAATTGTCCTGTATAGCCATCCCTGCCTGCAAATGGCCCCAAACAGCTCACGGACGCGGAAAAGTTGACGCATATCCGCCACCCATGTTGCGGGCGAGCCAAAGCCGATAGTCGAGATTCTCCAACGGGGAAATGTGCTTGGTGTCGATGGGTGTGATTGCCGTTACGATGCACACGCGCACGGGTTTACCCGGCTCGTGGTCCAACACCACCAGTTCATCACGTATGTCTCCACAAAGATCGGCCACCATCACCGTCGAGGCATGTTCCAGCGGGTTTGGACAGACGCCTTCGACAGGCGCGATGACCTTTCCGTCAAATTCGCCCATTGTCCGCCCACCACCGGCGAGCATCTCACGGATGGGGTCGCCGTCCCATTCGACCGGTATGAAACCGGAGGGGAACGGATCCAGGAGTTCTTTACCCTCCGCGGAGAAGAGCGCGAGATCCGAGTCGCCGTGGCCGTTCCGATTGGTCACGCATTCGATCCCGGGGGAATCGGCCCAAATATCCGCCACCCAATTGTAGTGGGCGTGGGTCCAGCGGGGATCGTCATCGCGGTTCATGCGCCAGAGGATCTTCCCTGTATCGGCTTCCACCATGTAAAGTCCCGCATACAGGGTTGACTCGATAGCATAGAGTACCTCGAGGCCGGGGTGAGTGGGGATGAAATCGCGGATGCTGACCAGGTCCGGGTGCTGTTTGTAGATCGACCAGCGCATGGTACCGTCCGCGTTCAGACACGTGGTGCCGTCGAATACCTCTTGCTTGCCATCCCCATTTACATCGGCGACTTCGATTCTATGCGAGCCGCTTCCGGTGGTCTCCGCCGTGCTTTCGAAGGTCCACAAGAGATTCAGACTGGCATCGTAGGCAGTGAACACCTCGTTCTCGTAAAGGCCCGTCTGCGCCACCAGGGCAGGGTGCACACCATCGAGATACGCCACGGACAAGTGGACGCGCGTCGAGGAGCGTTCGAAGTCCGAAACCATCGGTGGCCACGGTGTCTTCGCCAGGATCTCGCCGGAGAGTCCGTCGAGCACGGCGAGGAACACCTCTTCGCCGATCTGAAGCCGGGTGGCTACCTCGTCACGCCCATCCTGATCGAGGTCCCACACGACAAAGGCCACATTGTGACTATTGCCAAAGCATGCGGCGTGCCTGCACAGGTCTCTTCGCCACAATGAGCGTCCATACGAAGCGAATGCTTCCATCTGCACCGGGATTCCAGGGTCCTGAGAGCGCTCGGCATTACCATTCGGCAGGCGCACGACGCAGTCAGTCACACCATCCCCGTTGAGGTCGCCGAACACCGGATCGGCCACGAGAAACGCGCCCATATTGCCACCCTGACTCGGAGCCGCGGGGAAAAGCGGGACAAACGAGGCCACGACGGGGTTGGCTTCCTGCTCGACGGTAAGGTCGGCCCACTCCGAGCGCCGCCCTTCCGTGCCATCGGTGCTGACCGTGCGCACGTAGTAGTGGTACCGGGTGCCCACGGTCAGGCCTTCGTCCACGCAGCATGTTGCATCCGCGATTGGCTCCGGGTTGATCTTGGCGCCAGCGTCGGTGCGGTACATCGCACGGTACACGTTGAAAGCAATGGCTTCGCCATCCTCGGCGATCATGGCCCAACTCAGAAAGACACGTCCCTCTCCCATGGAGGCCACGCACAAGCGCCTGCTCTGGACTCGCCAATCCACACCTTTCGGTGCGCGCACGGGGCGGAACCCGACATCTGGAAGCCGCATCCCCGACGAGACCCCTTGCCGAATGCCAACCTTCAGATAGATCGCGCTGGCCGCCCATGAACCGCCCATCACGGTCTTCTCAAGCTCACCCTGCCTCGCGATACGATAGGAGTAATTCTTCGTCCCCCACTCCTCTATCCGATCGACCATTTGCCAGACGTTGCCAGCCATTCCGTATAGGCCATAGCCGTTCGGCGAACCCTGACGCGCGGGCTGAAGATAGGCGGACCAGTTGGCGTAGTCGCGGGTGCCGTCCGCGTCGTAGTTGGCTTCCTGCTCAGGAGGGGCTTCGCCCCAAGGATAGGTGATAGGCTCCTTTCCGCCGCGAGCCGCGTATTCAAACTCATCGATCGTGGGCGCGCGGTAGACTCGGCCTTCCGCCTGCGTGCGCCACGCCAGGTAGGCTTCGAAGTCGTATCGGCTCACGAATATGACCGGGTAATCCTCTTTGCCCTCGGGGATCTTGCCATCCTTCCAATGCAAGGGAGGCTGGTAGTTTGTGGCGGCGACGAATGCCGCGTACTCCGCATTGGTAAGCGGGTGGTCGAGGATCTCGAAATCCTCCAGCCGCGAAGTCTTCTCACCGGAGACAAACATCGCTCCGGGGATCAATACGAAGCCATCGGACGCTTCAGTACCGCCTGCGGCTTGGGAAAACAACAACATCGCGGCCATAGCGAGGAACATATCCAGATCGCCCCCTTTCCTATCCAGTACCCCCATTGCAGAAGAAACGCAGTCGCGCTCAGAGTATACACGTGGAGGGAGAGGCTGCGGAAGGGTTCTGCCAAGCGGACAGCTTCTGTTGCCAGCTAAACCTATTCGGCCATCGTTGGGTCAGTGAAGAAAGCGAGAGCGAGCTTGTGGTCGTGAAAGCAGCCCAACTTACCTCCCAACGTTGTCTGCTCTTCAAGACAGTCCTTGTCCCGTTCCGAGTCGGTTTCGGGCAGGAAGGCCATCGCCGGTCTGCGGCTAACGGACCTGATGTTGGTCCATTTCGATTCTATTCCGATGGCCTAGCGCAGTTGGTGTTCCATCTTGTCTCGAACCCGGCACTGACTTGGCATCTATCCTTCGGACTTCTCCGAAACGAATGCCTGATAGCACTCCTTCTTGCCACTCAGCGTGGTTTCGTGGGACAGGCACTCCTTGTAGTGCGTCAGAGGATTGCCCAGCCAGAAGACTTCCGTGTAAGCTGCCGCAAGTCCGATGTACCCATCAATCGGAATTCGGCTTACCGCCTTGATCTTGCCCATCGAAAGGCCTCCCATTTGCTGACGCCCCGCCGGCCTTGGTCCGTGGCCGCAAGTCACGGCGGGGCAAATCTTGTACGTTGATCTGAAGACGCGGCTTTCTAGGATGGCCTCCCGCCCTCAAGGATTGTCGCAATATACTCCAGCGCGCAGTCCTTCTTGCCACTCAGCGTGGTCTGGGCGTTTATGCAATCCTTGTAGAGTCCCCAATCAGACCGCGGCAACACAGCCATCTCGGGGATCTTCTGACTCACTCGCTTGATTCTTCGCATCACGTGACCTCACGTTGTCTTCAGTGGTTGGCCTCTCGGCAAACTCCAGGTCTATTGGCTCGTTCCCTCGGAAAGCTCCCCGACATAGTCGCAAAAGCAATCCTTCTTGCCGCTCAACGTCGTCTGCTCGCTTAGACAAAACTTGTACCTCAAGTGTGGCGTCTCTTCTACGAAAGCAGTCGCTGGTTTTTGGCGAGTATCAAACGGGACGCGGGTTATGGGTTTGATGTTATGCATTACAGAGTCCCCCCGAAATTGGATGACGCCCTGCCGCCTCTCAGCACTCATCGCGAGAAGCGGCAGGGCAGACTTTCATCTCTCACATCTTGGCGCGCGGCTACCACTGGCTTTTGTCCGACAGCGCTACCATGTAGTCGATAAAGCAGTGTATCTTCCCGCCCAACGTCGTCTGCTCGTCAAGGCAGTCTTTGTACCGCTCTGAATCGGTCTCCGCAAATGCCGCCATCGCGGGTATGCCTCTTCCCCCGATTAAGGGACGACTTATGGGTCTTATCCTTGACATACTGTGCCACCTTTCCGCTCATTTTATATATGAGCAGATCATGAATACCCAATTAGACTTTCATACGAACTCATCTGGCTATCAGTCTATATTGACTGCTTCGCATGCGTTTTGGATATTCGCAATTCGCGCGCTCGTCATGCCCAGGTTATCCGCAGCGTCGAACAGCAAGTCAGTGAGGTCATGGTAGTCCGGGCTCACGGGCATCAACTGTACGGTCTCCCAATAGAGGTTCCTGACTACCGTCTGCCCCATCCCACTCACAGTCTCGCCATTGAACGTGTCTCCATCGGTGAGCAGGTAGACGAGCTTGTTCCCGACACCACTGTTGGTGTGGACGAAGATGTTGTTCGCTGCTTCCTTTTCCTCATCCGTCATGCCCCCCCGCCGCACGTTTCTAATGTCAGGTTGCAGGGTGATGTGGGCAACGGTGCCAAATCCAGGACGGCGAGACTTCTTATTGTTGGCTCTCGTCCCCAAAGAGTTCCGCGATGTAGTCGCGGAGGCAATCCTTCTTGCCGCTCAGCGTGGTCTGCGCGTTTGTGCAATCCTTAAAGAGCCCCCAATCAGACCGCGGCAAGAACGCTGCCGATGGGATACTCTGACTCACTGGCATGATTCTACGCATCACGTGACCTCACGTTGTCTTCAGTGGATGGCCTCTCGGCAAACTCCAGGTCTATTGGCTCGTTCCCTCGGAAAGCTCCCCGACATAGTCGCAAAAGCAATCCTTCTTGCCGTTCAGAGCCGTCTGCTCTGTCAGACACCGCTTGTACCGCTCATGACCGGACTGCGGGAGCACCGCAATGGCTGATCTGTGGTGCGCGTCAAATGGGACGCGGCTTACCGGCTTGATCTTGTGCACTGCAGAGACCCCCTTTACTGATCTACGCCCTGCCGCCTCTCATCACTCATCGCGAGAAGCGGCAGGGCCTACTTTCATCTCTCAAACCTTGACTGCGCGGCTACAATTGGCTCTTGTCCGACAGCGCAATCATGTAGTCTATGAAGCAGTGTATCTTCCCGCCCAACGTCGTCTGCTCGTCAAGGCAGTCTTTGTACCGCTCAGAATCGGTTTCGGGCAGAAAGGCCATCGCCGGCCTCCGGCTAACGGACTTGATGTTGTCCATTTCGATCACCTTCCGGTTGCTCTCGCCCCGTTCTTGCACTATCTTCTCTCGAATCCAGCACTGACTTGACACCTAGCCTTCGGACTTCTCCGAAACGAATGCTTGATAGCACTCCTTCTTGCCACTCAGCGTGGTTTGGTGGGACAGGCACTCCTTGAAGTGCGTTAGGGGATTGCCGGGCCAAACACCTTCCGAAGCTGTCGCAGGTACGATGTATCTATCAGTGGGAATTCGACTTATGGATCGTATCCTTGGCATATGATCGCTCCTTTCTTATTCACTTAGCGTAAATCCAATGGGAGCCACGCCGCGTCTCAGTCGATTTCTACTGCCTCACATGCGGTCTGGATATTCGCGATCTGTGCTGTCGTCATCCCCAGATTATCCGCCGCGTCGAGCAGCAAGTCAGTGAGGTCATGGTAGTCCGGGCTCACGGGCATCAACTGTACGGTCTCCCAATAGAGGTTCCTGACTACCGTCTGCCCCATCCCACTCACACATTTCGTATTGAAGGTGTCGCCATCTGTTTGCAGGCGGACGAGCTTGTTCCCGACATCGCTACCCCCGAAACAAGAAAACTCTTGTCAAGCCGCCCCCCAACGATGCTTTCCTCATAATTGTCCCCCTTTTCATTGCTGTTGCGGCCTTAATCCCCCAAAACTAGAACGCGCTCAAAATGGTACACCTAACAAGCGCACAGTAACACGCGCTATCGCGTTCTGTCAATAGGAATATTATTGAAGGGGTGCGACAGTGCGTAATACTGTTGGGGCATTACAAATTCTGCGAGTGCCGGGTTGGGACGATAGCATGATGTGTTTTGTGGGTCCGCGCGGAGTCCCAGAAACCTTCGCGTCGGTGGGTAGCAGAGTCAAGTTTTGAGGTACACGAACTGTGGGACAGTTGGAGCCGCCCTCCGCTTGGGACAATCCATGGGGGGCCGTCCCTGTTTGCGACTCACGGTATCAGCACAACACCATCGGACGCTTCAGTACCGCCTGCGGCTTGGGAAAACAGCAACGATGTGACAATGACTAGTAGCATCCCCAGTTCCCCCTTATCCCTCCAGAGCGCCCGCTCGATACGGGCGCGATCGCGCTCTGAGTATACACGCGGAGCGAGAGGCTCTGGAAGGGAGATTCTGGGAAGATCGAATAGTTGCGCCGTTTTTGAAAAGGCTCTGCCTTTTCTGGGAAAATGGCGGTTTGTATTCCCACTAGCCTCAGCGGACTGTCTGTGTAGTGAATCGCACCACGCGTTGGATGACCAGCGAATCGAGAACGGCCCGTACCGGCTAGTCCTATCAGCAGTTCCAGCGAATGCGGAGAACCATTGTGAAGAGTGACGATATCCGTTCCAGTTTTCTGGAGTTTTTCCGGGAACGGGGCCACACGATCGAGCGCAGTGACAAGATAGTGCCAAGCAACGACCCCACCCTGCTATTCACCAGCGCGGGGATGGTGCAGTTCAAGCCCTACTACACGGGGGAAGTACCCGTACCGTACCGTCGCGCCACGACTTCGCAGAAGTGCCTGCGCGCGGGCGGAAAGGCGAACGACCTGGACGAGGTCGGCAAGACCGCGCGTCACCTCACCTTCTTTGAAATGCTGGGCAACTTCTCGTTTGGCGATTACTTCAAGCGTGAGTCCATCGCTTGGGGCTGGGAGTATTCCACGCAGGTCATCAAGATCCCCGCGGAAAGTATTTGGATCTCCGTATACGAAGATGACGACGAAGCCTACGAAATCTGGGAGAAGGAGATCGGTATTCCCTCGTCCAAGATCGTGCGGCTCGGCGTCAAGGAGAATTTCTGGGGTCCCGCGGGCGACACGGGCGCGTGCGGGCCGTGTTCCGAGATGCACGTGGACCGCGGCGCGGCCTTGGGCTGTGGCCGCCCGGATTGCGCGCCAGGTTGCGATCATTGCGAACGCTTCATGGAATTCTGGAACCACGTGTTCCCGCAGTTCGACCAGCAGCCCGATGGATCGCGGCCCCCGCTGAAGAATCGCGGCATTGATACGGGCATGGGACTCGAACGCCTCGCGGCGTTGCTGCAGGACAAGCCGACGGTATTCGATACCGACGGCATTTTTCCTATCATCGAAGCCACCCAGCGTCTCACAAAGGTCAAGTACGCGGACAATCCCGCGCCGTTCCGCGTAATCGCGGACCACGCGCGCGCGCTATCGTTCATGATTGCGGATGGCGTTCTACCCGGCAACGAAGGCCGTGGCTACGTGGAGCGGCGCCTGCTGCGGCGCGCGGCGCGATTCGGCCGTGAATTGGGTCTGGAGAAGCCGTTCCTGCACGCAGTTTCGCAAACCGTGGTGGATTTGATGGGGCACCACTATCCGGAACTGGTGGAGAAGCGGGTGCAGATCGAGAAAATCATTCTCACTGAGGAGCAGCGCTTCCAGAGCACGCTCGCCCGCGGCATGGATCTTCTGGAGGAAATCCTCGCCGAAGTAGACAAGCGCGGCGACAAAGTCGCGCCAGGGGCCGAATTGTTCCGGCTCCACGACACGTACGGATTCCCGCTTGACCTCGCAACGGACATTGCGACGGACCGGGGCTACACCGTGGACCGCGAAGGTTTTGATGCGGCCATGGCCCGCCAGAAGGAGCAGGCCCGGAGCGCGTGGGCTGGTAGCGGCGAGGAAGCCCTCTCCCCTATCTACCGGGTGCTTCATGAAACGCTGGGCGACACGACATTTGTGGGCTATGAGACAACCGAGAGTCCGGCCGTAATCCGCGCGATCGTGCGCGATGGCAAGCGGGTAAACGCGCTGGAAACGAATCAGGAAGGCGAGATCATTCTCGACCAGACACCCTTCTATGCGGAGTCGGGCGGCCAGGTGGGTGACACCGGCATGCTGAACGCGCTGGACGGCAGTGCCCACGTGTCCGGCGCCAAGGCGCCCATCGGCAAGATGACGGTCCACAAAGTACGCGTGACCACGGGTACGTTGAAGGAAGGCGATCAGGTTCAGGCGGAGGTGGACAAACAGGCCCGCTCGGCCACCGAATGCCACCACACCGCCACGCACTTGCTGCAAGCGGCCCTGCAAGACATTCTCGGAGACCATGTACATCAGGCAGGCTCTCTGGTTTCCCCCGAGCGGCTCCGCTTTGACTTCACGCACTTTGAAGGCATCGATCCCGAGCGCCTGCTCGACGTGGAGCGCCGGGTCAATCAGTTCATCCGCACGGACACACCGGTATCGATATCGCACATGGCGCTCAACGAAGCGCGCGAGGCCGGCGCCATGGCCCTCTTCGGGGAGAAGTACGCGGATGTCGTCCGCGTGGTGAAGGCGGGCGATATCAGCATGGAATTGTGCGGTGGCACGCACGTGCGCAGCACGGGCGTCATCGGCTACTTCAAAGTGACCAGCGAATCGTCCATAGCCGCGGGAGTGCGTCGCATCGAGGCGGTCTGCGCAGAAGCCAGCGTGGACCTGCTGCAGGCCCACGAGCGCAGCCTCGCGAAGGCGTCGCAATTGCTCAATGCCAGCGCGGAACAACTGGACGCGCGCGTGCGCGTGCTCATGGAAGAGAACCGGCGCCTGCAGCGTGAAGTTGCGAAATGGAAACAGGCCGCGGCGACCGGCGGGCCTACGGACTACACAAACAGCCTCCAGGAACTTAACGGGATCAAGCTGCTTGCCGTGGAAGTGGACGGACAGGATGCCGAAGGGCTCCGCCTCGTGATGGACAAGCTTCGCGAGCGGGTTCCGTCGGGCGTGTTGGTTTTGGGCAGCGCCAATGAAGGCAAGGCGTCGTTGTGCGTGGGCGTCTCCAAAGATCTCACCAACCGCATCAAGGCGGGCGACATCGTGAAGAAGCTCGCGCCCATCGTGGGTGGCGGAGGCGGGGGCCGCCCCGATATGGCTCAGGCAGGAGGCAAACATCCGGAGAAGATCTCCGAGGCGATTCAACAGGCGCCGGACGTCGTCAAGGCATTGCTGGGATGAAGCCATGAGCTTGGAAGGACGGGTCATGGGCTTGGATATCGGCGATGTGCGGACTGGAGTCGCGCTCAGCGATCCTCTCGGCATCATCGCGCAGGCTCATGCCGTCATCGACGCAAGTCCTCCCCAGCGCGCCGTCGAGGCCCTGCGAAAGATTGTCGAGGAACAAGGCGTGACCCATATCGTCGCCGGCTTACCCTTGAATCAGCGGGGCGAGCGGGGACCTCAAGCGGAAAAGGTCCTCTCGTTCATTGAGTTGCTGAGAACGGCGGTGCCGGTCGAAGTGAGCACGATCGACGAGCGGTTTTCGACGGCGGGCGCGCAACGTTCCCTGCTGGAAGCGGGTATGCGCCGCAAGGGCCGGAAGCAGGTAATCGACAAAGTGGCCGCCCAGCAAATTCTCCAAACCTACCTCGACCGGCGAAAGCACCTGGGCACGAGCCCTTCTCCATGAGCGAGTCCACCGCCGAGAGGGAAGCGCAACAGCCGCGGAAACGGTCCTGCTTGCGCCGCATCGCCTGGCTATTCCTTTACGCGATGGTGTTGCTCGTTCTCCTGGTTGTGGCGGCAGGGTTTGCCGCGTACATGGCCTACGACTACGTGACGCGCCCGGGCGTTGCGGGCCCGCCGGTCCGGGTCGAGATACCCGAGGGAGCAACGGGGCAGCGCGTGGGCGAAATTTTGACGGAGCGTGGGTTTCTCGATCATCCCGCGTTCTTTCGGCTCGCTATGCGGCTCGACCCTACAAAGGCGCCGATCAAGCATGGCCTGTATGAACTGCCTACCGGACTCTCTCCGACGGAACTGCTGCATCATCTGCAAGAGGGACCGGACATCGCAGTGTCCGCATACAAGATCACGATCCCCGAAGGGCTGACGCTGAGACAGACCGCCGAGTTGTTCCCGGATCCCGCGGCGTTTCTGGAAGCGGCCAGAGACCCCAGCTTGATTGCATCGTTGAGCATTTCGGCGGAATCCCTCGAAGGTTTCCTGATGCCCAACACCTATTTCTTCGACGCCGAACCAACGGCACGGCAACTGGTTGAGCGGATGCTGGAACACTTCACGCGTGAGCGCGATGCTCTGGTTCGCGAGACGCCGGAGGCCGCGACGCTGGACCTGGTCGAATGGGTGACTATCGCGTCTCTGGTGGAGGAAGAGTCTCGCGTGGAACCCGAGCGCGCGCTCGTGGCGGCGGTCATCCACAACCGGATGAAACGAGGAATGCCTCTCGATCTGGATTCCACCCTCCAGTACGCCCTCAACAAATACGGACAACGCCTCCTGGATAGTGATAAAGAGGTGGATTCTCCGTACAATACCTATCGGAATGCGGGTCTGCCGCCGGGTCCCATCTCGAACCCCGGCGTGGCGTCGTTGCGCGCGGCGGCACGCCCCGCGGAGGTGGACTATCTGTACTTTGTGTCCAATGCCGATGGCGAGACGCACACATTCAGTTCAACGCTGGCCGAACACAACGACGCCGTAGCGCGATACCGCCGGGAGATCGCCATCCAGCGGCGCACGGAGCGAGCACGGGAAGAGAATGCCCAAGAATAGCCAAAGTCCAGCCCGCCCATTAATGCCTCGAAACCGCGTGATGGTGGCCGTAACCAACCATGTCACCCACGAACTGCGATGCGCGCGCGATTACGGACTGGGCTGCGAGATCCAGGTCTTCGGGCTGCCGTCGTATCTCGCCCGGGATCGCACGCCCGAACTCAAGCGCATGATTAAACGCATCGCCCCGATCAAAGGCCCCATCGGATGCCACGGCCCCTTCATCGACATGATCCATTACAGCACCGACCCCGAGATCATGGAGGTGTGCCGCCTCCGATACTTGCGTTCATTCGATGTGGCGGAGGCGCTGGGCGCCCGGTACGTCCTTTTTCACAGCCAGTACAATCCCATCATTCGCGTGCCCATTTATCCGGCCACCTATCGGGAGCAGAGCCTCCGGTTCTGGCCCGAGATCATCGAGGAAGCCGAACGCCGGCGCATTGCCATCTACATTGAAAACATGTTCGACGATGCGCCGGAGCCAATGAGCGAACTGGCCGAGGCGCTTGACTCGCCCTGGTTCAAGCTGTGCATCGACGTGGCCCATGCGGAGATCCATTCTTCGCTGGATATCACGGCCTGGATCAACGCCTTCGGCAAACATCTCCGCCACGTCCATCTCAATGATAGTTACGGGGAGCTGGACGACCATCTGGGACTCGGGCAAGGCGTCCTGGACATCACGCGTGCTCTTCAGAAACTGAAAGAGACTCAGTTGCCCTTGACGTACGCGTTGGAAACGGGAAAGAATACGGTGACAAGCCTGCGGTTCCTAGGCTTGCGCAAGCTGGCGCCGCGCGGCTGAACGCACAAGGGGACATCACGATGGGAGAGGGCGCGTCCACACGGGAACTCTTGTTGGGCATCATCGTAGGCATGCCCGTTCTGAGCATCGTGAACAGCATCTGGTTCGGCTCACGCCTGGTTCAATACCTCCGGGAACAGCCCCACATTGCCGGTTTCCACGACATGGAAAAGTTCAAACGGCTTGTGGCTGCGCAGATGTATGGCGCGCTCGTGCAGATCCTGGTGTTAATACTCCCGGGGATCACCTTTGCCGCGGGTTTCGTCCTGAAGGTGCTTGGGCCTTTCGACCTGCTGTTCCTGATCGTTCCTTCGGCGGTAGTTGTTCTCGTGGGTGTCTATCTGAAGGGGATCGAGCGGCGCGCCCAGACCCTCGAGGTCAGTGAGGAATTCCGGGAAGAGTATGCACGGGTGGTGTACACCTGGATCCACAAGCCCTTTCCGACCTGGTAGCCGCGCCTCATCCTATTGTGGAGCCGCCGGTGAATCGTCCGCATCGAGGGCGCGCCGGATCTGCTTGCACAGTTCTTCCGGACTGAACGGTTTGTGGATGAATGCGGCCTTGCGCCCGATGGAACCCAAAAACAATGCGGCATTTCCCGTATACCCGGACATGTACACGATCCGGATGTCTGGACGCTTCTCGCGAATCTTGAGCGCGGCCTCGGGTCCCGGCATGCCCGGGATGACGATGTCGGAAAGCAGGAGATGAATGATACCCGGGTAGCATTCACTGACGCGAACGGCGCCTTCTCCTGACCGCGACTCGATGACGGTGTAGCCCTTGCCCTCCAGTATCCGCTTACAGAGCAAGCGGACCCCGTCGTCGTCTTCTACGAGAAGTATCGTCTCATCGCCGCGGAAGGAAGCGGACCCCGGCGCGGGACCCGCTTCGGCACTCGGCAGCTCCGCGTCTACTCGGGGAAAGTAGAGCTTGAAGGTCGTCCCCTTACCAGGCTCACTGTACACACAGATGTTGCCGCCGCTCTGCTTGACGATGCCATACACCGTGGACAGACCAAGCCCGGTCCCCTTGCCTTCCGGCTTGGTCGTGAAGAACGGCTCGAAAATGCGAGACGCCGTCTGCTCGTCCATGCCACAACCGCTGTCGGAGACGGCGAGCAGCACATAAGGCCCCGGCAATGCCCCGATGTGTTCGCGGGCATATTGCGGGCCGATGTCGATATTCGTCGTTTCAATAGCAAGCCGGCCACCGTGGGGCATCGCGTCCCTCGCGTTGACGGCGAGGTTGACGATCACCTGCTCAATCTGGCCCGCATCCGCCTTGACACGGCCAAGGTCATGCGCAAGGGAGGCGACCAGATCGATGTCTTCACCGATGAGTCTGCGCAACAT
The DNA here is from genome assembly GCA_020849535.1 of Candidatus Hydrogenedentota bacterium. Classification (GTDB taxonomy): domain Bacteria; phylum Hydrogenedentota; class Hydrogenedentia; order Hydrogenedentales; family SLHB01; genus JAHDWY01. Next base: position 14,219 of record JADLGB010000241.1, read on the forward strand.
CTTCTCGAGTTCCTTGATCGTCGAGTTCAGGTCAAGGACGACCGGCTGCAGAATCTGGCGGCGGCTGAACGCCAGGAGCTGCCGGGTCAATGTGGCGGCCCGCTCTCCCGCCTTGCGGATGGATTGCAGGTCATCGTAGACCGGATGCTCCGCTCCCAGCTCCGCGACGGCAAACTCGGTATGACCCAGGATGGCGGACAGCAGATTGTTGAAGTCGTGCGCGACGCCGCCGGCCAGCAAGCCGATGGCTTCCATCTTCTGCGCTTGAAGAAACTGACTTTCCAGATCGCGAAGCGCGGTCTCGTCAATGAGGTATCCCCGCACTTCCGTAAGCGTGCCGCTTTCGTCGAAGTCTCCAACGATATTGCCCACGACGCTAATCTCCCGTCCACGGGCCGTCAGCATTTGAAGCTCATACTGTTCCAACTTCCGCTTCTTTCGCAGGAGTTCCATCAATGCGGACCAGTGATTTGCGCCCAGCGTCAGCCGGTCGAGCGAGGGGCAGCCGGATTCGCCTGCGTTGGAGACCTCGAAGAGTTTGGCGAACGCCGGGTTCACGTCGATGACCACCCCGCTCGGAGTCGCCAGGAATCCGGCCGACGAGTCCTCTTCGAAAAACCGGCGGTACCGCTTTTCCAGGACCGCCGTAGCATCCTCCATGCATCGCCGCTCCGTGATGTCGTGGTTGGCCACGACGGCTCCGCCGCGCGCGGTACCCAGCGGCGACACAACCATTGAAAACCAGTGAGTCTCCCCATTGTCCATGCGGCAATGGTGCTCGATGACGAGACTATCCCGATCTCCAGCCAACACTTCGCGGACCCCAGACCGCACGTGGCGCGCCGGGAGCGAGCCCGCCGCCGCCGCTTCGTCCCACAGCGCCAGAAGATTACGGCCGATACTCGCATTCTGCACATCCATGAGGGTGTGTTCGTTCACGTAGCGGCTCCACGCTTCGTTGACCAGGACGATCGTGCCGTTGTTATCGAGGACCGCAATCTGGTGGGGCAATGAGTGCAGGATTCCCTGTAGGAGGGCGTCGCGATCGCGCAATGCTTCTTCGCTCTGAAGGCGCGCGTTCTCCTTGCCTTGGAGTTCAAGGGCCCCCCGAACCGCGGGACCCAGCCGCACCAGGTGATCCTTCAAGACGTAGTCCGACGCGCCCGCTTTCATGCATTGGACCGCGGTGGCTTCGTCGAGGGAGGCGGTCACAAAGATGAAGGGCACTCTTGGGCACAACTTGGCAGCCATGTGGAAGGCTTCCATTCCACTGATATCCGGAAGACTGTAATCTGACAGAATGACGTCCATACCGCCCTTTCGCAACAGGTCTTCAAATCCCTCGCGGTTCTTGACGTGTCGCACATCGACCGAGAGGCCATCCTTCTTCAGAGCACGGACAAGCAGCTCGGCGTCCGTGTCTATGTCTTCCAGGAGCACGATGTGAAGCGGTTCATTCATGGGAACTGTCGATTCCTCTTTTGTGGCGGATAACCGCTCAGGCACGGGGAACGCGGTTCAACAGGAGCCAGTAGAAACCGAGACCACCCACCGCATCCATGAACTTGTCGAAGTCGACCGGCTTGATAATGTAACTGTTGACGCCCAGTTCGTAGCTTTCGATGACGTCACGCTCCTCTTGCGAGGAGGTCAGCACCACGACGGGAACGTGCCGCGTGCGGGGGTCGCTCTTGACGCGCTGCAGCACTTCGAGTCCGTTCATCCGGGGCAGATTCAGGTCCAGCAGGATGAGCCGGGGCAGGCGCACGCTTCCCCGGTCATCCGGATCGTCGGTCCCGAAAATGGCGGTCACCGCCTCCACGCCGTCGCGCGCCAAAGTAACCTTGTTCGCGAGATTCTGTTTGCGCAGGGCTCGCAATGCCAGTTCGGCGTCGGTAGGACTGTCTTCGACCAGGAGTATCTCCACCTCGCGCGCTTCATTCATCGGTTTCACTCCGCGGGCGTCAAGGTGAAGAAGAAGGCCGCGCCTTTTCCCACCTCGCCCTCCGCCCAAATGCGTCCACCATGGCGCTGAATCACATTACGGACCAGGGCCAGGCCCACGCCGGACCCCTCATACTCCTCTTTCAGATGAAGCCGTTGAAAAACTCCGAAAAGCCGGCCCACGTACTTCATATCGAACCCGCATCCATTGTCGCGAACGCAATAGATGTTGACGCCGTTGTCGCGCCGCCCTCCAACTTCGATGCGGGCATCCGCCTTTTTCCCGCTGAACTTTGCCGCATTGGACAACAGATTGACGGCCACTTGGTGGAGCGTGGCTCGGTCGCCTCGGGCGGGAGGCAATGCGTGAAACTCGATCCGGGGCGCTTGGGAATGCAGCGCGCCGCAGACATCCTCCCACGCATCACGCATGAGGGCTTCCATGTCGATATGCTCCAATGTCAACGGTTGCCTGCCCGCGCGTGAGAAAGCCAGGAGGTCATCGATCAGCTTGCCCATTTCGACGGTCGAGTTTCGGACCACGTTGAGCAGACGCTGTCCCTCATCATCCAGGGCGTTGGCGTAATCTTCCAGCAGCATGCGTGAGTACCCGTCAATCGCCCGCAGGGGAATGCGAAGGTCGTGCGACACCGAGTACGAGAAGGACTCCAGTTGTTTGTTGCTCGCGTCCAACTGGGAATTGGCGAGTTCCAGCTTCGCATTAGCCTGTTCCAGAGCCGCCTGGACCTGACGGCGAAGGCGAAGGTCGCGTTGGATGGAGATGCCCGAAACGCCCGCGAATACGATGGCAATGATCCACCCCGCGATAACCGCCGCGAGGGTCCGCGTGCCGCCCCGGTTAGCCGCCTCATTGCGCTCGACAAGAAGTGCTCGTTCCGCGCCCTCGATTTCTCCGATCAGGGCGCGCATTTCCACCATGAGTTCGCGCCCTTCGTCCGAAGTTGACAGAGCCTCGGCAGCCGCTGCCACGCCATCTTGGCGGGAACTGACGATCCGGTCCATGAAATCCAACTTCCTTCGGGTGAGAGGGTCCAGCCGCGCGACCCGTTTCTGCTGACCGGGATCATCCAAGGTCAATCTCGCCAGAAGTTGCAGATCCTCCAAGATACCGGCGTGATTGTCATCATTGTGCTCGAGGTATGCCTCCCTGCCGGTAAGGGCGAACCCGCGGGACATCGATTCCAATTCGAGCATGCGCAGATGGAAGTCTTCGATGGTCCGGAGAACTTCGTAGGTGTGGTCCAAGAGCGCGGAATTGCGCAGCAACTCGCGCCCGCTGAAAACGGCGGCAACGCCCACGGCAAACATCGCCGTCAGCCCCGCGAGAAATCCCAACAATACTTTGCGCTCTGTCGTCATGGGGCACTCCGGCTTCGCCATAGTTCCGGGGCGCGTTTCCGGTCCGGGCTGCCTGTCATGCCTTCGCCCTTCATGCTAGTAAATACATGGCGTACTGTCAATGCCACAAACTGCGTACCCTATAATGGCGGAGGGATATCGCGCGAAGGCGATGGCGCCCGCTCCGGTCCGCCGCGCGAGCCGCCAGCGCCTATGCGGCCCAGATCCAGGATTCTTCGTACAGCCTCCCGAAGTTCCCGGGGGCCAAAGGGCTTCTGCAGAAAGTGCACCTCTTCTCCGGATTCAGGGCCTTGCACAAGCACCAACGAAGAGGTGTATCCGGACATGTAGATGATAGGTGTCGACGGGTGAAGCGGACGGAACCGCGCGGCAAGCTCCACGCCGGACATCCCTGGCATGACGACGTCCGTCACGAGGAGATCGATGGGGCGGTCGTGGCGCGAGCACGCGGCCAGCGCCTCGACGCCGGTGCGCGCGGCGAGTACGGTGTACCCCACTTGCTGAAGGCTGCGCTTGGTGAGGTCGCGCACCAGCGGATCATCCTCCACAATGAGAATGGTCTCACTGCCGCGCACATCCTGCACCGAGCGCTCCGCCGGGAGTGCGGCGCTGGGACTGTCCTGGCACGCGGGAAAACACACCTGAAACGTGGATCCGCCTCCCACTTCGCTCGTCACCGAGATGCTTCCCCCTGACTGTTGGACGATGCCATGAACGGTTGCGAGACCCAAGCCGCTTCCCTTCCCATCCGCCTTGGTCGTGAAAAAGGGTTCGAAGATTCGGGCCAACGTCTCAGGGTCCATGCCGCAGCCGGAATCACTCACCGCGAGCATCACGCGGGATTCAATCGTCGCGTCCGGCATGGCGTGCAGTCCCTTCACATCGCGTCCAACATTCATTGTCTCAATCACCAAGCGTCCGCCTTCCGGCATGGCGTCGCGCGCATTCACCACGAGGTTGAGGATTACTTGCGTGATTTGGCCGGGGTCCGCCTTAATGTTGTCCAGTCTTACCGCCATGCGCGTGACGAACGCGATGTTCTCCCCAATCAGGCGGCGAAGCATCTTGTCCATTTCCAACAAGACGGTGTTGAGATTCAAAACGTTCGGTTGGGGCTCGCGGTGCCGGCTGAACGCCAGGAGTTGGCGTGTAAGCACCTCCGCCTGCTCTCCCGCCTTGCGCACGTTCTTCAAGTGATCCAGAACAGGGCTCCCGGGGGCGAGCGTGCTCATACTCAAGTCCGTAAACCCCAGTATCGCGGACAACACGTTGTTGAAGTCGTGGGCGATTCCACCGGCCAATTGGCCAACCAGTTCCAGTCTCTGGGCATGCCGCAGCCGCTCCTCCAACTGACGCCGCTCCGTAATATCAAATAGGTAACCTCGCACACGCAGTAGCTCCTCCCCAGGCCCGAAATCCCCTGCCAGGTTGGCCAGGACGCGAAGGGGTCTTGAGTGTTGCCCGAGCATGGACAATTCCTGCTCCCGTAACCGCTTATGCTTCGCGACTCCTTCCATCAGTCGCGGCCATTCCCCCGTGTCGGAGAGCAGGGAGGCCACGTTGCTTTCGAGGCGAGCGTCTGCCGGGTCCAATCCAAACAGCATGGCGAATACGAAGTTGCACGACGCCAGAGTCCCGTCCGGTAACCCGATGAAGTCCGCCGTCAGACTGTCGTCGAAACATACGCGAGATGCCTCGCCATCACACCGCGAATGTGCATTGGGCGCCGGGGATTTGGGGGAGCACACGTACTCCAGACTCTCGACGTCATCGGTTCGCGCGAGACTGGGAATTGCGGCGCGCAACGCCTTGGCCGCTGCTCGGGCACGCAATCTGGATAGCGCCGGAATACTAATGACGGACAGGGCCAGCAATGCGAATGGTATTTCGAGCAAACGCCAACCAGTGTAGGAATACCCTTCTTGCCCGGCCGCGGGCGTTTGCGACGGGTCGGCGCTTGGACGCGGTGCGGGGACAGCGGCGTGCCCGTTTACTATGCCCTCTGAGTCCACCACAGCACCCGCCGGCGCAGAGGCCTCAGCGTGGTATGCGGCCAGAATGGTAAGCAGACCGGTGAGGAGGTGACCCACGCGGCAAGCGCGCGGATATCGGAAATCGCAAAAGGAACGGGGCACACATCCGGTCTGGATCATCGCAGGTCCCCCCTACGTCTCGCCTTCCCGGTACGCAAACGCGTGACTTCCGTGTTTTCGCCCATCGCGAACGGCGAATCAAGGGCTTCACAAGGAATGAATGAGATACGTAAGCTCCTGCACGAAAACGGAAAGCCTCGCTTGATGAACGCGTTAGTGAGGATAGTAATTTGTGGATAATTTGTCAAGCTTTAAGGAGGAAACGACCATTACGTGATACTAAATTCAATAAATATTAAAAGCATGGGGAACAATTAATTGACAAAGCGCGATGAATGCGGCGCGAACGCGGCGGGCTCCTCTGAGTCAGTCCTCAGTGAGTTGATGGTAGGCAGGACCGAAAATGCGTGAAGTCCACTCCTGGCCGGACTCCCAGTCGGTCTGCGCACACTCCCAACCGGAATAGAGGGACACGACGAGCATCAGAGCAAGCGCGATCATCTGCCAGGGCCGGCGGCAAGTAGTGACCAATGGCGCAGCCATCAAGAGCAGGATAGGCATGGCGCCTATAAACCAGCGAAAACCATAGGATTCCCCGCCGTAATTGTTGGTGCTCAACGTATAGTAGGCGGTGAGGACGGTGAGACAGACCAGACCGAGAAGCTGGGGCCGGCGCCACTGCGAATCGCGAGTGATGACCGCTCGAAGGGCTGCAACTATCCCAAGCGACAGTACTGGATAGAGTGAAAACGTGCCGGCCCTTCCCAGCAGGATGTGAAAGAGGTAAGTGCCCTTGGGCTCGTTTAGCGCATCGATGCCCATCGGGTGCCGCCAATAGGAAGATTCAAACAGGTAGGTTTCCTTGCGCATCTGGACCGGCAGGGGACTGCCGGTCACGTGCACCATGATCGCGAAGTGGAGCGCAAGGGGAATCGCGGCCCCGGCGCTTACCCACAGCAGCGTCTGGCGCGGAAACCGGATGAGCAGCGCCGCGCCTGCGGCAGCAACGAATATAGACATAGGCAGATCGAATGCGGCGGCAAGGGCGCCGCTCAAGCCGAAGAGGGCGAAACGCCAGGGCTTTGGAGCCAGAAAGCCACCCGCGAGACCGATTGCGAAATAGAGGGCAAGCATCAGCATGGCCGCCGCGGGCACGTGATTGCTCATCTTTCCACTGAATCCCCAGAGCTGGGTCCCGAAGGCCAGGGCGGCGAGCAAGTAGACGCGCGCCCACGCGGATATCTCGGCGAATGCGAGTGCCTTCCGGAACATCAGCAGAATCAGGAGATACGAACCGCCCACGAAGCTCAGGGTCATAATGAACAGGACCGTCCGGCGCTGGTCCTCATCATCCAGTTGCCAGCCGGCGAGCTGATGAAGAACCCAGAACTCTCCCGTCATGAGGAGGGGAAGTAGCGGGGGCTTGCTGGAAATGATCCGCCCGTCCCGGACTACGCCGTCGGCAATGATGCCGCGGACCATGACCTTATCGATGGTGTTGGGCTCGAATGGATTCGGAGTGGTGCCGTCGGGGTTATCGATGAACCACGTGCCGTATTGGGTGAGACTGTATACGGTGGCGAGGCGGCTGACCGCGTGATCGCCCCGCACCCCTTCGCGTGCTTCCATGAACGCCAACAGCGCGGCCACGGCCAGGGTCGCGTATTCCGCGCGGACCCACCAAGGTGTGCCGTGCGATGCGTCAGCTTGCATGCGAATGTGCTCTGGCGGCGGTCATGATGCGCCGCGTCCCACGCTCAACGCCCGGAGATGGTGGACCAGGCGCGGTTGAACCAGTTGCCTTCCTTCTCTTCTTCCGCGGCCACGGTGCGCTCGACTTCTTCCTGGGCGGGCACCCATTCGCCATTGACATTCTCTTCGGTCTTCTCGGCCACGAAGAGGCTGCCATCGCGCCACCAACGGTCGCCGCGCATCTTGAACGAGAGCGTCTCAGTCCCGGTATCGCGGAGGAAGTTCGCGTCCGCCACCGCCTCATCGCGCTTGCGATGCAGCTTCGTGGCGAAACGCTGCTTGCCCAAGGTGACCTTGGCCGACACGGGGGAGGTGCGGGAATCGCTCTCCTGCATTTCAATCTCCATGCCCTGCGTCCCGCCGGGGTACACGGAGTACTCCTTGAACCAGTAGGGTTTCTTCCGGAGGATCTGTGAGGAGCCTTCCGAACGGGACGCGGCGGCGACATAGTCCTCGACGAGCTTCTTCAGACTCGCTTCGCGGTCCGCGGGGCTTGCCGCCTCAGAGACCATGGCCTCGGAACTCGCAGGCGGGGCGCCGCCATCCTTCCCGAAACGGCCGCATGAGGTACAGGCAACCGCGAAGGCCAATGCCACAATGAATAAACCAGCACGCGACTTACAATTCGTCATGGCGTTTCGTGAGGCTCCTATCTCAAAACTTGCCTGAAGGCTGGACCGCCAGCCCGTGATTGTGTGGATCATGCGCAACGCCCGGGAACGGGAGTGGAGATGACGCGTCCCCCGCCGAACCGACCACACCGGCCTTCACCGTGCATGCGCGCAGCATCATCGCACGGGGACGAGGGAATTTCAAGGTGAGGGCGTTGCCGGTGGGATTATGGGCCTTCTGACAAAGCGTGAACAGGAATCGGTCGGATCGGCCGGATAGGACCGACTGGAATCCTGAACACCCCGAGTGAAAACCATGCACAGGCTGATCCCACAGCACGGCCCCTATAACATTGGCAACCGCGGCAAGGCCTTACCGCGCCGCCCGGTGCCGCGCCGTCAGCGCTCATAATTAAGGGGGGGCGTGTTGACCCAGGGCGGCGCTTCGCTCTGCCCTGGGCTGGTATGGCGCTGGCCCTTCAGGCCGCAAGAGCGCGCCATCTCAGATTCAAGGTCTCAAGATGGACCCCGAGTTCTCCGTCGATTCCTTCATCTGCGCGAATCGGTGCCATATGCGAAACTGACTTCGCCTTGGTCTTGCCTCTTCAATCTCTGCTAATCGGTGTAATCTGTACTACTCACGCTCAGAATTTTGAATTTCCGTCGTGATTTCGGACCCATATCCTGTCTTCAAATCTGTGAAAATCTGTGCAATCTGTGGACCTGTGTTTTGGCTATTGAACCCCTTCAGGGTACCAAAGACTTGTATCGGACCCAGGGTAGGCCTACGCTGCGCTTCGGCCAACCCTGGGCTACAAGTACATTGGCCTTTCAGGCCACAAGAGGGATGTCACATTGCACCGGCGTCTGGTGGCTGTCGATCCTGCTCGCAGTCGCCTACCTCGATTCTCATCTGCGCAAATCTGCGCCATCTGCGGAAAGAACTTTCTCTTGTCTTCGGGAGGTCGCTCTGCGTTCCGCTGCGTCCTCAGCAGCGCTGCGTTTAGACGAATGGAAGATCATGGGCAGGATGCCCATGCCACCTCGTTTGACTGCGGTCAGGGGGATGTGATGGCGGCGTTGGCGCCGACGGTGTAGGTCAGGGGGCGGTTTTTTCGGAGAGTGTCCTCGACTTGCACGTGCTCGGCGCGGATGGCCACGACCTTGAAGCGGTCCTGCACCATCTCCCCCACTTTCACGGTGACTGCGCTATTTTGGTCGCGCCGTCCTTCGCGTTTTTGCACGAGAAACGTCGCCGTGTCGCCTTCAACGCTGCTCAGCACCATACGGTAGGCGAAGGAGTCGGCGTCGATCTCCTCCTTCAATGTCGCCATGGATTCGTCCGGGTCAATGCGGAACGCTTCAGCGGCCATCTGCGAGGCTTTAGACAGGGATTCTTCCGTCCACGGGTCGGCGTATTGCACGCTCTGAATGAGATCGATAACGCGGCCGCGGGCCTTCTCGACGATGGCGCGGTTCTCGACGTGGTCTTCCTTGCGCAATGCCGTCATGGCCTCTCGCAGCGTACTGATAGGTTCGGCGTCGCTCGCCAGCATCGCCTCGGCAGGATTCCGCAGGGCGCGATCAGGAACATCCGGGGGCCGATTAATATACGCGATGACTTGGCCGCCGCCGATATACAGGATGAGTATCGCGGCTACAAATGCGGCGAACACTCCCACTTTCTTCATCCAGGTGGGCTGCTGGAATGTGGGCTGGGCCACGACCCGCCTCGGGGTCGGCATGGCGATAGAGGCCAGCGCCTGGCTGCGTTCATCCAGCTCGGGCAATCCCAAATCCGGTCCGCCGGACTTGAATTCCTGCTGTTGCTTCTTGCCACCGATCCCGAAAAAGGACTTCTTCTGCGGGCTCACCGCGTCTTCGGGCGGATTGCTCTTGAACTCGTATTCGGATCGGAAGGCTTCCATGGCCTCCATGACGCTGGTGGACGGGGCATAGTGCTGGATGGTTTCACCGCCGAGATCGTCGATGGTCATCTTGCGCGACTCATCGCGCGGGCGGCCCACACTTTCACCGCAGAAGCGGCACTTGGTGGCGAGGGTGCTGATTTCCATGCGGCAACTCGGGCAGAGCCGCATCTTCTCTCCGCTTTTGGGGGCGCCGGAATCCACTATAGAGCCTCCTGCTGATTCGAGTCCTTCACTACTACGCGAAAGGCATCTCCAGATACGTCAACTGGCCATACGCCACGGAACCGTCCGTTGGCGCCGGCCCATCGACCCCCAATCCGGCGACGGCCACCACCCTCTATCCGAGCCACGTGAAGTTGTTCTCTAACTTCTTCTAGCAGGTGTTAACTTCTGTAACACGGATATAGTATCGGACACTCACGAAAAATGCAAGCGATTCCTGCGACTACTGCAAACACTTCGTAAACGTTTAATTCCTGATATTGTACAAAAGTTGCGTTCAGAGTAGTTTAGCCGCGTCCCAGAATCTCCAGTGTGTCAGTAATGATTCCGTCCAGCTTGTCGTCGCCCTCAGTCTGCCCGCCCTCCATCTCCGTGCACGCGCACTGCCCGCAAGGAAATGCCATTCCTGATACCCCATACGATTCTCTGACTTTCTGGAGTTTCTGGACTTCTTCCGGGCCCAGCTTACGGACTCCGCCTAGAAGGCGGGCCGTCAGCAACGTCTCGGCGGCATGCTCGATTTTCTCCATCTTAAACAGTGCATCGTAAACGCTGGTTCCAATCGTCAGCGCGCCGTGGCGGTCCATCAAGAGGGCATCGCATTTGCGGATCAGGTCCCGGATGACTGCGCCGCCTTCCGGGGTGCCCGGAGTCGCGTACTCGGTTGCCGGAATCCCGCCAATCGTGTACACCACTTCCGGGAGCACACAATCCGCCAGTGAAACGCCCGCCAGCGTGAAGGCGATGGCCTTGGGCGGGTGCGCGTGCACGACGGCGCTCGTATCGGGCCGCTCCTCGTAGGCGGCCAAGTGGGTGAAGAACTCGGAGGTCACCTTGCCGTCGCCAGAGACTCTGTTGCCCTTGCCGTCGGCGATAATCAGGTCCCGCGGATGCATGAACCCCTTGGACACCCCGCTGGGCGTGCAAAGATACCGGTTGGCGCCGAGGCGCGCACTGATGTTGCCGTCCGTTGCGGCCACGAGGTTGCGCGCGTAGAGGCGGCGTCCAGCCTCGCAAATGGCCTTCCGGATATCGAGTTCGGTCATCAAGGTTCCAGCTCCACGTGGTCGACAATGCCGACGATGGTACTCCGTACAGGGGCTTCAGGTTCATTGAACATCGTGCGCGATGAACTGCCTTCCTGGAGCAACAATATCAGATCGCCCACGCCCGCTTGTACCCGGTCCACCGCGACGTAGGGGCTGCCCTCTTCGCGACCCTCCAAGTCGACATGCCGGACCATGAAGGTCTTCTGCCCCTTGTAAAAGGGATGCTTCTGCGTCGATACAACCTGTGCAACAACCCGGGCCAGTTTCATGGGAGACGTCCGTCTGCAATCTTGCGAAGGTACAACACTTCCCTTAGAAGACGTTGTAGGTCCTCAAAAGGTGACAGTGAATCTTCGCAGCTCATGTGCATACCCCGCAGGCAAGCCTGCTTGGGGAAAGCAGCCACGCCGCGGCGTGGCCGCACTCCATAGAGTCACCTCCCATTGCACCGCCTATCTGTTGGACCCCAACTCTAAGCACAAGTTCGGCTACGGTCAGCTTATCTCGTCCACGATGGCCACGATGGTCAGGTCCGCCGGATTAAACTTGTCGGGCAGAGGGAAGGTCGCTTCCCGGCCTTGGGCCATGAAGACGCGGTCGCCCACGTTGGCGCCGATGGCGTCGCAGGCGACCAGCGGCTTGCCCACGGCTTCGCTGCGCTCGTCGATGGGCTGGACCAAGAGGAACTTGACGCCTTTGAACGCGTCTAGCCGCTGGCTGGCCACGAGCCGTCCGATGACCTTACCGGGGATCATTCTGCCTCACCATGCATGCTTTTTTGTCAGATATTCGTAAATTTCGGGATAGGGATTGGGAATCACGACGCGGTCCACGAGGTCCGCGCCGGCGATGATTGCCCCAGCGTCGACGGCGGCCTCCACGTCGGCCACGTGACCGGCAAAGGTCGTGTAGCCCTTCCCGCCAATGTGGTTGGCAAGGTGCAACGTGATGAGCCGTACGGGGGCGGCCTTGCACGCCGCGTCGGCGGCTTCGACAATCTTGGCCGCGGAGCGAGTCTCCAGGACACCCACGGCGTCGAGTTCGGGTGCGGGAGCCTTCCCCAGAATGGCCGGCAAGACTTGCTCGTGGAGGTTGGCCAACACGAAGGATTCGACTACGGCGTCTGCGCCGGCGGCGGTCACACCCGCGTGCACGGACGCCTGGACGGCGGCGACCTCGCCGGTGACGAGGGACATGTATTTGCCGGGGGTGATAGGGCGCGACTCGATGAGGTCGACGGGGGCGGCTTTGACCATGGCATCGCTCGCGCGGATTCCCACCGCGATGGAGGCGAATTCGACCATGCCTAGGACTGACATGGGCGGATCTCCTGGTGGCGTGTGGAAGGATGCCGGGATAGCGGCGCGTTGCGCCGGAAAGAGCAAGACAAAGAGGAAGAGCAAGACAAAGAGGAAGAGCAAGACAAAGAGGAAGAACATCCCCCTTCACCCCCTTCAAAGGGGGAATTATGCAAGACGGTGTGTGTAAGTATGTGAATGGCTTCGAGGCAATATGCAGCCGACTGGTCTGCCAAACGGTCGACCCGAAAGGTCGACTCCGGATTCCCCCTTTGAGGGTGGCCCGCAGGGCCGGGGGATGTTACGCTGTTCATGCGATGGCCCTCATACGATCCGAAACGCATCCACGAGCGTGCAGCGGCGTTCGCGCGTGAAGCTGATAGGTGAGGTCATGCCTTCTCCCGTCGGACTCGCGATGGTAAATGAAGTGTACCCTTCGCCGCCCATACCGAGGCCAGCGAAGGTAGGGCCATTCTTCACGAAGATCGAGCAGTTGATCAAACGCGCCATTGTGCTGAGCTTGTCGATGTTGCGCGAGTGCATGGTCGCGGTATGGCGGCGTCCACCTTCGTAGGCCACGGCCAGGGCGATGGCGTCATCCACATCCGGTACGCGAACGATGGGCATGACGGGCATCAACTGCTCCGTCCAAGGCAGCGGATGGTCGCAGTCGACTTCGCATAGCGCGAGCCGCGTATCCGAAGGTGCGTCTATACCAATCTCGCGGAGGATGATGTTGGCGTTCTTGCCGATCCAGCGCTTGTTCATGACGCCGCGCTTGCCTTCGCGCGATTCAAAGATGACGCCGCACAGACGTTCGATATCCTGGCCGGTCACTTCCAAGCAGCCGCACGCGATCATGTGGCGTTTGAGTTCGTCGGCGACGGAGGCGACCACGACCACTTCCTTCTCGGAGGTGCAGATGATGTTGTTGTCCAGCGACGCGCCATCGACGATGGACTTGGCCGCCTTGGGGATATCGGCGGTGTCATCGACCACCGCGGGTGGGTTGCCTGGGCCGGCGGCGATGACCTTCTTGCCCGAGAGCATGGCCTCGCGCACGACGCCAGGTCCGCCGGTAACGCAGAGCAGCGCCACGCCCGGATGCCGCATGAGTGCCTGGGCCGTGGCGATGGAAGGTTCCGCAACCGCGCTGATGAGTCCGTCCGGTCCGCCCGCCGCCACGACGGCTTGGTTGAGCACCTCGACACAACGCAGGGAACAGCGCTTCGCGGCAGGATGTGCGTTGAAGACCACCGCGTTGCCGCCGCTGAGCATGGCGATGGAATTGTTGATGATGGTCTCGGTGGGGTTTGTCGTCGGAATGATCGAGCCGATGACGCCGTGCGGCGCGCGTTCCATGAGGGTCAGCCCGTGGTCGCCGCTCTTCGCGCGCGGCTCGAGCATTTCCGGACCGGGCGTCTTGACGGTGACCAGGAGGTTCTTCTTGACCTTGTCCTCGACGCGGCCCAGTCCGGTCTCCTCGACCGCGTGACGGGAGAACTCCTTTACATGGGCGAGCGCCGCGCCACGCATCGATTCAATGATGCGGTGACGCAAATCGAGGGAGCGCTGCTCCATCTGGTCAAAGGCGCGGCGTGCCGCCGCGACGGCGGAATCGACGCTCGAATCGTGCGGACCGGGTTCTACGTTTTCTACGTTGCTCAAGGTTCCGTGTCATCCTCAGAGCGGATACCGCCCGTTTGCCTGGACCGGCGCATAGTCCCGATAGGGACGGCAGACAATAGCCCAGCGATTCATCGCTGGGTCCGCAGGCTCCCTATACCTCCCAAGCCCCGGCAGGGGCGAAAGAGTTCATTCCATCGCCGTCTTCCAATGACGCCCGCTCTGCCGTCCCTAACGGGACTTGTCTTGTGATGGTCCATGTTACCCAGCGATAAATCGCTGGGCTATTTTCTTTCGCCCTTACGGGCTGAAAACGGTCAAGAATCGACGCGACGTCTCGCGTACGGTGTTCTCTAGCAATCACTCCAAAGCCGATCCCACAATCGCGGCCAGCGCGAGTGTCGCATTGTAGGTGAAATGTGAAATCATCGATGGGAGAATTGAATCGTAGTGCTGGCGCATGAACGTGAAGACGACCCCCATGAGTGTCACTACGGCCACCCCCACCCAGTCGCCAAATAGCTGCGGCGTATGAATGACGCCAAACCACAGGACAATTGCGGCGAATGCCACAGGGACCCCGGCCAAGCGTCGCAGGGCGGGGTAGAGAAAGCCGCGATAGTAGATTTCCTCAAGAGGAGGAACCATGAGGAGCATGAGAACAAAAAGCGGAGACAGCGTGGGCTTGCCACCTTCTTCATCTGCGGGATTCAGTGCCAGATCCACGATGTACCCTTCCCCCGTGGCGAAGAAGTGCATGAGCACACCGGCAAGCACCGCGGACACAATCCCGATGAACAGGCAGCGTGCCATCGTTTTGCGGGGAATTGCGCGAACGGCGAACGCCTCAAGAATGGGGAACCGGTATTTGCGGCATGCGAAGTACCATGCGACACCAAGGGTCGCAATCCAGGAGAGCACGAGAGACGGAAGCAAGTACTCGATGCGAAGCGTCATCGCCTTTGGCTGAAACCCCGACGCCGCGAGCATAACCATGGCGGCAAACACGTTCAGCACAATCTCGATGCCCCAAATGATCCCGAGGGCTTTGAACAGGTCTTTCCAACTGAAGGCTGCTGGCACCTGTTCTGCAGAAGGGACGGCGCCCGGTTCGGTTTCCTCAGGGCAAAAGTCCGCAGGCTCAGCCATCATGTTTGCGCCACTTGGTCGTGCCGTCGATATCCCAGGAATCGACGATGGCCATGATGACGGCATCGCTGGGGCGGTCGCGGGTGGCCTCCGTGAGGCGCGCGGAACTTCCCGACGCGACCAACACGACCTCGCCCACACCCGCACCCACGGCGTCCACGGCGACGACGTAGGCGCCGGTTTCTTTCGCATCGAGATCGAGGATACGCACAACGAGGAACTTGCGCCCATCGAGCGATGGCTCTTTCGCGGTGGCTACCACCGTCCCGGCTACACGGCCAATCTGCATAGCTGCTCCTTCGCGGCCCTATTACCCCACTTCAGGGCAACCGGGACCAAGACCATTAAAGACACAGCCGAGGGCGACTGTGCCACACGCGCTTGCCCTGCCTTGCTGATCTTGTTTGTCTTCACCGTTTCTCGGATACCACCGCGATAAAACGCAGAGTCGAGGAAGTATCCTTGGAGATAGACGTGTGGCATAGCCACGCCACGGCGTGGCTGTGCTCTTACATTCGAAATCGGAATCAAAGTCACGCGCTTTGACGACACGCGTTCCGAAGAGTATGCTGTGGCCAACTCGCCAACATCTCCCACGAATAGAACATCCGATCTTCCGCAAGAGGAAGCTCGAGTGTGTCTACCGCTTCGATTCTTTGGCGGCTTCATCCTTGCGGCCGAGCGGCAGCACGAGGTCCACGTTCGCGTGCGGACGCGGGATGATGTGCACGCTGACCACCTCGCCGACGGCACGCGCGCAGCGTTCGCCCGCTTCACAGGCCGCTTTTACGGCGGCCACGTCGCCACGCACGATCGCGGTCACGTATCCACCGCCGATCTTCTCGTAGCCGACGAGATCCACCTTGGCCGCCTTGACCATCGCATCGGACGCCTCCACCATGGCGGCGAAGCCGCGCGTCTCCACCATTCCCAGCGCATCAGCCATTCTGTTTCTCCCTTCGCTTCGTACTTGGTGCCGCCCAGCACCGGGATACCGCCATCGCCGGTTCCCAGCCTCTCATTCGTGAATGTCGCGTCTATGGGCTCAACATCCCCCGACCCTGTGGGCCACCCCCTTTGAGGAAACGTCGAAGTATTTTTACGCTGTTGTGCATCTTGTGCCTGCGCGCTGTTTGAAGGCCCAAATCGCGTCGATGGCGCGCGAGAGGAGGCTTTGGAACCGTGTGTGGGCATAAGAGGGGGCC
>JADLGB010000242.1 GCA_020849535.1 Candidatus Hydrogenedentota bacterium
CGACGGCAATGCCCGTGCCTGTCACGGGGTCCCCCACAAAACCCTTGGCCCAGACAAAAGCGCCGGACCCATCCAGCTTGGACACGTAGGTCGCGGCGTACGATGAGGTGAGGTTGTACGTGCCGGCGCCGGGATCGAGGTCCGCCGTGTCGACGAAGTTACCTATCGAGTAAACATTCCCGTCCGTGTCAAGCGCGATGTCCATGCCACCGTCGAAGCCGGGACCGCCCAGTTGCCCGGCCCAGACAAAATCACCGGCGGCATCCAGCCGGCATACGTAGCCGTCGAAATTCTGCGCGATCAGATCAAACGTACCTGAGCCGGGATCGAAATCCGCCGCGGCGCCGAAAGTCCCCGTAATAAAAACGTTTCCGGCACTATCTACTGCGATACCGTAGCCGTACTCTTCACTGGCGCCACCCATGCCCTTGGCCCACACGAGAGCGCCATCCGCGTCCAGCTTGCACACGAAGATGTCGTTGTTCCCGTTGGACGTCAGATTCTGCGTGCCGGCGCCGGGATCGAAATCGACCGTGTTATGGTAGCGGCCCGTCACATATACATTGCCGCTGGCATCCGCCGCAATCGCATGCCCCCGGTCGTCGTGGTTCCCGGCCACGTCGGGGCAACCCAATCCGCAAGCCCAGATGAAGGCGCCGCTGCTGTCCAGCTTGAGCACGAAGATGTCGATCGAATTGCTCGACGAAGTCAGGCTGTAGGTACCGGCGCCCGGATCGAAGTCCACGGTGCCTGTGAAATATCCGGTCACGAAGACATTGCCGCTGCCGTCCACGGCGATGGCATTTCCCACGTCGGCGAGGGTGCCACCCACGGCGACCGCCCATACAAGAGCGCCATCGCTATCCAGCTTGCATGCGTAGATATCCGTGCTGCCCTGGGACGTCAGGCCATAGGTGGCTGCGCCCGGGTCGAAGTCCGCCGTGCTGCTGAACTCGCCGGTGACGTAGACATTGTCCGAATCGTCCACCGCGACCGCGCGTGCGTAATCGTTCATGCCACCGCCCAAGGCGCCCGCCCGGACGAAGTCCCCGTCCGCGGCCCGCGCCAGTGTGCAGGGTAACAACAGGATGGCCACCATCGCGCGGCCAACCACTACTGGGAAGGCCGGCCAACCGCCTGAACATGTGGGATTGCGCTCGGTCGCGTCTCGCATCATCCATTCCTCCAAGCTGTGACCTGCGGTTGCCAACGGTGTTTGGGCGCGCGGAAGATTGGGCAGTGGAAGTGGGGCACGCCATGCGTGTAGAGCGCTGGGCAAACGAGTGGCGCACCCCGTGCGGGGAAAAGACGTGGAGTGACACTCACGCGTGGTCATTCCCCCTCGGCACAACCGTCACGCGTCGAACAGAATCCATCCTTCAAGGATTGGATTCAATCGTGAACACGTTCACGAGTAAATCCTACCAAGACTCCTTCGCGTTGTCAATGGCTGGAGTGGTCTAGGGACTGTG
Organism: Candidatus Hydrogenedentota bacterium; assembly: GCA_020849535.1. GTDB lineage: Bacteria > Hydrogenedentota > Hydrogenedentia > Hydrogenedentales > SLHB01 > JAHDWY01. The sequence continues at coordinate 1,473 of JADLGB010000242.1, forward strand.
TCACAAAGGGAGGATTTGCAGTTGCCCCTCTTTGATGAGACCGTCAGAAGTCACTGTGGGGGCGCAACATCCCCCGGCCCTACGGGCCACCCCCTTCGAAGGGGGAATTCAGAGCGCCCTTCGGACCGCTTGTACTTCGGGTCACAAGCCCGAGCGTTACCCTAAATCTATCCTTTTAATCACTGTTATGGTGTTGTGGAATTCCCCCTTTGAAGACACAACCGACAGAAGTCGGTACGCACGACGGAGCACAAGATCAAAAGACTGCACGAAGACGGGAATCGTCAAAAAGCACCAATGAATCGTCGCATCTTATTCCCCCTTTGAAGGGGGTGGCGCGGAGCGCCGGGGGATGTTACGCTCGCACAATGACTTCTGTCAGCCCCGTCCTGTTACGGCTTCGGGGGGGATTGGTGAAACTGAGGAGGAATTACGGATCTTCCGTCCCCGCGTGAATTCGATGAGCGTCTCCGTCGATACACGCGGCGCTACTGCTCGCTGCGAGTAGTGTGGGGCACTTTAAGAGTCTGCAGGGATGCCGGCGCTCCCCGCTTCACGCCACAGAAGATTCTTCCAAGCGTGCTGCTATGATTGTGGTTTCGACTGCGGAGGGAGGCGACCCGTGCGGAACATTGAACTGAAAGCTCGATTGCGAGACTGGGATGCGGCCGCGGCGGCCTGTGAACGTGTTGGTGCGCGCCTGGAGGGCGATATCCGGCAGGTGGACACGTTCTTTCGCGTGCCGGAGGGGCGCCTGAAGATGCGTACCTCGGAGCCGGGAGAGAGCTGCCTGATCTATTACCGCCGCCCCGATGTGGCCGCGGTCAAGGGCAGCGACTACCTCCTTGAACCTGTACGCCCTTCCATGGGCATCTTGCTAAACGCGTCCTTCGGGACGCTCGGTGAGGTGCGTAAGGTGCGGACGCTGTGGCTGTGGGAGAACGTGCGTATTCACCTGGATCGCGTCGAGGGCCTGGGGCAGTTTATCGAGTTCGAGGCCGTGCTCTCAGGTACGTACGATGATACGGACGGCTATGCGAAGCTGGCGCATCTGCGCGAGGTGTTCGGAATTGGCGATTCCGATCTGCTGACCGGGTCGTATTTCGACCTGCTCACGAACCGCCAGTCAGCACTTGAGACCTGAGACGTCAGATGCTTCGGCAGTGGAAAAAACGTGCAGCCAACGCACCCGCGTTGGCTGCACAGGAAGAACTACCGGACGATCAGCCAAAGAAACTCGCCAATCCCGCAAAGGTCTTGTTTGCGGGGAATTTCCCTGGGTACTTGGTGAACTCAACATGGCCGTCCATATAGAGCACGTTGCATCCACCCGGGATGTGGTTGTACATGTTGGTACCGGCACCATACTCCGAAGGATCCAGCACCATCGCTTCGCTTGAAGCGATGACGTCCCACATCACAGCCAGTTCGCTCTGCGACATGGCGGAACCTGCGGCGTTATTGATGTCGGTGATCATGAATCGCTCGACCCCCTCGCGAAGACGGTTGACGATGTTGCCGCCGGCATTACCGTTGCCCGCCATGCCAAGAGGGCTCAAATCGATCGGTTGATCGGTCTTATCAGCCATCTCGTCGTCAAGGCCGCTCAAGGCCGAGGTCTGCATCCACGCCACAACGCCGGCCATCTGGATACTGAAGGTCACACCCGCGGGCAGACCCAGCAGGCCTGAGTTCATCGTCGGATCGGTATCTTCTACACGGTCAAGAACGTAACCGATATAGACATAGCTCGCGTCTGCATTGGTTGCCAGACCGATGTAGGGGCACGGCGCCGGGTTCGCGGGATCCTGTTTGAGGACCTCTAATGCTTCGTCGGGCCCTTCGCTTGAAGCTTCATCCGATGGACAAAGCATCACAGCCGGATCCGTCAGATATTCAGGGGAGATATCGAACCAGTTCGGGCTGAAGTCCTGGTCGTCGACGGGATCGGTGCACCCGAGGGCCTCGACCTCGTCATCCGTGAGTTCATCGCCGAGACCCGGTTCCGACTCATCGGCGAATGGCTCGTCCCCATGCAACTGCGGCCACGCTTGGCCTTGGCTTTCATTGGCAAACATCTTGAAGATGATGCCCATTTGCTTGAGATTGTTCTGGCAGCTTGCCCGCCGCGCCGCTTCGCGCGCACGCGCCAGCGCCGGAAGCAGGATCGCCGCTAAGATACCGATGATTGCAATCACGACGAGCAGTTCAATCAGCGTGAAACCTCTTTTCCTCATCTTACTAACCTCTTTCTCTCATTTGCGGTCCGCAGACCACCCCACTTGAGTGTCACGTTTCAGAGAAATGAAGAGTGAATAAGGTCCAACCAGGCGAGATTCTCGACTCTGCCCGAAACCACCCCCTTCCAGCGCCCCCGTGCGGTCGCACTCTTTCTTTTCACAAACCGAGCCTACCTACCATTAGTTTATCACATTTCCGCAAAAACAACAGAGGATATTTTCGACCTGAGTTTGTGGGGCATCCGTCGGCATTCGTGGGCGTACTCCGGCTATCCTCTTCCCGTGCCTATACCTCTCGTAAAGGTGGGACAGACACGAATGGCACTGAAGTTGCCACAACTATCTATAGATAAGGAACTTACGTTGTACCAGCCTTGGGCTACGTGGTCCCGTCGCCTCCACGAGGGCAAGTCCGTCGTGTCCAAAACCTTCGGGCGTGTTTCAAAAGTCCGGCTACGCGTAGCGCTGCCCTACAAGTCCCGCCCGTCAGTCCCGTAGGGACGACAGAAAGTAGCCCCGGATTTCAATCCGGGGTTCTCTGCGCCCCCTCTTCGTGCAGTCCCGGAGGGACGGCAGAAACCGCGTGCCTTGACGACGTCATCCCTATACCAATCTTCGGTCAAGAGCCACATGAAACGCGACGCGCATCCACCGACTATAAGCTCTGCCCGTCCCTCCGGGACTTTGTGGGTATCTATCCGTTAGCATCGTAAACAACTTGCGCATTCGATCGGGCAGTAGCGCTCATGGTTCTTGATGGGCAACGCCTTGGCGAGGGAGAAATGCACGTCGCCCTTTCGCGCGAAAGATGGGCTTCCCAATAATGAGGAGACGAGGCCTGTGACGATGAGGCGAGGTGCATTCACCGTGAGTCTTCAACGGGACCTCTCGCAAAGGCGCCAAGCCGCCAAGCAAGACAGATACGCCGCACGTCCTGAAGCATAGCGGACACGCATCCGCAGCCCTGACAAGGGCGCAGGCATGTAGCCACGGGTGGAGCCGCAGGCGGAACCCGTGGATGGATGCGGCACCTCACGATCCAGCCCCAGCGTGGGCGGGGGAAGTCCAAGCGGCTGAGGCTGGTCCAATTCAACAGGAGCGCTGGGAAGGTACGTAAGGAAGCGATCCCCGGGTTCCGCCTGCGGCTCCACCCGGGGCTATGCACCTGCGGCCTTGCCAGACATCTTAGAATCAAAGAGGTGCGTAGAAGACGATGTGGGCCGTCAGGTTGATCTCTTGAACGAAGCGCTGTGCTGCCGCGCTCAGCAAATCTCTCTCCTCTGCCCGAAACCACCTCCTCCCAGTCCTCGGGAGACACCGGCGCCCTCCCGGCTCTCCCTTTCACACACCGAGACTATCTACAGTTAGTTTATCATATTTATAAGAAATGGAAAGGTGGTATTCTCTTCTGACTTCTGGGGGCATCCGGTGGTATTCGAGGGCGTGCTTCGGCTATGCTCTACGCGTGCCTATGCCTCTAACGTTGACGGGATCCGAGTGTTGTTGCGTCGATCCAACGCCGGACCTTACCTATTTGAATGGCACTGTTGTTGTTACTTTTTGCCTCATTCTCATTATTCTCACTATAGGTTGCTAAGCAATGGAACACCCCCTTCACGACTATCAGCCCAGCACTTATTTTCCTTTCGGATTCCACCTTTGCCGGGAGCGATGGGAACGCCTTGATGTCCGGTCGTTGATCGTGGCGAGCGAAGGTGGCGACGCAAAGACGAACATCCATACGGTCCGGAAGTTTGTCCAGGCGGTGAATCTCGAGCGGGACGGGGCCAGCCCGGAGACCAGCGCCATCACGGCGGGTCAGGTTCTCACGCTTGGTCTTCTGACGGAGATCTTGCGGTACATCACGGACCTGTACTGCTGGGAACAGCACCCCGGCGTGCTCGAGGCGGGACTGAACGCGGCGCGCGCCGGGAAGGGAGACGCCATCGTGCGGAATTCCCCCCCGGCGTTTGTGGACCTTTTCCCGCCGCAGGACGTGTTGCTGGGCACGGAGAAGCCCGGAGACTTCCTGAAGGAGTCGCAAGGCCGGCGGTCGAACAGAGACATGGTGGTCTGCGAGATGATCCTCTTGTGGCTGGCGCACGGCAATCGGGCGCTCCGATCATTTCACCCACTCTTTCCGGACCAGGAGCTGTCGAAGCGGGCGCGGTACAGGACGCTGATGACGTCGCTGGACAATTTCTTTGCCTCGCAGCCCCAAGTGGCGGGTCTGGACGACACGCTCATCGAGTGCCTGCGGGCCCCGATGCGCGCCGCGCCGGATTCGTTGGAAGATCAACTAGAGTTTATTCGAGCACGCTGGGGCCACCTGCTTCCCAAGAGTCTGTTGAATCGCCTGATCCTCGTGCGCGGTATCCTGCGGGAAGAGACGATTCAGCGTGGTTTCGTGCAGGGGACGGCGGAGGTCCTCCGGTTCGGGCGCCAGCAGGGTGCAGACTGGGACGGCTACCCGGAACCGGAGCGGTTCTCCCGGGACGCGGACTGGATGTCGAACGTCGTGCTCATTGCGAAGACGGTGTATGTCTGGATGGATCAGCTATCCAAGACGTACCAGCGCGACATCTATCGCCTGGACCATATTCCCGATGAGGAACTCGATCGCCTTGCGCGTTGGGGTTTCAATGGGCTTTGGTTGATCGGACTCTGGGAGCGTTCGCCCGCATCCGAGGAAATCAAGCGGATGATGGGAAACCCGGAGGCGGTGTCTTCGGCGTACTCGCTTTACGATTACGACATCGCGGCGGACCTGGGGGGCGAGGAGGCCTACCAGAGCCTGAAGGAGCGCGCAATGCGCCGGGGGATCCGGTTGGCCAGCGACATGGTGCCCAACCATATGGGGATCTATTCGCGATGGGTTATCGAGCATCCTCACTGGTTCCTATCACTGGATTACCCGCCGTACCCCGCCTACCGGTTCACGGGGAAGAATCTCTCACGGGACGGCCGCGCGGGCATCTACATCGAAGACGGCTATTGGAACCACAGCGACGCGGCGGTGGTGTTCAAGCGCGTCGACCATCAATCGGGCCAGACCCAGTACATCTACCATGGCAACGACGGCACGAGCATGCCGTGGAACGACACGGCCCAGCTCAACTATCTCTTGCCGGAAGTGCGCGAAGGGGTCATCCAGACGATACTGCACGTGGCGCGGAAGTTCTCGATCATTCGTTTCGATGCGGCCATGACCCTCGCCAAGAAACACTATCAGAGGCTCTGGTTCCCGAAGGCGGGAGACGCGGGAGCCATCCCCTCGCGCGCGGAGCATGGCATGTCGCGGGCGGACTTCGATGCGCAGATGCCCGAGGAGTTCTGGCGGGAGGTGGTGGACCGGGTGGCCCGCGAGGTGCCGGACACGCTGTTGCTGGCCGAGGCATTCTGGCTGATGGAGGGGTATTTCGTGCGCTCGCTCGGAATGCACCGGGTGTACAACAGCGCCTTCATGAACATGCTGAAGATGGAGCAGAATGCGGATTACCGGACGACGGTCAAGAACGTGCTGGAGTTCAGTCCGGAGATCCTGAAGCGCTTCGTCAATTTCATGAACAATCCCGATGAGCGAACCGCGGTCGAGCAGTTCGGCAAAGGTGACAAGTACTTCGGTGTGGCCCTGCTGATGGTCACGATGCCGGGTTTGCCCATGTTCGGCCACGGGCAAATCGAGGGGTTCACCGAGAAGTACGGCATGGAGTACCGCAAGGCCTACTGGGACGAGCACGTGGATGAAGAGATGGTTCGCCGTCACGAGCGGGAGATCTTCCCGCTGATGCGGCGGCGTTACTTGTTCAGCGGGGTCGAACATTTTGCCTTCTACGATTTCCACACTCCGTCCGGCCATGTGGACGACAACGTGTTCGCCTACTCGAATCGCGCGGGCGATGAACGGGCAATTGTCTTGTACAACAATGCCTACAACACGACCGAGGGGTGGATCCGCGTGTCCACGGCGCTCAACTCGGGGCGTGGGGATGACGGCACGCTGATCCACAAGACACTGGCGGACTCGCTGGCGTTGCGGGGCGACGACCACATTTACTATCTGTTCCGCGATCACCGGGACGGGTTGCAGTACATCCGCTCGGGGCGGCAACTGTGCGCGGAAGGCGCGTTTGTCCGGTTGCATGCCTACGGCTATCACGTGTTCCTGGACTTTCGCGAGGTGGTGGATCGCGACGGGTCATGGGGCACTTTGGCTCACCGGTTGCGGGGCGACGGCGTCTACGACATCGAGCTGGAGCACAGGAGGCTCGCCTTGGAGCCGATCCTCACGCCATACCGGGAGTTGGTCACTGCAAAGACCTTGCTCCTTGCCGCGGGCGGCATGACCGGCAAAGGACTGAGCGACTCGGAATGGGCCGCGCCCGAAGGAGCATTGCGGCGCGTTGTGGAACACGTGGGTTCCCGGCTCGGGACTGCACTCGATGCGGATGCGATCCAGCAAGAAGCGCGTTCGCGAATGGAAAACCTTCGGCTTGCGCAAAAGCGGATCAAGGCGGCCAAGGCCAATGCGGATGCGGAGACATATTTCCTGGGACCCATTCCCAGCGAAGAGGCGGCACTGGGCTTCTGGCGCGCGCCTGCGTTGGCCGCGCTGCTCCGGCCGTTGGGCGATGCGCTTTCGCAGACTCCGCCCGGCCATGCCGCGTGGCTCGACGAGTGGCTCTTTGCACATGAGGCGGGCCGCCTGTTTGCCGCACTCGGCGGGGACGAGTGGAACGCGTGGCAGGATGTGCGATTGCTGCGGCTGATCTTGGGTATACCGGTACCTCAGCCCATGGACTCCTTCGCACGGGCACATACTCTGGTGAAGTTGCTTAAGGATCCGGCCGCACGCGAGTACCTTATGGTCAATCGGCATGAGGGTGTCGACTATGTGAATCGCGAGCAGATGGAAAGCCTGCTGTATCGTCTGAGTCTCGCAGAGGCGGCTGAGGTACTCGCGGACAAGTCGTTGAAGCCAGCCGCACGCCGCGATTTCATCAATGAGCGGCATGCCTGGGTGGGCCGGGTGCTGGCGGCGGCGGAAAGTGGCTCTTACCGGTTGGCGGACCTCGAAGCGTGGGCCGCGCAGGGGACTGCGCCCGAAACTCCTCCGCGAAAGACGGCGAAAAGCAAATCACGGAAGTGAAGTGAGCGTGCGGACACGGACGAGCACGGACGAACACGGACGGGCATCTCTCAAGCGGTAGGCCGCATGCCATATGGGTAGGCGCTTGCCTCGCGCGCGTTTGCCGTGGGATGATGCGGCGGTTTGTCGGATCGCGTTGAAATGATGGGGTAATACGATGTCCAAACCGCATGTGCTGGTCATTGGCAGCGCCAACATTGATTTAGTGACGCGGGTGCCGCGTTGTCCGAAGCCGGGCGAATCGATCATCGGCCTTTCGTTCAGCACCGTGTGCGGCGGCAAGGGGGCGAACCAGGCGGTCGCCGCGGCGCGGCTGGGGGCGGAAACCTACTTCGCGGGGTGCGTGGGCGATGATGCCTTCGGGGCGCTGCAGCGTGAAACGCTGGGGCGGGAAGGCATCGATCTCAGCCGATTGAAGACACACCCCGTGGAGTCCACGGGAACCGCGGTAATCCTCGTCGCGGAAGAGGGCCAGAACTCGATCGTGGTGACGCCCTCGGCCAACTATGGCATCACCCCCGCGGATATTCAGGACATGACGCCGCTCATCGCGCGCATGGACGCGATCACGATTCAGTTGGAGATCCCGCTGGAAACGGTCGAGGCGGCGCTGCGCAAGGCGCGAGAACTCGGCGTGCTCACCATCCTCGATGCGGGCCCCGCGCAGAAGGTGCCGCAGTCCATCGTGGAGGTGGCGGGGATCGTGTCGCCGAACGAGACCGAAGCCGAGGCCATGACGAAGGTGCGCGTGGAATCCATTGAAGACGCGCGGGAAGCCGCATTCCGCCTGATGCATCAAGGCGCGCGGGAAGTGGTGCTGAAGCTGGGCAAGATGGGCGCGTTGTATATGAGCGCCAACGAGTGGTTCCACGTGCCCGCGTATGAAGTGAAGCCTGTGGACACGGTCGCCGCGGGGGACGCCTTCACGGCAGCGCTGGGGATTGCGTGGCAGGCAGGATCGCCGCTGGAGGCGATCCGCTTCGCGAATGCGGCGGGCGCGCTGGCCACCTTGAAGGAAGGCGCGCAGCCCTCCATGCCGGCGCGCGAGGAAGTGGATCGATTCATCTACGAGAGAGGACGTTAGGAAGTGCCGGAGAAACTGAAATACGCGGCGTCGGTCATGTGCGCGAATCTGGCGCGACTGGAAGATGATCTGCGCGCGCTTGAAAAAGCAGGTTGTGACGAACTGCACTTCGACATCATGGACGGGATGTTCGTTCCGAATTTCACGCTGGGGTTCGATTTCATCAAAGCGGCCCGCGGCGTGTGCTCGCTGCCCTGCCACGCGCACCTGATGGTCACGAAGCCCGAGGACTACATCGAACGCTTCGCGGAGGCGGGCTGCGCCATCGTGTCGGTACACGTGGAGACGTGTCCGCACGCGCACCGGACCTTGAGCCAAATCCAAGCCGCGGGCGCGACACCGGCCATTGCGATCAACCCGGCGACGCCGCTGACGAAGCTGGAGTTCCTCCTGGACTACGTAGACCGGATCATGGTGATGACCGTGGACCCCGGCTACGCGGGCCAGACCATATTGGCCGGTGCGTTCGAGCGGGTACGTATTCTCAAGGAAAACGTGGACTACCGGAAGCCTTCCATCGAGATTGAAGTGGATGGCAATATCGACGTGCGCAATGCCGCCTTGCTGGCCAAAGCGGGGGCGCGGGTATTCGTGCTCGGCTCGTCGAGCATCTTCAAAGGGAATGCACGGCCCTTAGGCGAAGCCTTGACGCAGTTCCGGACCGATGTGGACGCGAAGAGGAAGACCGTGTAGCCCCGCCTCTCAAGCACCATTATGGAGTGCGGCGGCTTGCCGCTGCCTCGACTGAGCAGGCTTGCCTGCGGCATGGCTATGTCACAATCGCTTGTCTGATCGGTCGGATCCGTCGGATCCGTCCAATCAGCCACAAACACCCCAGCCTGTCGTCTGTCCTGGTGCTTACTTTATCTGCGGACCTGAATCCTCTTTGGCCGTACTTGCGCGGTCTCCTCCAGTATTGATACTGTAGTTGCATAATGGCGAAGCCATCCAGAAAAACTGCCGCTGCACCCCCAAGCGCGTGGAAGCGCCTGCAGCGCGCCCCCCTAGGTAACCCTAACTCGACTAAGGGAGTCGTCAACAAATGGAACCACTTCAAACTGTACCTCTTTTCGTACTGGTCGTTGGGTTGGGTGCACTCTATCTCTGGAGCATCGTCTGGAGCTACAAAGATGGGAACGCATGTGGCAAGCCAGGATTTGCCGTGGCGATCTTTGTTGCAGTGTTCATGTGGCCGCTCAGCCTATTGATCTGGATTGTCTTTCGGCCGGAGTCGGATCGAGCGCGTCTACATTCTCAAGGAGAACGTTGACTACCGCAAGCCTTCCATCGAAATCGAAGTGGACGGCAACATCGACACTCGCAACGCCGTCCTGTTGGCCAACGCGGGCGCGCGGGTTTTCGTGCTCGGCTCGTCGAGCATCTTCAAAGGGAATGCACGGCCCATAGGCGAAGCCTTGACGCAGTTCCGGACCGATGTGGACGCGAAGAGGAAGACCGTGTAGCCTCGCCTCGCGAGCGCTGCCAAAGTCGTCCCCGGACCCAGGAAGAGCACAGGCGAGGGCGCTTATGCCACACGCGCTTGCTTAGTCTGGATTGCTTCTTCCTTTCTTGAAGTCCGCGATTTGCAGGGATTCTCCAAAGCCTCAAACATACATCAGATGGAAGATAGACGTGTGGGATAGGCGCCCTCGCCTGTCTCTTCTGTGGGTGCTTATTGTCATCTGGGCATGTCTGCGTCGTCTGGGGGCGCGCATTCGCTTTGTCTTCGCTTGCACCGCCTCCGGCAGGCGCTGTACTGTAGTCGCATAATGGCAAAGCCGCCAAACAAGGTTCCTGCTGCAACCGTGGGCGTGTGGAAGCGCCTGCGCCGTGTATGTTTCTTGTTGGTGGTGTCTCTCCTTGGATTCTATGGGGTCTTCTACTTCGCGCAAACCTCGCTCGTGGCCGAAGGCGAACCGGGGCCACTGGCCATCAATCCCAAAGTCCACGGCCGGGAGTATGAAGACGTCGCCATGCCTGTGGGCGACGAGACCACGTTCGGGTGGTACATGCCCGTTCCAAACGCGCGCGGCGTGGTGCTGTTCTGCCATGGCAATGGCGGCAACATGACCATCCACTATCCCGCGACCAAAGTGCAGCAGACCATGGGGTTTTCGACGATGATGTTCGATTACGGCGGTTTCGGGCTCAGTACGGGGCAGCCGACGGAGGCGCGGGTCTACGCCGATGCGCGCGCCGCGTGGCGGTGGCTCACAGTAACGAAGAGTATCCCCGCCAAGGACATTATCATTTGGGGAGCATCCTTCGGTGGTGGCGTGGCGTGCCAACTCGCGACCGAGGTCTCGCCGGGTGCGCTCGTGCTCGAGAGCACCTACCTGTCCGTCCCCGAAGCGGCCAGCGACCACACACCCGGCGTGCCGTGGAATCTCCTCGTGCGATGCAAGCTCGCCAACAAAGACAAGATCGGCAAGGTGAAGTGCCCGGTGATGATCATTCACAGCACCGAAGACACCCTCTTCCCCATCCGCCACGGGCGCGGCCTCTACGAGCGCGCCAACAAACCGAAGATCCTCATCGAGATCCGCGGCGATCACGGACAGGCGACAATTAACCGAGACCCATTCGTCCCACAGATGGACGCCTTTCTGGAACCGTACTTTCCCCATGGCGGGGACGCGGAGTAGCGGCATGCGTTGAAAGGGGGATACGACCTTGCGTGGAGAAATCAGCGATCTCTTGCCGGCAATACCTCTTCTGCTTCTATTCGCCCTATGGGCATGGAGTGTAATCTGGGCCATGCGGGACGCGGACCGCAGGGGGAAACCGGGGTGTCTCGTGGGGTTGCTGGTGGGACTGCTCAGTTGGCCGCTTGGGCTGTTGCTGTGGATCGTCTTCCGGCCTGAGGGCAACCGCAGGTACTACTGAGGTCCAAGTCAGTCTCGCACATTGCAGGTGTCTGAACACAGAGTCATGGTGTGCGAGCAAGAGTCTTGAAGTGCACCGGCGCTTATGCCGCATGTTGAAGATGCCGGCAGGGATGCCGGCGCTCCTGATCCGCTTCCCCTTCGATGTGAGTCCCTGGCAGTGACAAGGCGGCGGCCGCTTGCTTTCGCGCTTTCCGATAGCGAGACCGTCCTGTACAATGCCTTGAACGAGTTGATAGCGATCGGGATCCCTGCGCATAACCGGCCCAAGTGGCAGTCGCAGTCTCTCTTCCGGCCATGATAATTCAAGGATATCCGCGTGCTGCAACCATCCCTGATACTGCTGATCACCGGTGTTCTCGTGCTTGCCAGTATTCTCGCGAGCCGGGTCTCGGACCGGATCGGCGTGCCCGCACTGATCGTCTTTCTGGGCATCGGCATGCTCGCGGGCTCGGATGGACCGGGCGGCATCCACTTCGACGATACGGCGATGGCGAATCTCGTTGGCACGCTCGCGCTGGCCTTCATCCTCTTCTCCGGCGGACTGGACACGAACTGGCGCATCGTGCGTCCTGTGATGGGCCGCGGAGCGGTTCTTTCGACCCTCGGCGTGGCCATCACGGCGGGGCTGGTCGGGCTGTTTGTGTGGACGGCGCTTGGCCTGCCGCTGCTCGTGAGCATGCTCATCGGCGCCATCATATCGTCCACGGATGCGGCCGCGGTGTTCTCGGTCTTGCGGGGACGCGGCGTGGGCCTCAAGGGCAACCTCAAGCCCATGCTGGAACTCGAGTCGGGCAGCAACGACCCCATGGCCATCTTTTTGACGATGGGTATCACGCAGTGGCTGACGGAGCCCGGCTTTGACTGGACCCGGCTCGTGCCGGCCTTCTTCCTCAACATGGCGGGCGGCGTGGCCGTGGGCCTCGTTGCGGGCAAGCTGGCGAGCATGTTGTTCAATCGTGTGCGCCTCGAGTACGAGGGGCTTTATCCGGTGCTCAGCATGAGCCTCGTGCTGTTGATCTTCGGTGCGGCCGAGTCGCTCAAGGCGAACGGATTCCTTGCCGTGTATCTATGCGGAATGATGTTGAACGGGACCGACTTCGCGCACAAGCGGTTTGTCGTGAAGTTCCACGATGGCCTGGCCTGGCTCATGCAGATTGGCCTGTTCGTCGTGCTCGGATTGCTGGTGTTTCCCTCTCATCTTCCCGCCATCGCGCTCCAGGCACTGATGGTGGCCGCGTTTCTGATGCTGGTCGCGAGGCCCGCCGCGGTGGCGATCGGTTTGTGGAAGAGCGAATTCTCTCCCAGGGAACGGGCGCTCATCGCATGGACGGGCCTGCGCGGGGCGGTGCCAATCGTGCTGGCCACGTATCCGTACATGGCGGGCTACGAGCACTCCGACATAATCTTCAATATCGTGTTCTTCACGGTGCTGACTTCCGTTTTGGTCCAGGGTACGCTGCTCATGCCGGTGGCGCGATGGCTGAAGGTGGACGAACCGCTCGCGTCGCGTCCGCGCTTCTCACTCGAGATCGAACAAAGCGGTCAGGCACAGGGAGACACTCGCGAGATCGAGATCCTGCCCAACATGGCCGCCGTGGGGCGTAAGGTTGCCGATCTCGGCATTCCGTCCGATGTGCTCATCCTGTTGATTGGGAGGGGAGATGGATTCGTGGTGCCGCGCGGCAACACCAAGATCGAACCCTACGATACCCTGCTGCTGCTAGGCGAACCCGCGGGACTGCGGGCCGCGGGCCATGCCGTGCTTTCGCCGCCTGCGCCGGTTCGCATCGTGGAGCCTCTCGACGACCCACTGGCCGCGCTGCCGATGTCGACGGATCAGAAGTATCTGTCGAAGCAGGTTGTCGTGGTGGGGTATGGCCGTGTGGGCAAACGCATGTGTGACGCGCTGCGGGAGCGCGGCATCCCGTTCGTGGTGGTGGACCAGAACCGCGAGATCGTGGAGCGGTTGCGGGCGAACGGCATTCCGGCCGTGGCCGGGGACGCGTCCACGGCGATGGTTCTGGCGCAGGCTCATGTGGCCCGCGCAGCCATCCTCGTTATCGCCACGCCGGACACCATGAAGGTCCGGCAGATGGCGGAAACGGCCCGCGCCCTCAATCCGGGCATCGAAATAGTGGTCAGGACGCACAGCGAGATGGAGGCGAACCTGTTGCGTCAAGAGGAGACGGGGACCATCTTCCTCGGCGAGCAAGAACTGGCCAACAGCATGCTCCGGCACGTGCTGAGTCGAATGCTGAAACCGGACTGACCGTCAGAACGACCCGATTTCCGCGTAGGCGTCGATGCTGACCTCGGCGATGTAGGTGACGTCCTGGGTGGGAATTGCGCGGACCGTCACCTCCAACTCCAGCTTGGGGCATTCACTCGATGGATTCGCATCGTTCTGCTGGATCAGGTCCAGGAAGTCAACGGGCTCGGGCGGAGTCAGCACGACCACCGTGCCCAGTCCATTCGCGTTGCTTGCCGTGCCAAGCACTACCGGATCCTGCTCCACTCCATTGACCGGCGCGGGAATGAAGCGTACGGTCATCGAGGACAAGAAGTTGAAGTCACCCTGGGTAGCCGTGATCGTGGATTCCACAAGCTCCAAACGGCTCAAGCGGACGAACTTGCTGATATCGATGTCGCCTACCTGAAGGAACTGATCTTCCAGCGCCTCCTCGGAGGGCATATCGCAGAAGTCTTCCTGGTGCGTTATGGGAACGCCACCTTTGCGCGTGAAGATATCCTCAAGCAGTGTGCCACTCCCGATCTCCGTGGTGAAGCTGACCGGGCCCACCTCGACGAACGCGCCGCCACATCCCGAGAAGGACAAGACCAGCCCCGCAACCACTGCAACCATCGCCAGAATGCGTGAGTTGTTCGCTACCAAAATGTTTTCCCTCCTCGAGTTATGAGTGCCGCTGGTCCAATACCCAAAACGGCCATCATTCGCCCACTGTAAGCGCAACGCATCGCGAGCCACTTTTCTTCCTGTCTTACAGAGTCCCAGATTCAAACGCACCAATTTGGAAGTCAAGAACCCATGGATAGCCCACGAGGAAACGTGATTCCGAATCTGAGATTCTCGCGAACGTTTCTGGAAGATCTGCGTTCAATCCTGGAGGGCGGGTTTTCCAACCCGCCATCTTTGACCACCGCTAATCATTCGATGGAATCGTGACGCACCTTCAGCACTCAAGATTGGGGGGCACCGCAAGTCATCCTCTGGCGCGAAGAGTGGGCTTCCCGGCAGTAAGGACACAATGCCTGTGAGGTGAGGCGCGTTCACCGTACCCTTCAACGGGACCTCTCGCCAAGGCGCCAAGCCGCCAAGGAAGACAGATACGCCGCACGTCATGGAGCATAGGTAACACGCATTCGCAGCCCTGATAAGGGCGCAGGGGTGTAGCCACGGGTGGAGCCGAAGGCGGAACCCGTGGATGGATGCGGCACCCCACGATCAAGCCCCAGCGTGGGCGGGGGAAGTCCAAACGGCTGAGGCCGGTCCAATTCAACTGGAGTGCGGGGAAGGTACGTGAAGAAGTGATGTCGGAACCGTGGCGAAGACTCCTGCGCCCCTACCTTCTTGCCAAATGGCACACCGCTCTAGGAAACGTCGAAGTATTTTTTACGCTGTTGTGCATCTTGTGCCTGCGCGCTGTTTGAAGGCCCAAATCGCGTCGATGGCGCGCGAGAGGAGGCTTTGGAACCGTGTGTGGGCATAAGAGGGGGCCG
>JADLGB010000243.1 GCA_020849535.1 Candidatus Hydrogenedentota bacterium
CCCGTGCCGCCCCGGCCGAGGATGCGGTCGAGCTTGAAGTGGTAGATCCGCAGTTTATCCGGGAGTTCGTCTTTCCTCATATCCCTTCTCCGAGATCTTCCTGGGCGGTCAATGCCTGTCGAGGTTCAATGCGATTTGCGGCGCATCTCCCCACAGGCCGTCGAGGTCGTAGAACGCACGCGCTTCTTTCCGGAAGATGTGAACGATGATATTGCCGTAATCGAGGACGAGCCAGCCGCTCGTGTAGCTTCCTTCGGCGTGCAGCGTCTTGATCCCAATCTCGCGCATGCCTTCACGCACTGCGGAAAAAACGGCCTTCACATGCGGCTCACTCGTGGCCGTGCACACGATGAACGCGTCGGCCAGCAAGGTCAGTCCGCGCACATCGTACGCGCGGATATCGACGGCTTTGTGTTCATCAGCGAGAAGGGCGGCGCGGCGCGCGGTGGGAAAAAAGTCGGGCTCCTGCGCCGCGAATGCTTTCTTGACTAATCGTGCCAACGGTGATTTCTGCTCCCGGGAGACGCCGTCAAGCGCCCCCGCGCTCGAATGGCTCCCTGTTGTGGGTCACTCGGTTTTCGCCAGCTCCTTGCGGATGATGTCATTGGCCATCTGCGGATTGGCCTTGCCCTTGGTGGCCTTCATCATCTGGCCGACCAGGAAGCCGAGCGCCTTCTCCTTGCCGCCGCGGAAGTCAGCCACGGGTCCCGGATTCGACGCGATGATCTCGCGCGCCACGGCCTCCAGTTCGCTCGTGTCGCTGATCTGAACGAGACCCTTTTCTTCCACCAGTGCCTTCGCGCTCTTGCCGGTAGCGAACAGCTCCGGCAACAGGTCCTTGGCAATCTTGCCGCTGATTGTACCATCTTCAATAAGGGCGATCATCGACGCGAGATTCTCCGGGGTCACCTTACACGCGCCGATTTCCAACTTGTGCTCGGTCAGCAGCGCCTGAAGGTCGCCCATAATCCAGTTGGCCGCCGGTTTCGCGGGCACGCCGCACTGCACCGTGGTCTCGTAGTAATCGGCCATGGGCCGCTCCGCGGTCAGCACGCCCGAGTCGTATTCGGAAAGCTGGTACTGCGACACGAAACGGGCCTTGCGCGCGCGGGGCAATTCGGGCAGGGTCGCGGCGATCTGCGCTTCCCACGCCTCGTCCACGACCAGCGGAACGAGGTCCGGCTCGGGGAAGTAGCGGTAGTCATGCGCGGATTCCTTTGCGCGCTGCGAGAAGGTAATCCCCTTGTCGGCGTCCCAGCCGCGCGTTTCCTGCACGACTTGGCCGCCGCCCTCGATGACTTGCTGCTGGCGCGCGATTTCGAAGTCTATCGCCTTCTGCACGCCGCTGAAGGACGCCACATTCTTCACTTCGGTCTTGGATCCGAACTCCTTGGACCCCACGGGCCGGATGCTGATGTTCGCCTCCGCGCGCAGCGACCCTTCCTCCATGTTGCAGTCGCTGACATCCAGGTAACGCAGGATCTGCTTCAGGCTGGTCAGGTAAGCGTAGGCCTCCTCCGCGCTTCGGATATCCGGCTCGGTGACGATCTCGAGCAGAGGCACGCCGCAGCGGTTGAAGTCCACGCCGCTATCACCGCCGCCGATGGTGTGCGTGTTGCGAGCGGTGTCTTCTTCGAGGTGTGCGCGCGTGATGCCGATTCTCTTCGTTGACCCGTTGACCTGGATCTCGAGGCAGCCATTGGCGCAGAGCGGCAAGTCGTATTGGCTGATCTGATAGTTCTTCGCCAGGTCGGGATAGAAGTAATTCTTGCGGTCCATCTTCGACCAGCGGGAAATCGTGCAGTTCAACGCGATGCCCACGGCTACCGACAACTCGACCGCGCGCTTGTTGATCACCGGCAACACGCCCGGCATCCCCAGGCAGATGGGGCACACATTGGTGTTGGCGGGCGCGTCGAATTTCGTGCTGCACCCGCAGAACACCTTCGACTGCGTGTTCAGTTCGACGTGCACTTCCATGCCTATGACCGCTTCGTACTTCATGCTCGTTCCTTATGCTTCCCTGCCGGGCCGCAAGGGGCGCCAGTTTAACCGCGCAACGCGGCGGGCATGCCCATCTCAAAGCCCCGTTTCTGCTCGTAGGTGTAGGCCACGCGCAACAGCGTTTCCTCGTCAAAGGGCTTGGCCATGATCTGCAGGCCCGCGGGCAAGCCCGAGGCCGTTAAGCCGCACGGCATGCTCAAGCCGGGGATTCCGGCGAGATTCACCGAGATGGTGTAAATGTCGCTCAAATACATTTCCAGCGGGTCCGCCGTCTTCTCGCCAATCTTGAAGGCGGGCGTCGGGGACGTCGGCGTGACGATGACGTCGCACTGCTTGAACGCGTCCATGAAATCGCGCCGGATCAGCGAGCGCACCTTCTGCGCCTTGAGGTAGTACGCGTCGTAGTAGCCGCTGGACAGCACGTAGGTACCGAGCATGATGCGGCGCCGCACCTCATGGCCGTAGGCCTCCGACTTGGTCTTGCGGTACATCTCGTCCACGTTTGCCACGCCCGGAGCGCGATAGCCGTAACGCACGCCGTCGAAGCGCGCGAGGTTCGCACTCGCTTCCGCCGTGCAGATGATGTAGTACGTGGCGATCGCGTAGTCGGTGTGCGGCAGCGAGACCTCGACGATTTCAGCGCCCAAGCTTTCCAACACCTTGATCGCGGCCTGGATTTTGTCGCGCATCTCCGCGCCGAGCGCGTCCGTGTAGTACTCCTTCGGCAGACCGAGCCTGAGGCCTTTCACCGCGGGCGTGAGCGCCTTGGTGAAATCGGGCACCGGGATATCCGCGGACGTCGAGTCCTTCGGGTCCCGCCCGAAAATCGTATTCATGACCAGCGCGCAATCCGTCACATCCTTGGTGAATGGGCCGATCTGGTCCAGGGAAGACGCAAAGGCGACGAGCCCGTAACGCGACACGCGGCCATAGGTCGGCTTGATGCCGACGCACCCGCAGCACGCGGCGGGCTGGCGAATCGATCCGCCGGTATCACTGCCTAGCGCTACGGCACACTCGTGGCCCGCGACGGCCGCGGCCGAGCCGCCGCTCGAGCCGCCCGGCACGCAGTCCAGGTTCCAGGGGTTGCGCGTACGTTGGATCGAAGAGTTCTCCGTAGAAGAACCCATGGCGAACTCGTCCATGTTGAGCTTGCCAGGAAACACGGCGCCCGCCTCCGCGAGCCGCTCAATCACCGTCGCGTCGAAGGGGCTGCGATAGCCTTTGAGGATCTTCGAGCAGCAGGTGGTGGTGCCTTCCTTGGTGCACAGCACATCCTTGACGCCAATGGGCACCCCCGCCAGGGGGCCAGGGTCTTTGCCCGCGGCGATTTTCGCATCGACCGCCTGGGCCTGTTTGCGCGCGGCATCCGCCCACACGTCGATGAAAGCCAGCAACTTGCCGTCGACTTCTTCAATGCGTTTCAGACAACTGTCCGTGACTTCGAGTGCCGATACTTTCTTGGCCCGGACCGCATCGCGGATCTCGAGGGCCGTCTTCTCGTACCAGGAATTGCTCATGGGTTACTCCGTATCCAGAATGCGCGGCACGAGGAAATACTCGCCGTCGGTCTTTGGGGCGTTCATTAAGGCGGCATCACGCGGCAGTGACGGGGTGACCTCGTCCTCGCGGAACACGTTGGTCATCTCCAGCACGTGCATCGTCGGCTCGATACCCGTGGTATCCAACTCGTTGAGCTTGTCCATATACCCGAGGATGTCGCCCATCTCGCCGACAAGCCGTTCCTTCGTCGCCTCGTCCAGCGTAAGTTGCGCCAGACCCGCGACATACTCCACATCGGCCTTCGTGATCTTCGCCATGATAATCCCTAACTTTCTATGCGCGCGGGAAAGGCCAAACTCGCGGAGGATTGCACCTGCGCCATCCCCCTGTGGACCCGCATCCTAACGGCGCAAAACGCCCGCACGTTGCGTCAAACAGAGTTCAAATGCTAGCACACCGGCACCCAGAGAGTCCAAAACCATGAGCAGGTGCGGCCGAGCGAGGCGCATTGAGTAGGGCGGGATTTGTTCCCGCCTTCTTGGTCATCCCGCGAATTGGAGGGAAAGCAATCCGGGACTTGTATACGCACATTGCCACGACCGGGTGCGCCGACATCCTTGCCGGCTCTTAGAGAAGCTGGAAGGGATCACCATCTCTCCAAGAGGGCGGGAACAAATCCCGCCCTACTGAAGACGCTCTTACAGGAGTCCGTTTGGACCCGCTGGTCCAAAACCGACGTCGAAATCGGTGATTTAAGGCCCCTTCCAGCGCCACGGTCAAACGCGTACAATCTCATACGTGAGTCGATGCACGTTCACGCGGTACAAGAAGGAGAGGGCTCATGCGAATCTCGTTGGGGGTGCTTTGCATTGTGGCGGCGTTGTGCTGTGCGGGCACCGCGGCTGCGCTCACGCTGGCAAAGGACGGCGCGTCCGAGTACACGATTGTCGTGGCCGATGGAGCCCTTGCGCCTGAGCGGACCGCCGCCGGGGAGCTGCAGGAGCATCTCGCGGCGGCAACGGGCGTCACCTTACCCATCGTGGACGAGAAGGACGCGCCGGCGGGTGCAAAGCTGATCGTCGTGGGGCCTTCGGCGCGCCTCAAGGCCGCGTTCCCCAATCTGGAAATGGACGCCCTCGGGCACGATGGCATCGTGGTGAAGACCGCAGGCGACACCTTGTACCTCGCGGGGGGGCGCCCACGCGGGACGCTCTACGCGGTCTACACCTTTCTCGAAGACGTGGTGGGCTGCCGCTGGTGGACCTCCGCCGAGCAGTTCATTCCCTCGCGCCCGGTCTTGGAGATTCCCGTCCTGGACACCGTGTACGCGCCCGCGCTGCGCTATCGGGAGGCGTTCTACCGCGACGCGCTGAACGGCGTGTACGCGGCGCGCAGTAAGTGCAACGGGCACCATGACGGCGTACCCGAGGAGTTCGGTGGACACTACTCGATCCTCGGCTGGTGCCACACGTTCTATCAGTTGATGCCCCCGGAGAAGTACTTTGCCGAACACCCGGAATGGTACAGCGAGATCAACGGCCAACGCGTGAGCGATGGCGCGCAACTCTGCCTGACCAACGATGCCATGCGCGCGGAACTCACGAAGAACGCGCTGGAGTGGATCCGCAGCGATCCCTCCGCGGGGATGATCTCGATCACGCAGAATGATTGCGGCGGTAACTGCCAGTGCGCGAAGTGTGCGGCGATCGAATCCGAAGAAGGCGCGCCGTCGGGCTTGCTCGTGCGTTTCGTCAACTCGGTTGCTGAAGATATCGGAAAGCAGTACCCCGACGTGCTCGTCGAAACGCTCGCCTATCAGTACACCCGCAAGGCGCCGGTGAAGGCCCGTCCGCGCGAGAACGTCGTCATCCGCCTGTGCACGATCGAATGCAGCTTTTCGGAACCGTTGGCGACCGCCCCGCGCAACGCGGACTTTCGCCGCGACATGGAAGCGTGGAGCGCGATTGCGGGGAAGCTGTACGTGTGGGACTACGTCACAAACTTCCGGCAATACCTGCTCCCGCATGCCAACATCCAGTCGCTCGCACCGAACATTCGCTTCTTCGTCGCGAACAACTGCATCGGTCTGTTTGAACAGGGGGACACGGGGTCGTCGTGCGGCGAGTTTGTCGAACTGCGCGCGTGGGTGCTGGCGCACCTGATGTGGGACCCATCGCGCGATCCAAACGCGCTCATCGATGAATTCCTCGCGGGCTACTATGGCCCCGCCGCGTGGCCGTTGCGCCGTTACATCGATTGCATGAGCGATGCCGCGTCGCGCGCGGACGTGCACTTCGGGTGCTTCCAAGATACCACGGCGTCCTGGCTGGGCATCGAGGACCTGAACGCGGCCGAGGCGTTCTTCGACGCGGCCGAGGCCGCCGTGAAAGGCGATAGCGTGCTCGAGGCCCGTGTGCGCCGGGCACGCCTGCCCCTGACCTATGCGTGGCTGAACCGCTACCACGCGTTGAAACGCTCGGCGCGGTTGTTGAAGCAACCTTTCTCCGGTCCCGCCGATCCGGCAGCGGCCACCGAGGCGTTCATCGGGGCATGCGAATCCTTCGACGTGGGCAGTTTCCAGGAAGGCGCGCCCTTTGAAGGCTTGGCCTCCGTGTTGCGGTCACGGTTCAGCGCAGTGGCTCCGTCCGTACCGGACGTGTGCAAAGACCTGCCGGAAGACCGCTGGCTCGACATTCAAGAAACGGAGTTTCGCTTGACCGGTATCGGCGATTGGGTCGAACTTGTGGACGACCCTGCCGCATCCGATGGAAAAGCCGCCCGCATGCCCGCGACGCACTCGCAATGGGCCGTGCAGTTCCCGATCAGCTCCGACGTGGCCACACTCGCGCCGCGGCATTGCTATCTGTACGTGCGCTGCGACGCGAACGCCGCGGCGGGCGGCGCGATGCAGTGCGGCATCTACGACGCGGCCGCGCCCGGTCACGTCGCGCAGGTGACCGTACCGATTGAAACCGCGCGTGACGGCTACCAACTCGTCGACCTCGGCGTGCACGCTCTCACGGCGTCCATGTACGTGTGGGTGGCGCCGGTGAACAATCCCAACGAGGTGGATGCGGTGTACGTGGACCGCATCGTGCTTGTGGGCGAGGAGTGAATCGCGCTCCACAGTGGGACTGACACCGTCATTTGCGTAGGCTTTCCGCAGCGAAACACGGTGTCTGTCCCTCAGGTTCGCCTGTCCCTCAGGTTCGCAGATGATGATTGAGCCGCGTGAAGGCATATACCGTGAAACCCAGAAACACCGCGTACAACACGCCGATCTCGCTGGGCCAAATCGACACGGCACCCACAACGCCGATGAATGCAAATAGATCGATCATCCGTCCCGCATGAAGTGAGGGCGCGGTGACCGGCGCCTCGGCAGCGGACGCGCGACGGAAGATCCGTCGCACGTAGATCAGCGTCGCGCCGAGCAACAGCGCCACGGCGGGCACGAACAGCGCCACGCGCTGCCACGGCCATGCGTACTGGTCGACAGCATCCGGCTCATACAGTTCCAGCACGACGCCCGTCCGGGAGGTGGCGCCATTGATCAGGATATAGAGCAACAGGAAGACGCTGAAGGCCAGCGACAGGTCCTTGCGCAGCTCATCGACGCGCTCAACAGGCCTCAGCGTCGCGAGAAAAATGAGGACCACGTAGAAAAGGCCTAGCAGCATGCCTCTCCAGAAAAAGTATTCGTAGCCTGCCGCAAACACCATCACGAAACCGCCGAGCGCCATGAACCCGCTTGTGGCCCAGACTCCAGCAGCAGAGGTATTCGCCGGACTCGATTGTTGACGCGGCTCGCCGTTGGGTTCGTGTGCTTGATCCACCTGCCGTGTCGCCCAATACAACACGACGACGTAAAGCGCACCAAGATTGAACCCGGCGTTCAATTCCCACACTTTCCACCAATCGATGTATTGGGGCGCGTAGATATAGCCGATACACCAAAGCGCGCTCAGGAGAAAGCCGATTCCGAAACCGCCGCCAATCACCGCGCCCGCGACCAGCGTGCTCCGGTCGCGTTGCAGCGCCGCCACGAGCATGGCCGCCGCCCACCAGATGAGCACGGCGAAGTTCTGGGTGTTGGTGTACACGGTGCGCGCTTGGTGCTTGTCCAACTCGCCCGCGTAGATGCCGAGATCCGCGTTGGGGAAGAGCAGGCCGGGACAATGCTCGGCAAACCGCTGCCCAAGCCAGTCGATCACGCCAGCCCCGAGCAGCGTCGCGCCAAGGTTGAAGAGCAATACGATAAGGATGCCCAGCAGGACCGAGCGGACGATCCAGCGCGCATAGGACCGCGTTCCGCTCAGCACCCAACCCAGCACGATGCCGCCGGGCGCTCCCCAGCCAACGCCGCAGATGGCGAACCACGCATAGCCGGCGGCAGGGGATACGGGAAGGGTTTCGTCCCGCACGTAAAACTGGCCGCGGATCCAGGACACGTACTGCCCGTAGCCCAACTCGCCACCAAGGGCGATCCCAAGGCCGAGCCACAGCGCCACGCCCCGCGCATCAATGCCCTTGCGCGAGCACAGGTAGTACCAGAGCAGTCCCCACGTCAGGCCGGGAACAAGGGTGCCGTCAATGCCGCTCCAGCCGTCCGTGCCGCGAATGGCCCAGGCGATCGCGCCGATGCTCCCGAACAACAGCATCGGTAACCAAAGCTCGTAAACCGCGCGGGCGCCCCAGGAGCCGGAGCTGCGCTCTGCGCGATGACGCGCGTAAAGCGCGCGATCGGAAATGGTCATCATGTCGTTTTCCCCGAAGTCCTTCCAAAGGTCAAACACCACTGGACGCCGAATGCGCCCACACAGCATACCCCCTGGCCCCCGCCAATAAACACCCCGAGAAAACCCAGGGCCGCCACCCCGCATGTCACTCCTCTTCCTCGATCCCCACGTCTCAACCCAACTGCCCTCACGAGCCATGAACCCCGATCACGACACGTTGGCCCAGGATTGAAATCCTGGATCCCTATTCCTCAACATCGCGAGAGTTCTTTGCATTTGCTCGGGCAGTTGCGGGTTGATCTGTTGGATGATAGCGTCTTGGACGAGACACCGCAGTGCATCCTCTACGACTCCCAAAGGAAGTTCAACCTCAACGTGGCCTCTTCAGTACTGCCTCGCTCTCCGAGCGCGGCAGCACAAGGTCTTTCTCAGTCTCAAAGCAGTGGGGTTCACCAAGACCTTTCGACGTTTTTGGGTTGACGGCATCCAGTGAACCGTTAGGTCGATCACTTGAACGAAGCGCTGTGCTGCCGCGCTCGGAGAGCGAGGCAGTACCAGAATGCCGTCTTCTTCATTCTCCGCCTTCCTCTGCGAACTTCGCGCCTCTGCGTTGATGTGTTTTCAAACCACGGGCGAGAGGCCCGTTCCCCCTTGCTCGCCTCCGTCCTATCGGTCCGTTTCTTGAATCGGTGGATAGCGCTCCTCGTTTGGTTGCGGCTACGCCGCGGTGGGCTATCATCTTCCGTCCCTACGGGACTCACAAGAGACTGGCCTGCCCCGGACCTGCCGTTGACAAACCACGCACGGTTTCGGGTATGGTGCGCCTGGCACTCGGGAGGGTCACGGTATGAATCACGCGAAAGCTTCGGATTGCTTCTCTCTTTCACGCCGGGAGTTCATGGCCTGGTCGGCGGTTGCGGCGACTGCCTTTGTGGCGAGAGGCGCGGAGGCGCCGGCCTACCGCATTCGCCAAGACTGGCACATGCACACTCACCGCGCGGGAGCCAAGCCCGACATGATCATCAAGGACATGATCGCGGCCAACGAGAGTCACGGGCTCGACCTCATGGGCATTTCCGAGCACATCGATCGCGTCGATCAACGTGCCGAATTCGCCGAGATCTGCAAGGCGAACCGCGCCGAGGCCGAGGCCGTCGAAACGCGCATGTCGGTCATGGTCGGGACTGAATCCACGATGATCAATCCCACCACCTGCGCCGTGAGTGACGAGATCGCCGCGCAACTGGACTACGTGCTGGTCTCGTGCAACCACTACCATCTCGATCACGTCGAGAACCCCAACCCCGGCACTCCCGAAGCGTACGCGGCGCACTATCTCGACATGCTGATGGGCGCGGCCGCCCTGGGCTATGCGGATACCATTGGTCATCCGTTCCTGCACGGCAAGCTGAGTAAGGTGCTCGGCCCGGAGGGGCTCCAGGCTGTGTTGAAAGCCTACAACGAAGAGCGCCTGATCGAGGTGTTGAAGACCGCCGCGGCCGCGAACATGGCCTTCGAGATTAATCCCAATCACGCCGATGGAGCGCTGGAATGGTTTCGGGATCTCGTGCAGGAGGCGCGCCTCCACGGCACGAAGTTCACCCTCGGCACCGACGCGCACGACATCGCGAGCCTTGGCTATCCGGGCCGCCCTAATCGCCCCTGCGCGCAAATTCTGCAAGACCTCACCATCACCGACGACGACCTGAAATGGGCGCCGAAGAAGGGCCTGCCAGCCCGGGGCTGATGGCCGCCCCGGATCCTTTGGCAACTTGAAGCGCTGATGAAAGCAAATCGGACTGATCGGACGGATCGGACGGATTGGACCGATCAGTCCGCAGGATCGGCCTGTCCGATCGGTCTGATCCGTCGGATCCGTCCGATAGAGTGGGGCAAGGCCCCGCGCTGGGCCGCATCTGGTTGACTAGGCGTCTAGTGGAAATCAGGCCACTGTGCTATGATGAAGCGTCACGCGCTGGAGTCACCACAGCCAAGGGGGATAGCGCCAATGTCTCGCAAAAAACATGTCACACCGGGTTCCTGGCACAACAGGTCGATTCCCGCGCTCGCGGATATGGGGCAGCAAGGCCCTCCGCCGCTTCAGCAGCCGCGCATGGGGCAGCCCATGCGTCATGGGCCTCAGAAATCCAGTAACACCTGCTTGATCGTCGCCCTGGTGAGCATCGTGGTCGGTGTCGTTGCCGTTCTCGTGATAGGCATCCTGGCTGCCATTCTGATACCGGCAATCATGCGCGCTCGGGACGCCGCCCAACGGGCATCGTGCCAAGGCAACCTGAAACAGAGCGCGTCAGTGTTTCTGATGTGGGCGAACGAGCACGATGGGATTTTGCCACCGCTGGCGTCAACCCAGGGCGAGTTCCGAGCTGCGGATGACACGATTTATCCCAAGTACATGTATGACCTCAAGCCGCTCGTGTGCCCGAGCGACCCGGATGGCCCCGGCGAGGACTCCGCCATCAGCGGGGTCACCGACGACAGCTACTTCTACCTCGGCTATATGATGACCAATGAGACGGAAGCCCGCGCTTTCATCGAAGCCTACAAGGCCCGCGCCGCCGAGGGAGGCGGTTTCGAGGAGGATCTGCAGGTCGAGCCGGGCAAGGGCACCGGCGGCTCGGACCGCATCGTGCGGCTGCACAGTGATCCCCTCGCCGCCCTGACCGGCGTGGGCGATGCGACAGTGCCCGATGCGAGTGAGGTGCCCATCATGTTCGATCGCTCGCCCACGCACCATATGCCCG